>JBDKLP010000015.1:0-2897 GCA_039795575.1 Bacteroidota bacterium | reverse complement strand
ATGCAATGGATGTAGGAAATCCAAGCAATTTTGTGCGCATACTGGAAATTATGCAAAACAATTTTGAGCAATTAAAAAATAGCTTGAGTAGTTATAGTTATGATGATATAGTAACTGAGTCCACTATTCAAAGAATATATAAGACGAATCATTATACATTAGACCCACACGGAGCAGTTGCATTTTTAGCAGCTGAGGAATTTTGTAAGCAATTTGGTAAGCCTGCCATTATTTTAGAAACTGCCCACCCTGTTAAATTCCCCGAAGTGGTAGAGCGTGCTATTGGTGAAACCATTGCTATCCCAGCAAGTGTTCAATTTTTATTGGATAAAGAAAAGGTAGCTATCCCAATGAGAGCAAGCTTTGGCAACTTCAAAAATTGGATGTTAAGTAAAGTAAACGTTTAATTAAAATAAACATTCTTTAATTAAACGCTTTTACAAAATCTTTTGCAGTTATAATAGGTAATACCTCACTTGATTCTTTAATTAACTTTTTATCACTTGTTATAAAATAGTTCATTTTATAATGTAATGCAGTGTATACCTGAAGTGCATCTTCGATATCATTAAAATTGGCATGTAATGCATTATTGATAACATCTTGTGGTGCGTCAATAACGGTAATAAAGGAAAGTAAGTCTAGCAAAATGGCTTTGACTTTTTGTTGTCCATATTCCTTAGATAAGAAATAAGATAATGTATGAATAGTAGCACTGGTAATAAATCCTCTTTGATAACCCTGCTCCATACTTTCAATAATAATTTTCATGTCTTCAAAATTATCACGTTGAAGGGTATAATCTAAAACAACATTTATGTCAAAGAATATTTTATAAGCCATATTTTTTCTTTTTGCCTTTGTAATATTCTTCTTTCCAATTGAAATTTTCCGCTAATTGGGGTTTTGGTAATTCTTCAATGAGTTCAGACAAGGACTTTTTCTTTTTAGGTTTAACAATCAATTTAAAATAGTTCTCTACTAATTCGGATACACTCGTATTGTGCTCCTCAGCGAAGTATTTTACATTTTTTAAAATTGATTCGTCAATGGTTAAATTTAGTCTTGCTTTCATCGTACCTGCATTAAGTGCTTTATAAAGATACGTATTAATTAAATTTATGCGCATAATTGATTTTAAAGCTTAAATGAACTGTTTTGGTGAATCTATGCCCTTTCAAACAGTCAAATTCAGGTATTTCTACTTGATTTTGATATATTTAGTATACAATATTGCTATATGAAACGATTCGTCTTGCTATTTGCAATGGCTTTTGCATTGCTAGAATTAAGTGCGCAAACCCGCGAAGCCACTTATTGTAATCCTATTAATTTGGATTATGGCTTTTGCCCAATTCCCAATTTTGTACAAAATGGAAAACATCGTGCAACAGCCGATCCGGTGATCGCAGTGTACGACAATAAATATTTTTTATTCAGCACCAATCAATGGGGCTATTGGTGGAGTGAGGATATGAATCATTGGAAATTTTTACCACATAAATTTCTACGACCTTGGAACAAAGTGTATGATGAACTATGCGCACCAGCTACACTGGTAATGGGAGATAGTTTATTTGTCATTGGAAGTACCTATGAAAAAAACTTTACACTTTGGTATAGCACGAATCCAACAAAGAACGATTGGAAAATTGCAGTGGATAGTTTTAAAGTTGGTGCCTGGGATCCAGGATTATTTTTAGACGATGACAACCGCTTGTATATTTATCATGGTTCAAGTAATTTATATCCCATTTATGGCCAGGAGTTAGATAGAAAAACTTTTGAACCTATTACTGAAAAAAGACCAATGATACATTTGGTGGATAGCATTCATGGATGGGAGCGTTTTGGTGAACATCAAGACAATACTTTTTTAAAACCATTTATGGAAGGGGCTTGGATGAATAAGCATAATGGAAAATATTATTTACAATATGGTGCGCCAGGAACAGAGTTTAGTGGATATGGTGATGGTGTGTATGTGAGCGATAAACCATTGGGCCCATTCACTTACCAAAAACACAATCCATTTTCTTATAAGCCAGGAGGATTTGCGCGCGGTGCAGGACATGGTGCAACCTATCAGGATGTTTATAAAAATTGGTGGCATATCAGCACCATTGCGATTAGTGTAAAAAATAATTTTGAAAGAAGATTAGGAATTTGGCCTGCACAAATTGATAAAGAAGGATTGATGTATACCAACACATCTTATGGTGACTATCCGCATTATCTGCCAACCAAAAATGCAAATCATGATTCAAGTTTATTTACTGGTTGGATGTTGTTGAACTATAATAAACCTGTGCAAGTATCAAGTACATTAAGTGCATTTACTGCCAACAATGCAGTAGATGAAAATTTAAAAACTTATTGGTCTGCAACCACTGGTAACAAAGGAGAGTGGATACAATCTGATTTAGGAAATATAAGTACAATACAAGCTATTCAAATAAATTATGCCGATGAGGGTTCTGATTTAATGGGAAAGTACACAGATATTTATCATCAGTATCAAGTGTATGCATCCAATGATGCTAAGACATGGAATTTAATTATTGACAAGTCCAAGAATACTACTGATGTGCCGCATGATTATGTAGTGTTACCAAAACCAATACAAGCACGTTATATTAAAATGGTAAACATTCATATGCCAAGTGCAAAGTTTGCAATTAGTGGATTGCGTGTATTTGGAAAAGGACAAGGAGCAAATCCAGGTGCAGTACAAAATTTTGTTCCATTGCGTGGTGATAGTGAGCGCAGAAATGCTTGGTTAAAATGGGCAGTGAATCCAAATGCAACAGGTTATCATATTTACTTTGGAAGCGATCCCAATAAATTATACAATAGTGTTTTAGTGTATGGAGTAAGTGAATATTATGTAACTGCAT
>JBDKLP010000014.1:0-23789 GCA_039795575.1 Bacteroidota bacterium | reverse complement strand
GCAGACTTGGGTTTAGGTTGTGGTTTGCCAACTGAATTTGCAAAAATAAAAGAAGGTGATGTTGTAGTTGACCTTGGGTCAGGGGCTGGTAATGATTGCTTTGTTGCAAGAAGAAGCACAGGCGCAAGCGGTAAAGTAATTGGTGTTGATTTTACGCCTGCTATGATTGAGAAAGCGCGTGCCAATGCCGAAAAAATGGGATACAACAATGTGGAGTTTAGACAAGGTGACATTGAAAACATGCCCATCACAGCCAATGTTGCCGATGTTGTTGTAAGCAATTGTGTTTTAAATCTAGTGCCTAATAAGCACGCAGTACTTACAGATATTTATAGAGTATTAAAACCTGGAGGCCACTTTAGCATATCAGATGTAGTATTGGTAGGCGCTTTGCCAGAAGCGCTACGTAATGCTGCTGAAATGTATGCAGGATGTGTATCTGGCGCCATTCAAAAACAAGTGTACTTGGAATTAATTAATGCTTGTGGATTTACAAACATTGTAATACAAAAGGAAAAGCCAATCATAATTCCAAATGATATTTTGAAAAACTATTTATCAGAAGCAGAAATTACAAAATTTAATCAGTCAGAACTTGGAATTTTCTCTGTGACAGTTTATGCCGAAAAGCCTATGAATACTTGCACACCAGGAAGTGGATGTTGCTAATAATAAATAATGAATTTAAACAAAGCAACAATGAAAAACATACTCGTATTATGTACTGGCAATAGCTGTAGAAGTCAAATTGCACATGGATATTTAGCAGCTTTAACTAAAGGCAAAGCAAATGTATATTCTGCAGGTGTTGAAACCCATGGTGTAAATCCACGTGCAATTGCTATCATGCAGGAGGATGCAATTGATATCTCAATGCATACCTCTAACAACATTAGCGAATATTTTGGGATTGAATTTGACTATGTAATTACAGTATGTGATAACGCAAAGGAGCGCTGTCCTTACTTCCCAACTAAAGCATTAAAGTTACACTATAATTTTCCAGACCCTGCAAAAGCTACTGGCACAGAAGAAGAAATATTAAATGAGTTTAGAAAGGTTCGCGAGATGATTAAAAAATATTGTAAGGAGTTTGTGGCAACAAATTTTTAAAATAAAAAATAAATGAACTCTATAAATTAATTGTTGCTGAACTTCCCCATTGAATCTTAGAACTATCATTTCCTGTATTCCAAAGCACTTCCCTTATAGTAAGTGCTTTTTTATTTGTGCTTATTGTCACTATTTCATATGCCAGTTTAGTTTCGTCTTTTAAAGAAATCCTTCCCTTCATAGGGCTATCCGTTCTTATACAATTTAAATTAATGTCTTTTTTAGGTCCTTGATAAGTATAAAATTGTGTAAAATTTTCATGCCCATGAAAATAGGCTTTTATATTTGGATGTAGTTTAATAAAATCAGTAAAGCCATTTTGTTCAATAGTAGTTGGCCCTTTTACATCTTTACCTTCCTTATACCTTTCAAGTACCAAATTTTCAAACTTGTCTTCCTCATTGATATCATGAAATCCATTTGGATTTTCAAAAAATCTTGGCTCAGCTTCAGGTATAGAGTGTGCAAATAATAGTACAGGTGTACTTGTTGCAACACCGGCTAAATCTTTTTCCATCCATACTCTTTCTGCCGAATCTGGGTATAAGCTCAAGAAAATAAAGTGAACACCTTTAATATCTTTTGAATAATGAACCGTGTTTAAAACACTATCGTATTTGTTTATTAGCTTATTTGGAAACATAAGGTTATAGATTCCAATCATAGCAGCAGGATCCTTTTTAGGCAACATAGGCCTATGAAATCCAATAGCATTACTTATATCGTGATTTCCAGGAACTAAAAATAAATCGGCCTCTTTTTGATCGCTTTTTTTCAGATGCAAATTTTTAAGATATACAGTCTTGAATTCCTCCCAGGATTGAGTGGCGGCTTGCACTCCATTTTCCATTCTGTTTGTGATGTCTCCTGTAATCACCAAAGCATCAATACCTTTTATTATTTCATTTTCGCCAATGCCATTATCCTTTGGTAAAATATTTCCTACTATATGACTCATATTATAAGCCATTGCATTATTTACTTCAAAAGCAGAAACTTTTGTTTTATTTTGAAATTTTTCTTTTGTTAATCCAAAATGTACGTCTGAGGTAAATATAAATTGGATGATACTATCTTTAGCATCAGAATTTTGTAGTTGTGCTTGACTGGAGAAAGAAGCTTGAACAATTAATAAAACAAGTGAAATCTTTTTTAAAAAATTACATTCTATTTTCTTCATACGAATTCAATTAAAAAAGGGTGCCCGTATTTTTACATTTGGGCACCCACCATTCAAATTAAAACAATACCTAGTGTTGGTTGCCTCTACCATTGCTTTGGTAACAACCTATATCTTTTCCCGGAGGTGTAATTTCTGTTGCGCCTAATCGATTGTCTAAAACCACATCTGCTCTTGGAGCAAAACCAATAAAGCCTGCACCAATACAAGGTGATGTTGATTTTAAGGCGTAATTAGAAGTTCCCACTACTGCAATATCTCTTAACATTAAACCAGCTGGCAAAGGCACTGGGGCATTAATGAATTGAGGATTATTAGCACCCACCACTGCTGCATTTGCAACATATGCTTGGCCGATTAACCATCCTGATGGTAAATAGGTAGAAGGTTTAGGAATATCGGTTTCTTGTGCCTTACTAATTGCCGTACTTACTGTCAATGAAGGAATAAATTGATTTGCAACCGATAAAGAATCGGCATAATAATAGTTGTAGCCGTATCTAATATTAGCAGTATCAGCAATTGGATTGTTCACAATACGTAATCCAAACTTACAGTTTACAATTAAATTATTATAAGCCATACCCCCTGCACCTTCTTCAAAATTAATAGATCCACCTCGTCCAGCTGCTGAACGACGGAATCCACAATTAACGATTGTATTATTATAGATACGCACGTTTGAACCTGGCTTCCCAACTGCCACATTAATGTTAGACACTTTTGGGCCATTGGTGGCCATTCCTATACATAAATTGTAAGCAAAATCTCCGATGGTGCCTGCTTTAGAGTTCATCGCTTCGCCACCTGTATATCCACATTTTTCGAAAGTGTTTCTCATGACGTGAATTTTTCCACCATTAATTCTAAATGGATCATCCACACTTCCATAAACCCATGAATCTTCTAAAATAAAACTACCGTCAGGATTGGCAAAGTATAATGGATAAGGACTTGAGCTACCTGTAAAACTTTTCATTGCAGAACTGATAGCAGCGCCACCAAATTCAATATGCGTCCACTTAAAAACAAGTAATGGGCATGTTGTTGCTCCGGTTACACCTGTCCATTTGCCTTTCAATGCTGGATCTGTATCGGGGTTGGCACCTAGCTGATCGGTTCTTGTAACGCCAGGATAAGTCAAATAGATAGGTGCCTCTTTAGTACCTAGGCATAATAATGATCCCTTAACACCTAAACCAACTGGAACACCTGCAGTGCCAGTAAAATTAACCGTCACACCAGGCTGAATGATTAATGTATCGCCTGTATTTACGAATATATCACCGCTAACCGTATATGTTTTACCAGCTAGCATGGTTCCTTTGATTGCACCAGACAATGGAGCTGATTCACTAATTGGAGAAGCGGGTACGATTACCGCTTGCCATAAATCTTTTATTTCTTCGGATTTAGTACAAGACGTTAAGCCTACTACTAAAATCGCTATAAAATAGATGAACTTTTGTTTCATTATATAGAATTGATATTATTATTAAAGTTTAAAACGGATTCCAAATAAATAGGTAGTTTTATAGTAATCTTTTTGAATAATGATTCTATTTGCTGGATCTGTTTGTAAAGCCAATGATCTTGAACCACTCGCTGCCATGTAACCATTATAAGATTGGTGTAATGACAATTCCATTGGAGCATCTGTTATATTATTAATTTTTCCGTAGAAAGAGAAATGCTTACCAAATCTTTTTTCAAAAGAAAAGTCTAATTGAGTCGTTGGAGACTGCCAGTAGTTTAAACCAGCATAAGGGCTTACAAAACTTATGCGTTCACCTGTATATACAACAGCTGTTTGCAAGTCAAAACCAATTTTTGGATTCTTATAAATAAAGGATAAATTTCCAACATGGTTTGATTGTCCTTGTAAAGGTCTAGTTTCAGAAACACGCTTTGATACAATTTGACCTGCAGTATTTCGGTAGGAGAATATTAAACTATCATTGGTAATACTTGAATTTGTGTAAGTATAGTTAGCTGAAATACCAAATGAACCAAAGTATTTTGCGGCTACGGCTTCGAAGCCATAGTTTGTTGCTTTCCCAATATTAACTGGTTGTAAGTATAAACTATTCACGTTTTGAGGCTTTACTGCAGAGATTTCGATTGGGTTTTGAATATCCTTGTAAAATCCACCCAATAATAATTGATCAGAACCCTTGCTGTATAATTCGTAACGTAAATCTAAATTATCCGCTAGAGTATGTTTTAAATTAACTGGATCACCCACTTCTTTAAAAAATTCACCATCAGCTCCGTCTGGAATTAATTCAGAAAATCCAGGTCTAGCAATAGCTCTATAATAAGCAAAACGTAAATTTTGGTTTTGTGTTAAAGCATATTTAATCTGAGCACTTGGCAATAAGTCCGTATATTGAATAGTCCCAGATTTTGCTTGAACGTCCTTAGTCAACAATGTTTCATATTGTTGATTGGTGTTTTCTGCTCTTACACCACCTAATAACTCAAACCTGCTTGACAAATTCCACTTGCCTTGTAAATAACCAGCAGTAATTTTTTCCTCAAACGTATAGTTATTACCGTTTAAAGTGGGTGTGCCATTGCTAACAGGATTAAATAAAAATTGTGCAGTGTTAATTGTGTTATAAGCAGCTCCTAAAACAGGATTTAATGAATAAGCGATATAATAGTTGTCTCTATTTTTGTCTCTGTACAATCCACCTAATTTTAATTCAAAATCACGATTAAAAACAGCTGTATTTTTTGTATAGTTTACATAGGCAGATTGATCCTTGTCTGTATTACTAGTCCAAATTCTTGACATTGACTGTAATTTATCAATTGTCAAACTTGTTGGAATAATAGGATATTCATGCGTATAAGTGGACTGATCTGGTGTATTGCTTTTTGCAACAGAATATACCAATGACCAATCTAAACGATCTGTATTACTTAATTTATGATCTCCTTGTAAAGTAGTGTTGTTAATAGATTGGAAAATCCATTGACTTCTAGTAGACTTATTAATTAATGAGTTTAAAGCAACGGTATCCCATATTAAACGGGTTTGATAATCGTCTAAACGCACATAGGTATTGAATAAAGAAATTTTATTATTCTTATTAAACTTGTAATCCAACTTGGCATTTACCCCTTTTCTTTGGCTTTGAACAGAATATTGTCTTAATTGTAAATCAGAAAATAAAGGAATATTATTTAATCCTGGCTGTGAGTTGGGCAAGAAGAAATTAGAAGTTGTTCCGCGGAATATATTTTGATAACTACCAGAAACTACAAATCCCAGTTTCTTATCTTTCCAAAAACGGTTGCCAACCGTTAATCCTAATGTTGAGTTAACTGGATTTGATTTTTCATCGTAATTCAAATGTGCAACTGGTAAATCATTTAAATTTGCAACATAAGATGGGCCATGAATTTGAGCAGGAGATAATACATTCATGGTACTATTGTCAAACTTGCTAAATTTTTGATCAGGGAAAGAGGTATTAAAACCACTTGCAACATTTCCTTGAACTAATAAATGATCAGGTGCGTCTTTCATTACTAAATTAATCGTACCGCCAATTGCATCCCCTTCCATACTTGGGGTTAAACTTTTTCCAACTTCTAAGCGCTCTAATAATTCTGATGGGAATAAGTCTAATGGGATAAATCTATTTTTATTATCTGGACTAGGAATTTTAATACCATTCACCAAAGTGTTGATATATCTTTTTTCCATACCTCTAATAATGGGATATCTAGCTTCACCAGATCCGCTTTTTTCAATGGTAACACCACTTACTCTTTGCAAAGCGTTTGCTACGGTAATGTCTGGTAGTAATTGGATGTTTTTTGAAGACAACACATTGATAATTGGATCTGCTATTTTTTCTAATCTTCTAACAGATTTGTCATTGTCTTTTCCGTTTGAACTTACTGTAACAGAAGTTAAAGCGGTTGTGGTAGAAGCAAGGTTAATGTCTAATACTATAACTTCGTTGGCATTATTTAAAACAACTTCTTTGACAACTTCTATATAGCCAGCATAACTAACTTTTACATTGTACTTACCTCCACTAATACCTTTAAAATGATAAGTACCATCAAGATTGACTAAAATTGATTTATTATTTACAGTTACGGTAGCGCCTACTAAAGGCTCAGCATTACCTGCGTCCAACACTCTACCTTTGATATCACCGGCAAAACTGCTAATTGCAAATAATAGTGAAATTGGAAGGATAACGCTTTTGAATTTTAACGTTAAAGATTTACCACTCATGTGTATTTGTTTAATGAATGGCGAAAGTATTTTTAAAAATCTTCAATTATTAAAATGTTCTGTTATGCTTAGATGAATTCATTGTTTACAAATTATTAATCAATTACAATAAATGGAACAACAAAGATTTTTCTGACCATTTATTGGATTCGATAATCCATGTACTTGTATGCTCTCTAATATTACTTAGCAAGTCCCATGCAGCAATCATTTGGTTTTTTTTAAGCGCCGTATTTTTATAGTCTTTGTTTTCAATAATTTTTCCTACAATTTCACCATTAATTAAATAGGCTGTTTTATTAAATATTTTACCAATTACATTGTTTTTTCTTCCAAAAAAACAATCTCCAATTAATATACCCAATACCCTCTCTCCAGAAAGATCCACAATCATCATATTCTGTATATGTGCCACTTTCTCCCCTTTTTGATTCAAAATTGAATACATGATTATTTTTTTGATTTGTTTAAAAGCAACTCCACAATTTGAGCTGTTGAATGAGTTAATGTTAACGATACCGGTTCTTTATATAGAATCCAGTCTTGAAAATGAAAAGCAAAATTTTTATCAATTTTTTTGAGAACCATTACCCCTTTTTTTTCTAATGCTGCCGCATTGCATTCCTGTTCATAATGCTTCAATATAGGAATACTTAATATTTTTTTATGCATGTACATAGCTTCTGCAGGAGTTTCAAAACCTCCAGCAGTAATTATACCATAACAACGCACCATACTACTTGTAAATTGCTTATTGTTGATAGGATAATAAGTAATATTTTTTTTACAAATGATTCTATTTACTTCTTTTGTAAATACTTCGAAGTGAAATTTTGACTGTTGCAATAAATGAGGTTCTAAGTTCGCAACAGCATACTGTGGGAGGTATACGGTAATATGACCATCGTTGATGGGTGTCGCATTTAAAATTTCATCTTTTATAATGGGATTGTAAATGTTTTCATCATAAGCGTCAAAATGCAATCCAATATGTTGATTGGTTTTTACAAAATTTTCTAAAATCAGGTTGCCTAATGGATTTATGGTATTTGGCCTAGGCGTTTTCTTACTTTGAAAGCTTGCCTGATGTCCAAAATGAATACAGGGTACTTTCTTTATTATACAAGCTAATGAGGAAACAAACTCAAAATCATTTACTACTAAATCATACTTTTCAACAGGTAATGCTTTAGCATCCTTATAAAGATGAAAAGACAAAGAGCCAGCAATTTTATTATAATCAAGTCCCCCACTATGCTTATAAAACAAGCTAAGCCCTTTGCTTTTATATTTTATAGGCAAGTCTGTATTAAGATGCGCGTTAGAGCCGCTTAAGAAAAAATCTACTTCTCCGTACTTTTTTAAATATGGATACAATTCAATAGCCCTACTAATATGACCATTGCCTGTACCTTGTATTGCGTAAAATATTTTCATGAATCAATACTTATATTGAAACTTGGAAAGCAACTTCATTAGTCATTACACTTAACTCCGTGTTCAAATGAACAATCTTGATTTTTTCAGTTGCTATATGTTCAAATTGTTTAGCATCGTAATGATATAAATGCCAGGCATTGTCATAATATTCCAATGAAGTTGAATTTTCAATCCAATCTCCACTATTTAAATAAGTGACAGATCCTTTTTCAGTAGTGATGATTCTTTGCTGAGGTTGATGTATATGACCACAAATCACATATTGGTAACCATTTTCGATAGCTAATTCTGCAGCAGTTTGTTCAAAATTGCCAATCCAAGACACTGCTTTTTTAACGCCATTTTTTACTTTTTTACTAAAGCTCATTTTTTCTCGACCTAAAATTCGCGAAATCCAGTTAAACAAACTGTTTAAAATAATTAATAAGTCATAACCATAGCCGCCTAGTTTTGCCAATATTTTTGCACTTCCTTTAGTAGTTCTGTCAAAAACGTCACCGTGAAATACCCAGTTTTTCTCCCCATTAATCTCAAATACAATTTTATCGGTTAATTGTATATTGCCCATTTCAAAATCGGCGTATTTTCTTAAAGCTTCATCATGGTTACCCGTTATATATACTACTTTGGTTCCTTTACTAGCCATATTGAAGATCTCTTTAATTACAGCCATATGACTAGCTGGGAAAAATCTTTTGCTAAATTGCCATATATCTATAATGTCGCCATTAAGTATCAAAGTCTTTGGTTGAATACTGCGTAAATAGTTAAGAGCCTCTTTTGCTTGGCACCCAAAAGTACCTAAGTGAATATCACTAACAACACATACTTCCATTTTACGTTTTTCCATTCGTTCATATTTTTAGTAAAATACGTGCTTGTATATGAACTGAATATTTCCTTATTATTAATTAATTATTAAGTTATTTCCAGTTTACTAATCCTTGATCACAGTAAAGTAAATTCGTTAGGTAATTAAAAGACTTATGAAAGACAGATTTATTGCAAGAGATATTAGTTGGTTAAGTTTTAATGGCCGTGTATTGCAAGAAGCCAATGACCCTACTGTACCTTTAAATGAAAGAATCCGTTTTTTAGGTATATTCTCCAATAACCTTGATGAGTTTTTTAGAGTACGCGTTGCAACACTTAAAAGAATGGTAGAATTCACAGATAAAAAAGGTCATATCCAAAATATAGATCTTATCGAATCTCCTCAGGCTGTTTTGGACGAAATACAAAGAATTGTATTAAGACAACAAAATGAATTTAATAGAATTTGGCAAAATTTAAACAAAGCATTAAAAGCAAGTAAAATTCAAATTGTTGATGATAAAAAAATAACGATAGAGCAAAAAGGATTTGTAAAAACATATTTTGATGAGGTAGTACGTTCATATATCATTCCATTAATGATAGAAAATGTACCTGAGCTGCCCTATTTAAGAGATAAAAGCTTGTATTTGGCTATTGTTATGGGTAATAAAAACAATGCTTATGATCAAAAGTTTTCATTAATTGAAATTCCTTCTAGGACAGTGGGCAGATTTATCCAATTGCCCTCAAAACCAGGTACAGCAAGCATTATATTGCTAGAAGATTTGATTAGATATAACTTGCCGATCATATTTTCACATTTCAAGTTTAATAAATTCGAAGCTCATGTTTTCAAAATTACCAAGGATGCTGAAATTGACTTAGATCAAGAAGTAGGATTAAATTTTGTTGACAAGATTTCTAAGGGAATAAAAAACAGAAGAAAGGGAAAGCCTGTAAGATTTGTTTATGAAAAAGAAATGAACGCAGAAATGCTAGAATTTTTAATTAAGAAATTAAAACTGACTAGGAAAAGTAGCATTATTCCAGGTGGACATATTCATAATTTTAGACATTTTATGGATTTTCCCAATGTAATTCCGGTACAAAATAAAAGGCCTGCGGCCTTAATACATCCAGCTTTTAAAAAAAAGGAGCTGGTTTCAGAAGTCGTATTGAAAAAAGATGTGATGTTGCATTTCCCTTATCACGCCTATGATCCAGTAATTGATTTATTAAGGGAAGCAGCAATGGATGATCAAGTAATTAGTATTAAAATAACCGCTTATAGATTGGCCTCCAATTCTAAGGTGATTAATGCCCTTATCAACGCTGCTAGAAACGGAAAGGCCGTAACTGTGTTTCTAGAGCTAAAAGCTAGGTTTGATGAAGAAGCTAATTTAGAATGGAAGTCTATCATGGAGGAGGAGGGCATTCGTGTGTTAGTAGGAGTACCTAATAAAAAAGTGCATGCTAAACTATGTATTATTCAAAAAAGAAAGGCTGGTAAACTTGTAAAATATGGCTTTATCAGTACCGGCAACTTAAATGAAAAAACAGCAAAAGTTTATGCAGATCATTGCTTGTTAACTGCTAATAAGCAATTAATGAATGAATCTGCCCGCATTTTTACCTATCTGGAGAATTGGCAACATGGGGATAAACCCATAGTTAAAATGAGCAACTTATTAATTTCTCCAATCAACATGAGAAAATCAATTTTGCAGCTTATTGATAATGAAATAAAGTTTGCAAAACAAGGTAAGTTTGCAAAAATCATTATCAAATTAAACTCCTTAACCGATATCACCCTAATTGAACACTTGTATAAAGCCATTAAGACCAATGTAGAAGTACATTTGATTGTAAGAGGAATTTTAACTTTAAAGTTAAATAATGAAAAAGCCAATCAGAAACTAAATGCTATTAGTATTGTGGACCAATATTTAGAACACGCTAGAGTAATGGTTTTTCACAATAATGGAAATGAAAAAGTGTATATCTCAAGTGCTGACTGGATGGTACGAAACTTGGATTACAGAATTGAAGTAGCTGTTCCCATTTTAGACAATGCTATTAAAAAAGAATTAATTGAGATTATAAATATTCAGTTAAGAGACAACCAAAAGGCAAGGATTCTAGATCCTGAATTACTTAATAAATATGTACCTTTGACAGGTAAAAAACATAAGTCTCAGGAAGAAACTTATAACTATCTAAAAGGAAAAATATAACAAACTTTGATCCTAGCGGCAATTGATATTGGGAGTAACGCAGCAAGACTTTTAATTTGCGATGTGGAAGTAAGAGGAAAGGAAACGATCTTTAATAGACTAAATATTGTCCGTATACCCCTGCGACTTGGAATTGATGTTTTTGAAAAAGGTTTTATAGGGAGTAAGAAGAAAAAAATGCTCATAGACACCATTAAGGCCTATAAGCAATTAATGAAAGTGTATGATGTAGAACATTATATGGCCTGTGCGACAAGTGCCATGCGGGATGCTGAAAATGCCAAAGAAATCATTAAAGAAATAGCACTAGAAACCTCTATTGAAATTGAAATAATAACTGGGGACCTAGAAGCTGAAATTATCTATGAAACACATTTCGCAGAACTTTTAGATAATGATAAGAGCTATCTGTACATTGACGTCGGCGGAGGAAGCACAGAACTTACCTTATACCATAAATCAAAAGTTGTATTAAGAAAGTCTTTAAATATTGGAACTGTTCGTTTATTGACAAATAAAGTAAAGGAAAGTGTTTGGGAAGAAATGAAAGAAACCTTAAAAGATATTTCAAAAAAATATGGTGAATTCACGGGTATTGGATCTGGAGGGAATATTAACAAAGTTATTTCACTTATTGGCACCAAAAATGGCTTTGCACTTAATACTGATCATGTAAAAGATATTTTCAAGGAAATATCCCAATTAAGTGTAGAAGAAAGAATGGAAAAATATAATATCAAAAAAGATAGAGCTGAAGTAATTGTACCAGCATTGGAAATTTATACTAGTATTTTTAAATGGGGAAATATCAATGAAATTTTCGTACCTAAAATAGGCTTGGCTGACGGTCTTATAAGACACTTATATGACCAAATTCAAAATGAGAATTAATAAATTTTTTAATTTGCTTCTTTCTTATATTGTTTTTTAAAAATTTTGTATCCCTTTTTTACGTAAAAATTTTGGTTTAACGTTGAATTAATATTGCAATTAACTCTTAACTGATTTATTTTTTGCTTTAAAAAATGCGCTTCTAATGCCGAGTATATAAAATCAGCAGCTTTTAATTTTCTGAATTTAGGTAGAATATATAATTCTTGAATTTCTACAAACGGACTGGTATCAGATAGATTTTGTCTTACCTGAGCTAAAACACAACCAACTATTATTTTTCCATCAGCCTCTAACACCAATTGTTTTGACCCTTTTTCCTTTAACCGAGTTTTAAATTGTGCATTAAAGGCTACTATATCAATGTTAATTGCAGTTAAAGCACATATAGCTTCATAAAAGAATATAATATCTTTTAATTCTGCTGCTCTTGTAGTGTATGTAGGTTGCATGTTTGTCATATACATATTGTTAAGCCTAGTTTATCAAATAGTTAATAACCGGTTTATTAGCTATAAAAAAGCCAAGCCCAAAAGGCTTGGCTTTTTTATAAATTTTAGAAATTAAACTTAACGCCCAATTGTCCTTGCCATCTTGAATTGATAGGATCAACAGAGTAGTATTGACCACCAACACCAGTGGGTTTTACAAAGTTAAAAGTAGGAGCGTATCCAGTTGAAGGGGCGCCAACAGCTTTACCTGTAGCATCTGAAACGAATTTCAAGAAGTTAACTGTATAGTTATTCAAGTTGGTAACAAAGTTCACATGTCCCCAATCGTTATTAATTAAGTTCAACACATTGAACACGTCTAAACTCACTTGTAAAGATTGTTTGGGGTTGTTCTTATTTAATTTGAATTCATGTTGCAATTTCATGTCTAAATTATGTACCCATGGTGTACGCAATCCATTTCTTTCTGCATACTGCCCTCTTCTTGTCTTCAAGTATGGATCATTGTTAATGAAATTATCCAAATCTGCCCATTGCTGTGCGGCTGTATAAGTTCCATTGTCTTTCAAATTAATGTCACTCGCATTTTTTGGAATATAAGGAAGTGGGGCATTCGATCCGTTACCAAATGGTGCAGATTGATATACCAAACTATAAGGATTTCCTGATTGTCCAGAATATACAAACGCAATTGATGATGAATTCATTTTACTCCAAATAAAATTGCTTGAAAAAGTGGCAACAATTCTATGACGTAAATCAAAGTTAGAATAAGCTAAATCAGAGTTACTAGGAGTAGTAGTTGGGTTTACATTATAACTACTTTCCCATGAGTTACGAATACCATTGGTAATATCCTTACTCATTCCATACGTGTAAGCAACACTCCAATTCACATTTGCTTGGTATTTACCTACAGCAACATTATTTGTTGATTTTGATAATTGAGCAGTCAAATTATACCTATATCCTTGATTGGTATTTGTTAAATAATAAACATTTGAATAACTGCTATTGTATTTGCCACCAATATAAACAGGGGTTTGTGTTGGACCTGAAGTAAAATAAGCTACAGAATCTTTTAAGTTAATTTGCTCGTATTTAACATCATAAATGGTTTTAGTATACAATACATCTGCTGTGAACTTGTACCCTTTTCCAAATTTATAGTCTACTGCAAAACTACTTCTCCATACGGTTGGCAATTTGAAGTTGTTGTCAAAAACATCAACTTCTCTGGTTGCACTTCTTGAAACACCACCATACTTAGTGACTGTGTCTTTTAACTTGTCGGTATTAAATGCTAATGGAACAGTTACCCCTGCTGCTGGACCATTCCAGTCAATATTGCCATAAGTAGTTCCACTTAAAGTATATGCATACCCATACCATGCAAACGGCACTTTTCCTGTGAAAATACCAGTACCACCTCTTAAAATGATTGACTGATCACCTTTCACATCATATGTGAAACCTAAACGTGGAGATATTGCCAATCGAGAAGGAATCTTATCAGTTAAAGTACTAAATGCTGGTGCACTATAGGTAGGATTTGCAGAAACATAACCCACTGAATTAGTAGTATTCAAAGATGGATCTATTATGGGTTGATTACCAACATATGAATAATCAAAACGAATACCTGGGCTCACTTTCAAACGGCTGTTCACAGTAATTTCATCTTGTAAATAAGCGCTTAACAAAGCTACTTTAAATGGATTAGGAGGATTATTGTATATGCCATCTCTTGTTCCATCTAAGCCTGGCGCGGTTATGAATGCACCCCGAATACGGCTAGGATTGTCATTCAAGAAACTTGTTAAACCTCTTGAATATTCCCAACGACCATTGTATGAGTTTATGAACCCATAAGAAAGATCATAGAACTCATTGTGAGTGCCCAATGTAAATTTATGTATGCCTTTTGTAACAGTTAAATTATCGCTTAATTCAAATGTTGTTTGTTTTAAGTTATAAATAGATGCTTCTCTCCATGTTCCTAAAGTGATACGACCATTGTCAATATCAATATAAGGTGCTAAGGTACCTGGAAAATCACGGTACTCATGTACATTTACATAACTTGCGTTCAATTGATTGCTAACGTTATTGCTAAACTTAGTTTTCAATTCCGCAGTTAGGTTGATATTTTTAGTATACTGAGTAAAGTCGGTAGAACCAAATTGAAAGTTTGTAGAAGAACGCTCTAAGTTGTTGCCGCGACCATTGGTATAAATACCGCGTATAGTTAAAGTATTCTTATCATTTAAATTAAAATCTAAACGACCAAATAATTTATCACTCTTAGTGAAAATATTGTAAGCGCCCAAATAACTGCCGGGATCATATCCATACTTAGTTTGTAATTTGGATACAATTGATTGTGCTTCTGCTAAGGTAATTGCAGCACCTGGATCTCCTATATTATAAGTAGTTGGCTCTTGACGATCTGTTCTTTCATAGTTGAAAATAAAGAAAACCTTGTTTTTAAGAATTGGACCACTCAAAGTAAACCCCTGGTTATAATCGTAAAAACTAGAAGCCATTGGTGTTTTTAAACCATCTACACTTTTCCCCATTAAGTTCGCATTACGCGCATAAGTATAAGCACTACCATGAAATTCATTAGTGCCGCTCTTTGTTACTGCGTTTACGCTACCTCCAGTAAAGTTTCCTAATTTAACATCATAGGGCGCCAATTGCACTTGTACTTCTTGAATTACATCCAAGCTATATGGATTCGTTCTAGTTCCAGAACCCGCAGCACCAGATTGTCCACCACCACTTGTACCTCCTGCAGAGTTACTGAATCCAAATGCGTCATTATTGATAGCACCATCAATCGTTAAGTTATTGTAACGGAAACTAGATCCTGCAAATGAGTTGTTATTAGACTGCGGTGTTAATCTTGTAAAATCACTCAAGCTTCTTCCCAAAGTTGGCAAAGCGTTTAGTTGTCTTGTGCCAATAACAGTACCTCCTTCTGTTTTTTTACGACTATTGCTATTCACAACAACATCAGACAACTGATTCACTTTTGATGACAAAACAATGTTTACATCGGGATTAGCTCCTAAGGTTAAAGTAACATCATTAAAGTCCTGGTCTTTAAAACCAACAGAACTAATTTTAATACTATAAGGCCCACCTGGCTTTAAATTGGGAGCTACAAATAACCCTTTTGCATTAGATTGAAATATAGCAACTGCTCCTGTGGGAACATGTGTAAACTTAATAGTTGCTCCTACAACTACTTCCTTTTTATCATTAATAATTCGACCACTTAAGGTAGAAGAAGTTTCTTGTGCAATTGCACTAGAAAAAAACCATCCAAGAACGAGTAATAGCAATACCTTTTTCATTGTTTTAATTTTGTAGCACAAAACAAACAATAAAAGGCTTTTTATATTTTTTTAGACGGTTATCAAATTAAAATCTTTGTGTTACCAAATTGTTAACTATAGGCAATTTATAAACTTATGTTATTACAAAAGTCAATTCAGGCTTATATTTTAGGAATCACCACAATGGTTGAAGGTCCTTGTAAATCAATTGTCGAAATGTTAAATTCTATGCCATTTTGAATTGTTTTCCCAACAATTTGTTGATGGTTGTTTAAAATATAGGCCCCATTATTTTTGTAAGCTCCAGGTATACTAATTTTATCCATCGCTGGTTTTTCAAAAATATGTAAGTATACATTTTTGGCATCCTGTGTAGTAACTCCCCATTTTTCAGGTTGCATAGGTCCGCCCCTTGTTCCATAAATGGCGGATCCATATTGTTTCATCCAATTGCCCACGAGCGTTAAGGTATCGGTAAATTCTTGGCCAATAGCTCCATTGGGCATGGGGCCCACGTTCAACAATAAATTAGAATTTCGACCTGCGGCATTCACCAAGGTTGTGATCACTTCTTTGTAGGATTTGTAATGATGATCGGTGATTCTAAAACCCCAAGAATCATTCATGGTAATACAGGATTCCAATGGCAATACCGAAGCTGATTGGAAATTTAAGCCTGTCGTATTTTGTCCAGGTAAGTCCTGCTCAAACATTTGAAAATCTTCACCATTGATGGGATCCAAATGGTGATTGTTGCCAATCATACAATTGGGCTGTAGCTTGTGTATTAAGCCATATAGTTCGTCGTATTTCCAATCAATTCTAGAACTTCTATCTGCTGATCCTTCAGGATTGGTTTGATCCCAATGA
The DNA here is from genome assembly GCA_039795575.1 of Bacteroidota bacterium. Classification (GTDB taxonomy): domain Bacteria; phylum Bacteroidota; class Bacteroidia; order Chitinophagales; family Chitinophagaceae; genus Sediminibacterium. The sequence goes on along the minus strand of JBDKLP010000014.1, from coordinate 7,188 downwards.
CCATCCAACCAAATGCAACTAATGGGGCCATAATTGGTCAGCAATTCAGTTAATTGATTTTTCATAAACTGCAAATAGGATGCATAATTACTTTTTTGTGTGCGTCCTGCTTTTTGTCCCGTCCTGCCTGTTTCATATGGATAATCGTCACGGCTCCAATCCAATGTAGAATAATACAAACCCAATGCAATGCCTTGCTTTTTACATTCTTCCGCTAGCATTTTTAAAACGTCTTGTTGATAAGGCGTATTGGTGACTTTCCAATTGGAGTATTGTGTATTCCAATTAGAAAATCCATCATGATGACGGGTAATAAATACAATGTATTTCATGCCTGCTCCTTTTGCAGTAGCCACCCATTTAGCGGCATCAAAATTAATTGGATTAAACAGCTGTTGTAGCTTTTTATAATCGTCTCTGCGTATCCCTTTGTTTTCCATCACCCATTCACCATCACCCAATACACTTGAAGCACCCCAATGTATAAACATTCCAAATTTTCGATCTTGAAAAGCAGTTCTAGCCCCTAAATTACCATCGGTGGGAATATAGGTTTGTGCTTTAGTAGTAAACACTAAAAAGCATGCAATGAATACAAAGATGTTTTTCATAGAGAAGGTTTATCGTTCTTTAAATTTAATTAAAAAACAGATAACCACCTGATTTCAAAACAAAAACCAATGGGACTAAGCTATCCGATTCAATTGGGATACTACTAATCTAAATGATAAACGCTGTGCAAGTCGTCGGTATTGGTAAAATTCACACCTAAATCGTTAATCAATCCATCTTTAACATCATAGGCCCAACCATGTAAGTGTAAATCCTGTCCACGTTTCCATGCATTTTGTACAATCGAAGTTTTGCCTAAATGAAAAACTTGTTCAATTACGTTTAATTCAACAAATCGACGGCCTCGTTCATATTCATCTTGTATTCCGTCTAATTCTTTATAATTGATGCGGTATACATCTTTCAAATGTCTTAACCAGTTATCAATTAAACCTAATTGTTTATTATTCATAGCTGCCAGCACCCCTCCGCAACCATAATGGCCACATACAATAATGTGCTTTACTTGTAAAACCTCAACCGCGTAAGAAAGTACACTTAACATATTCATATCGCTGTGTACCACCATATTGGCAATATTGCGATGTACAAACACATCGCCAGGCTGTGTGCCGGTTATTTGGTTTGCTGGTACACGGCTATCTGAACAACCAATCCATAAATATTCTGGATTTTGCTTATCTGCTAAATTATCAAAAAAATGAGGATCTAATGCCAATTGCTCTGCAACCCATTTTTTATTGTTCTCTAATAATTTTTTGTATGACTGTTCCATAATATAAATACTAAAATTTCCAAACTTATTTTGGTAGTATAAAAGTAGTCAATATTTTAATAACAGTTATAATTGTTGTTATATAGGACCAAGCTCCTCTCCTCGTTTTAGACTATTTTATGTACATTTATTACATGAATATACTCGTTGAAATATTGGGATGGGTAGCTTCCGTGCTTATTGTAGGCTCCTATGCACTCAATATCACCGGAAAGCTTGCTGCAGAAAGCAAGACTTACATTTTTGCAAATATTTTTGGGGGATTATTTTTTGTAATTAACACCTACTTCCATCAAGCTTATCCATCTATGGTAGTAAATATGATTTGGGTGGTCATTGCGATTATCATGATCAAAAAAAAGAAACCCAATATTGACTAAAATTATTCCAATGAACAATTTTATCATCAACATAGTGAATTTCATCAAATGGTTTTTCATTTGTGTTATTTGTGGACTATTAATAGGCAGTGCATCTGCTATATTTTTATATAGTTTGGATCAAATAACTACTTGGAGAGAAAATAATATTTGGATTATATATACACTTCCAATTATTGGACTAGCAGTTGGTGCGATGTATTTTTATTTTGGTGGTGAGGCTAAAAAAGGAAATAATTTAATTTTAGAACAACATCATGACCCACAAACCAAGATTCCTTTCAAAATGGCTCCTTTAGTATTTGTAGGCACTTTGTTGACCCATCTAGGTGGAGGCTCTGCAGGCAGAGAGGGCACTGCAGTTCAAATGGGTGGTGCAATCGCAGATCAATTCACTAACTTATTTAAACTTAACGATGCACAACGAAAAACCATTTTAATCATGGGAATAAGTGGTGGTTTTGCAGCTGTATTTGGAACCCCTTTGGCTGGCGCTTTATTCGCATTGGAAATAATGTTATTTAAAAATATTCGCCTTGCGGATATTGTACCCAGTTTTGCAACCGCTTATATCGCACATTACACCTGCCTTGCTTGGGGCATTCATCATACAAGTTATTCAATTTCAATCATACCGAATTTAAATGCAGTTGCGATGGTGTCTGTTTTTTTAGCAGGGTTGATTTTCGGATTAGCAGCATTATTATTTACAAAAGTAAATTATGCATGGGCATTGCTATTTAAAAAAATAAAATATGAACCATTAAGGCCATTTATAGGAGGCATTGTGATTGTTGTTGTAGTTTATTTACTTGGCACAACTAAATTTATTGGCTTGGGTATTCCAGTCATTCAAGATGCATTCATACATCCAGCAGGAAACATTGATTTTGCAATTAAATTATTACTTACCACATTTACCTTAAGTGCAGGATTCAAAGGCGGCGAAGTAACCCCCTTATTTTTTATTGGTGCTGTGCTTGGCAATGTATTAATAGGATTCATTCCTTTGCCAATGGCACTTTTAGCGGGAATGGGATTTGTAGCCGTTTTTGCCGGGGCAACGCATTGTGCAATTGCTTCCATTGTATTGGGTATTGAGTTGTTTGGCTTACATGCTGGTTTTTACATTGGAATCGCCAGTATCACTGCCTACTTTACTTCAGGCGCAAATGGTATTTATAGTGCCCAATTAAAAGAGGGCGCAAAGTATCAGTTTTACAATTATATAAAACGTATCTCAGACTTGTAATAATAAAGTTGAGAGATTTGCTTTTAATTAGTCACGCAAAACAGGCCTTGTCAAACATGTTGGGCCTCCACCACCTTTCACACTTATTTCTTCCCCTTCGTATTCAATTACTTTGCAGCCCGCTTTTTCTAAACGCGCTTTTGTGATTGGATTGCCTTTTACCATTAAGCAAACTCTTGGGGCTAATGCCAAAACATTGCAACCCATGCTATCAAATTCTTCATCAGGCACTTCCACTAATTCATAGCCACGTGCAATTAATTCATTTCTAAATACAATGGGGATTAAAGGGGAATAAACAACTGCTAAATTATGGTCTACCGGACTCAACACGGACATTAAATGAAACACATCAGATGGGCCTTTATAGTGTGGCATAGGGACTGACATAACCGTAACCCCCAATGGTGCCAACAATGCAGTTAACTGTTGTATACCGGCTTCATTCGTTCTATAGGTATGTCCCACTGCCAATGTTTTTTCATCTAACCAGGCCACGTCCCCGCCTTCCAAAGTGCCAGGTGCTGTAATCACCCCTAACACAGGGATGCCATTTGCTTCAAATGCACGTTGTTCCGCGCCGGGCTCATTAATACGTCCTGCTTTACCCATATTACATATAATCATTCCCTTAGTTGTAGCAATTGCAGCATCTCTACAATAAATGGAATCCATATTTACCGTATTGTCTTCTGGCAAATACAAAATTTCAGCGCCATTTTCTTTTAATATTTTCTCAAATGCATCATACTCGGCAAATGCTTTTTCAATAGTTGGTTTTCCTAAATAATTTAAGGCCTCCCAGTGTTCAGTAACATGTACATCACTAATAAAAGCTGCTGCTGCTTTTTTAATAAATAAAGATTTTAATTTCCCGAATTCAGAATGTGCACTCATAAATTTATAATGATTTATTTTTTTGATCTCTTTTCCAAACTGCAAATACATAAATAGGTACTGAGGACATAGTTAATACAAATCCCCAAAATACGGTCTCTTGCCCAAGCCCTAACATGATCCAAATACAAAATACAAAAGTTAAAGTAGCCAGTAAAATGGCGCCATTGAAAACTTTACTTCCAGTTGTCAATAATTTTAAACGCATTAGTAAATAGGAGGCAGTACAAAAAACATAAGGAATGATAATAGTTGAGGTGGTAAGCAATATTAAAAACTGAAACTGTTGTACCAAACCTCTTGTATAGTTCATGGCCATAAATACGGAAACAAATACACTTGAAATAATGATTCCCAAAACGGGCACTCCTTTGCTATTTTTTTGGGCAAAAATTTGTGGAAACAATTGATCCTTGGCAACTGCATAGGGCAATTGACCTTGAATTAATATGTACCCATTTAAAGCACCAAATGCAGCTATAGCAACACCCGCACTTACCCAATATTTTGCACCTTGGCCCCAAATAAATACTGCTGCATCCGCAAAGGGTGTAACACTCGTTTTTAATTGTGCGGCAGGAATCATGCCCATAATACTTACCGTGCTTAATATATATACAACCGTTGCGATTAAAGTGCCAATGGTAGTCGCTTTTGCCACTGTAGATGCTGAATCTGCGACACTACCTGATGGAATGGTAGCGCATTCAATTCCCAAAAAAGCAAAAAAGGTTAAAGTAGTGGTAGCGGTGATCGCCGAAATGGTTGAACTGCCACTTGCATTAAAAGGTAAAAAATTTTGCCATTGTATATAGAACAAACCCACTAATCCAATTAAAACGATAGGAACAATTTTTAAAATAGTAGTAATCAATTGTAAAACACCTGAGGTAAAAACGCCCAAGGAATTAATCCAAGACAAAAACCAAATAGTAGCCAATCCAACTCCAATAGCTAAAAAAGGATTTGTTGCGAGCGCAGGAACAAAAGTACTCATTGCACTAATAAATGAAACTGTAATAGCTGCATTGGTACACCAAACCGAAACTAAATATCCCCAAGCAACTAAAAAACCAGCAAAGTCGCCTAAGCCTTTTTGCGAATAAGCATAAGGACCACCATCGGCAGCAGGCAGCAATTTGCTAAGATGTGAAAATACCTTTGCAATCAAAAAAGCACCTATTGCTGAACAAACCCATCCAATTAAGCTAATTCCTCCAAAGTTCGATAAGGTTGCAGGCATCATAAAAACACCGGCACCAATCATGTTTCCAACTACTAAGGAAGTACTTGTCCATAAGCCCAATTGTTTTTTGCTATCCTGCATTCTGTTAAGTTAAGAAAAGTATCGTAAATATTCATAAATGCACAAAAAAAGGGCCCCGATTGCTCGGAGCCCTTAACTTTCGCTAATAATAGCTATTACCAGTTAGGATTTTTAACAGCTGCAGAAGTAGCTGATGGAGTGTTCTTTCCAGTTTCATCTGTAGGAACATCCCAGTAATCCATAAAGTTGTAGTTAATTCTAGCATTGGTATACACTACTCTGTTATAGATCAAAGTAGCACCATAACGACCACCGCCATTAGCGATACTGTAGGTCCAACCCCAACGTCTTGCATCAAACCAAGATAAACCACGGAAAGCAAGTGCAGCACCTCTTTCTTTAGTTAATTCAGTCAATGCTTGCACTTGTGTTAAGCTAGAAGATAAAGCAGCTACACCAGCGTGTTGGTAAGTACGTACTGCATTGATTAATGCAACACCACCAGCAATATCATTGGTTCTGATTTTAGCTTCTGCCATCATTAACGCATTTTCTTCGTAAGATGGGCCAATATACACTTCAATGCCACCCACTTGTCTTGAACCTAAAACAGGAACAGTCAAGCCAGCAGTTACACCGTCTAATAAACTGTAACGCGTTGTGTTAGTATTTGCATCACCATAGAAAGTTCCATTAGCAGTTGTAAAGTTAGCTAAACGTGCATCACCTGCTCCGAAATTAGCAACCAAACGCTCGGATACTTTATAAGTTGTGTTTTGGTTAGTTGATGCAGCGATACTGGCAACAGTACCTGCATTCGCAGAGAAGAATGAGTTACCTGCAGAAGAACGACCTGTAAATACATTGTCGCCTTGTTGAATACCCAATCCACCTAAACGAATTACTTCCGCCCAATCAGCAGCTGTCATAGGAACGATAGAAGCATGTGCAATAGATGCACTTGTGCTACCATTCACAAATGGTGCTAATTTGTTTACTAGAATATTTCTAGCCAACATAGTATTGATTGACTTAGTCCATTGAGCTGTAGTTGGCGCTTGACCTAAACCTACTTGGTTTTGAGAAGGGATAATTTGTGCAATCATTGCTGCATAATCACCTTGATTAGAAATACTAGCAAGGGTAGTTGCAGCTAAATTCAATTGCTTATTAGATTCTGCAATAATTGCATTGTGATCAACAAATTCATTATTGATGGTTGCAGACTTGTCTTGAATTAAACCAGCATAGTACATGCTACCGATTTGCGCGTAAGCATATCCTTTCCACCAATAACACCAAGCTTGTATTGTCTTAACTTTATCAGCAGACAAAGAAGTGATTGATGATAAGTTTTCAAGCGCTGTGTTACAACCATTGATCATTGCGTACATATTTGTCCACTCATAATACAATGCGTTGTTACCATTCGCTGTAGAAGCCGGGTCGTTAAAACCACGGATAATACCTAATGCTTGTGGTGAAGTATTCGTGAAAGTAGTAGTAGAAGGATTTGCTGGATCAGCTACAAAGCTATCAGGCACACCCATTGTAGTAGTTTGGTTGTTAGAACCTTGACCACCACCTACAACATCACCCATTAATTCACGGTAACCCCATGGTAAAGAGAAATAGCTATCTCCTAACCAGCCATCACCATAGTTAAAGCCGTTCCAGTATACGCTACCTTTAACGTATGCTGCGATACCCGCTTCAGATTTCACGTTACCCCCAAATGTAGGGTCGTTCGGGTTTACTACATCAAGTTGTTTCTTACAAGCGCTCGAAACCAACATGATGACTGCAACCGTCAAAATGTACAAGCTGTACGATCTTGAAGTCCAGTTTTTTAAATTTATTGATCTTTTCATCTGTTATGCTTTTTTATTTAGGTTAGAATTAGAATCCAAGGTTTAATGAAATTTGGAAAGATTTCATATTTGGAATCGTGCTATGGTCAACACCTCTATCATAAGAAGAGTTAGATGCACCTGAACTAATTTCTGGATCTAAACCATCATATTTAGTAAAGGTTAACAAGTTA
>JBDKLP010000013.1:0-14754 GCA_039795575.1 Bacteroidota bacterium | reverse complement strand
AGTAAAAATTTAAAACATAAGAGATGCCTAATCCTAAACGCAGACACTCACAACAACGTAGTGCAAAAAGAAGAACTCACTATGTAGCACAAGAAGTAACATTGAGCACAGATGGTACAACAGGAGAAATCCATGTACGTCACCGCGCGCATGTTCAAGAAGGTAAATTGTACTACAAAGGAAAATTAGTAGCTGAAAAAGCTCCTTTAAAAGCCTAATTAAATGAATATCGGATTAGATATGATGGGTGGTGATTTTGCGCCACTAGAAGCCGTAAAAGGTGTTCAACATTATCTATCTCATTCCGAGCATACTATATTCTGCATTGGTGAAGAAACCCAATTGAAAGCTTTATTTCAAGAACAAGGGGTGTCTTCACCATTTTTGCATATTGTACATGCACCCGAAGTAATTGGCTACAACGAACATCCTACTAAAGCTTTAAAAGAAAAACCCAATTCATCTATTTCTATTGGTTTTCAATTATTGGCCACAGGAAAAATAGATGCATTTTTAAGTGCTGGAAATACAGGAGCAATGTTGGTAGGTGCTATGTTTAGCATCAAACCTATTAAAGGAGTTTTACGCCCTACTATTGCTACTTTATTACCTAAGCTTAGCGGCAAAACAGGATTGCTTGTAGATGTGGGATTGAATGCCGATTGCAAACCCGAGCAATTAAATCAATTTGCAATTCTTGGTCATTTATATGCAAAGCATATTTTGAACATTGAACACCCACAAGTTGGCTTGTTGAATGTTGGGGAAGAAGAAGGTAAAGGTAATTTATTAGCACAAGCAACTTATCCTTTATTAAAAGAAAACACATCTATCCAATTCATGGGTAATGTGGAAGGCCGAGATGTTTTCAATGACAAAGCCGACGTAATTGTTTGCGATGGTTTTACTGGAAATATCATTTTAAAAACAGCCGAAGCAATGTACGAGGCAGCTGTACACCAAGGTCTAGCAAACGATCCTTTCTTTAGTCGTTATCATTTTGAACATTATGGTGGCACCCCTATTTTAGGAGTGAACAAACCCGTGATTATTGGTCATGGTATTAGCAATGCAAAAGCATTTAGCAATATGATTGCATTAGCCGAAAAAATGATAGAAACGCAATTCTGCGAAATCATTACAAGTAATTTCGAGAATCTTTAGTTCCCATCTTCTTATTCAAGGTATTTACTAACATCCTTTAGTTTTCCGCAGTTTTAGCTTAATTTCACACTTGCAAATAATTGCTAAAAATTTATGTGGTATCAAAACATTTTAGAGACCATTGGCAATACGCCCATGATCCAAATTAATAAAATCACAGCTTCGATTCCGGCAACGGTTTTGGCAAAAGTGGATTATTTTAATCCAGGTAATTCAATCAAAGACCGTATGGCACTTAAAATGGTGGAAGTGGCTGAGGCTGAAGGGAAATTAAAACCTGGGGGTACCATTATTGAATGCACAAGTGGCAATACAGGTATGGGTTTAGCATTAGCAGCAGTAGTAAAAGGTTATAAATGTATTTTCACCACCACAGATAAACAGAGTAAAGAAAAAATGGATATCCTCCGTGCAGTTGGTGCCGAAGTGATAGTTTGTCCTACCAATGTGGAACCGGAAGATCCTGCAAGTTATTATTCAGTGGCAAGAAAATTAGCTGCTGAAATACCCAATTCCTTTTTCTTTAATCAATATGATAATTTAGCCAATCGTTTGGCACATTACGAAAGCACTGGTCCAGAAATTTGGAAACAAACTGAGGGCAAAATCACACATTTAGTATGCACTGCTGGGACGGGAGGAACCATTACAGGGACCGCTAAATATTTGAAAGAACAAAACCCAAATATTAAAGTGTGGGCCATTGATCCTGTGGGATCCTTACTCACCCATTATTTTGAAACTGGCGAGGTTGATATGTCCTATGTGAAACCCTACATCGCAGAAGGTTTTGGGGAAGATTTTGTACCAGCCAATTACGACATGTCAGTAATTGATCATTTTGAACAAGTTACCGATAAGGACGGTGCATTAATGACAAGAAGATTGGCAAAAGAGGAAGGTTTATTTTGCGGATACAGTGCTGGAAGTTGTTTACAAGGATTAACACAGCTATCCAATTCGCTGGTTGCTACCGATTTAGTTGTATGTATTTTCCACGACCACGGCAGCCGTTATGTAGGAAAAGTGTACAATGACGAATGGATGCAATCCAAGGGCTTTTTATAGCCTAGGCTAACGGCCGTTTGGGGCAGAAATTGTATATTTGTTACTCAATATTTAAACTATGAGCAAGTACAGATCAGGCGTTTTATTTGGTAAAGAATTAGAAGCTTTGTACAACGATGCAAAAGCAAACAATTTTGCCATTCCAGCGGTGAATACCACTGGTACAGATACAATTAATGCAGCTATTGAAACAGCAGCTAAATTAAAGTCTCCAATTATTATTCAATTTTCAAATGGCGGTGCCCAATTTATTGCTGGGAAGGGTATGCCCAATGACAATTTACAAGCTAATATTCAAGGTGCAATTGCAGGTGCATTACATGTACACCAAGTTGCTAAGTATTATGACGTTCCAGTTGTATTACATACCGATCACGCAGCTAAAAAATGGTTGCCTTGGATTAGCGCTTTGATTGACGAAAGTGAGAAATACCACAAATTACATGGTCAACCTTTATTCAGTTCACATATGTTGGATTTATCAGAAGAACCTATCGAAGAGAATATCCAAACATCGGTTGAATTTTTCAAACGCATGGCCCCATTGGGAATGGGTATTGAAATTGAATTAGGGGTTACTGGTGGTGAGGAAGATGGCGTTGACAACAGTGGTGTTGAAAACGACAAATTATACACACAACCAGAGCACGTTGCTTATGCTTATACAGAATTAGGTAAGGTAGGTAACTTATTTACAGTTGCTGCTGCTTTCGGAAATGTACACGGAGTATATAGCCCAGGCAATGTAGAATTAAAACCAGAGATTTTACACAATAGCCAATTGCATATTGAGAAAACTTTAGGTACCGCTCCTAAACCAGTTTACTTCGTATTCCATGGAGGTTCGGGTTCTCCTCAAAATCAAATTAGAGAAGCAATTGGATATGGTGCTATTAAAATGAACTTAGATACCGATTTGCAATGGGCTTTTTGGGAAGGTATTTTAGGCTACTACAAAAAGAATGAAGCTTATTTACAAACACAATTAGGTAATCCTGAAGGAGCTGATAAGCCTAATAAAAAATACTACGATCCAAGAGTTTGGTTAAGAAAAGGAGAAGAGTCTTTCATTAAAAGATTGGAACAGTCTTTTGAGGATTTAAACTGTATTAACAGAAACGCTTAATTATAATTTTAGACAGCCACTCATTGTAATAGATGGGTGGCTGTAATTTTTTTTATATATTTAATGTAGAAACGATTGCTCACTTAAATGCCCCAATATGAGAAACAGAGAAGAAGATATTGAAGTGAATTTGACCGGTGACGAATCTACCAGTAATGAGACTGGCAAACCAAAATGGTTTAACAGAATAAAAAGAGGTATCACTACTTCTACTGCAGACAAAAAAGAAACCCCCGAAGGACTATGGAACAAGTGTCCGTCCTGTAATCATATTGGTACAAGCTCAGAATTGAAAGAGCATTTGTACATTTGTACGAACTGTAATTATCATCACCGTATTGGCAGTGTTGAATATTTTGATATTTTATTCGATGACCAGCAATATGATATTTTATTTGACAATATCATTAGTAAGGATGCCTTAAACTTTACCGATTTAAAAAATTACCAAAAGCGTTTGGATGAAATTCACTCCAAAACCGATTTAAAAGATTCAATGCGCGTAGGTGTAGGTAAAATGGAAGGTGAAGGCTATGTAGTAGCTTGTATGGACTTTGAATTTATTGGTGGATCATTGGGTAGTGTAATGGGAGAAAAGTTTAGTCGTGCAGTAGATTACTGCATTGAACACAAACTGCCATTTTTAGTAATAAGCAAAAGTGGTGGTGCACGTATGATGGAAAGCGCCTACAGTTTAATGCAATTGGCTAAAACCAGCGGAAAGCTTTCTCAATTAAGCGATGCCAAATTGCCATTTATTTCACTCCTTACCGACCCTACTTTTGGAGGTATTTCTGCCAGCTTTGGAATGCTAGGCGATATTAATATTGCAGAACCAGGCGCTTTGATTGGTTTTGCGGGACCAAGAGTTATTAAAGAAACCATTAAAAAGGACTTGCCAGCAGGTTTCCAAAGAAGTGAATTTTTATTAGATCATGGTTTCCTTGATTTTATCGTTGACCGAAAAGAATTGAAGCATAAATTAGCCGAAGTAGCCTTTTTATTCCGAAACTAAGATTACTTATATTACTTTTGTTGTCCCAGCTGCAAGGTTGGGACATTTTTTATGGCCAAATCAAAAGCATTAGCAGCTAAAGAATTAAACAATAGGCAAGCCTATTTTAATTACAACATAGAAGACAAATATGTTGCGGGCATGGTATTGCTTGGCACCGAAGTAAAGTCTATTCGTGAAGGCAAAGTTAGCTTTAATGATTCCTTTTGTTTTTTTGACCGCGGTGAATTATGGGTACGTAGTTTATATATTAATGCATACACACACGGAACGGCCAATAACCATATTGAAGTGCACGATCGAAAATTGCTTTTGCAAAAAAGAGAATTAAAAAAAATAGAAGCCAAGGTAAAAGAAAAAGGATTTACTATTGTTCCCTTACGTATATTCTTCAATGAAAAACATTATGCCAAATTAGAGATCGGCATTGGAAAAGGTAAAAAGGAATTTGACAAACGCGAGACCATTAAAAATCGCGATGTAGATAAAGAAATTAAGCGTCTATTGAAACGCTAAAGGCGCTATTATCAGTTTAATTACTTCAACTTTAAAAATAGCTTAAAACTTATTTCTCGACTCAGTCTGCGCGTAGCTCGAAACTTCATCTCAAAATAGTTTTCAGCTATTTTATTTATATCAATCTATTTACTGGTACTTTGATTTAACCTCTTCTTTATAACTTAATTGTTCTGCCAATGCATTAGGATGTGGTTGATTGGTTGTTGCAAACGCAACACCTAATAACAAAGCAAATATGCCAAAGGACCAGGCTAATTCTTTTCCAATTAACCAGTAGCCCCATATTTGATTGATGGCCGCTTTTTCGGGATGACTCAATTCATAAATTACTTCTGTCTGCTGCCCTATTTGATTGGCGTAATCTTGCTTATTTAAAACAAGTGCATAAGGTTTACCAAACTCAGTGTATGCGGCTACAATCGAATCCCCTTGTGCAACAATTTTGGCTGGCGCGGTTTCACTATCAATAAAATCGGGCTCCCTGCTAAAAGGCAAGTAAAGTAAGAAACAAGTGATAAATAATATAAGAGAGGACTTGATCATAAATATAGGCTCAAAATAAAAGCGCCCCTAGTATTGCTACCAAGGACGCTTAAAGCGAATTTATAATTAAACATTAATTGCTTAAACTTCTAAAATCCACAGGGACCAATTTACTTACCCCAGGCTCTTGCATGGTTACACCGTAAATTACATCCACTGCGCTCATAGTTTGCTTATTGTGCGTTACAATAATAAACTGTGAGTTGTCAGAGAACTTCTGAATCATTTGCGTAAACTTACCTACGTTAGCATCATCCAAAGGTGCATCTACCTCATCCAAAATACAGAATGGCGCTGGCTTAATTAAGTAAATCGCAAATAACATAGCTGTTGCAGTTAATGTACGCTCTCCTCCAGACAACTGTGTAATAGAAGATGGACGTTTGCCCTTAGGTTTTGCAACAATCTCTACAGCCGTTTCTGCTAAATTATCTGGATCCACTAATACTAAGTCACAAGAATCTTCCTCTGTAAATAATGCCTTAAATACTTTTTGGAAGTTTTCTCTTGCCGTATTGTAAGTTTCTAAGAAAGCTTGGTTGGCAGTAGCTTCTACTTCTTGAATAGTTTGCAATAAACTTTCTTTGGCTGTTACTAAGTCATTCTTTTGTTCTAAAATGAAATCGTAACGCTTTTTCATTTCGGTATAGGCTTCAATAGCTGTTGGATTCACTTCACCCATATTCTCCAAGCGCTTCTTCATTTTTTCGGCGCTTACTTGTAATTCCTCTAATGTTTCTTCCGTTTGACGGCCTTTATCCAATACTTCTTCCAATTCAACTTTAAATTCAACGCTCAAACGTTCTTTCATTCCTGACAATTGCAATTTCAAGTTGTTTAACTTGTCCTTGATTTCAGTAATCAATTGATCAACTAATTCCTTGGATTTAATTTGTGTTCTTAATGCACTTTCTTTTTCTTGAAGATCGTTACGTAAAGTATAATAAGCCTGATCGGCTTCGTTTAATTTTAATTCCTCCTCTTCTTTGGTTTTGATCAAGTCAACCAATGCCGCTTCTATTTGCGTTAATTGCTCCTTGCTTTCTACTATAGCAGTAGACGCTTCGGTTAACTGGGCAGTATTAGATTGAATTTGAGCATGTAAATCATTTAATTGATTTTCCTTGAACACTACTTCCTGTTGCAATGACTCAATTTTGCTTTGTTGCTTGGTCATTTGCAAATTCATTTCATTGAATTCGCCCGATGCCAAATGATAAGCTTGCTCTGCTGCTTGGTACGCCAATTCAATAGCTTCCAATTTAGCCTGTGTTTCATGCAAGGAAATATTCAAAGCTTCTAATGCCAAACGTGTATCTGCAATAGCTGCATGTTCCTCTTGAATTTTTGCAACATATTCAGCCAATTTAGTCACTGCATTTGCTTGCGCTGATTGCAAGTTCTCCAAACGGTTTTTGTTGGCAAAAACTTCATTAATTAAAGTATTAATAGCTTGTTCAGTTGAACGAATTTCGTTTTCCTTTAATTGCTCATTAAATACTAAAACAGCACTATGTTGTTCTTGAATTTTATCTTTCAATACATTCACCACTTTTTCCTGTGATTGAATGTCTTCCAATAATTTCTCTAAGTTTTTCGCACGGCCAATTTTCTTTCCTTCAAATAAACCAACACTACCCCCCGTTAAAGTAAATTTACCTTTTACATATTTACCGGATTTTTCCAAAATCACGCCACTGTGATTAGCTTCTAATGCGGCTTCATTTTCTGCAATAAACACATTACCTAATAAATGATTAGCTAATGACGCATATTGAGGATCAATTTCAATTACAGACAAAGCTGCAACAGTATTGGCTGGAGCCGATTCTGCTTTCGCCCCATTCAATTGGTCTAACAAAAAGAAATTCGCTTTCCCTTTTTTGTTTTCATCCAATAAATGAACCGCCTGCATCCCTTCTTTTAAATTGTTTACAACGTAGTAGTTCAAATAGGGTTCCAATACATTTTCAACAGCTGTTCTATATTGTTCTTGTACATATAAAATATCCGACAAAATAGGCGCTTCGTGGTTCCAACCTGTATTCTTATGTAAAAACTTCACACTCTCTGGATACCCTTCCATAGAGTCTACTAAACTCTTTAATAAATCGTATTCGTTTTTCTTCGCGTCTAAAGTTCTTGTTTCATCTGCTAATTGCGCTCTTAATACTTCTAATTGAGACTGTGTTTCGAAAATGCTTGCTTTCGCCTTTTCATGTTGCGCTTGTAATTCCGCCAAATGCGCCTTTCTTTCGGCCAATGCAGTTTCCTTTGTAGTTAAGGTAACCGTCAATTCTTCAATTTGAGCAATGCGATGTGTTTGCTCTCCTTCCAATTGATCCTGGCTTCTTTGTACGTTTTGGATTGAAGTATCGGATACGGCTACTTTCTTTTCAGCGTCAAATTGGCTTCTTTGAATTTGACCATATTGTTGACGTAAATTATCCAATACAGCTCGTTGGTCATCAAACTGAGCTCTTTTATTGGTCAACTCCGCTTGAGAGTTTTCCACTCTATTTTTGAAATCCTCGTATAATTTTTCTTCGTCAATTACTTGCAATTTAGTGTACTCAATAGAGTCCCCAATTGTTTTTAATTGACCTTCCGCTCTTTCTAAAAATTCTTGTAAACTAGCTTCCTTATCGTTCAAATAATTTAAACGTTGCGCAGATAAATTCTTCTCGTTTTGCTTAGTTCTTAAAGCTTCTACTTTTTCATTGAATTCGTGTTGTAAGCTTTGTAATGCTCTTTCCTTTTCAATGAAAACAAGTCTATCCTGTTCAAGGGCAGCCTCTTCTAAAGCAATCTGTGCTTCTAAATGTACTTTCTTGTCGGTTTCGCTTTCTTGTTGTTCAGTTAATTCTTTATAGCTTACGTTAAAGCCTTCCAAGCTAGCAATTGCTAATTCAATGGCTGTTGCTTGATAATCTTTTTTAATCTCGAAATACTTCTCTGCTTTCTTTGCTTGGTTCTCTAAGGTTTTTAATTGGTTGTTGATTTCAAACAACAAATCTTCAATTCTAGATAAATCCTGCTCCGTTGCGTCTAATTTATTTTTCGCTTCCTTCTTTCTTGTTTTGTAAATGGTAATGCCTGCAGCTTGCTCTAACATTCTTCGACGGCTATTATCCTTATCCTTGATAATATCGTCCACCATTCCTAATTCAATTATCGCATAACTGTCGGTACTCACACCAGTATCCATGAATAAATTATGGATGTCTTTTAAACGACAAGCCACATCATTCAAACGATATTCACTTTCTCCATTTTTATAAAAACGACGTGTAACTGAAATGGTGCTAAATTCGGTAGGCAATAAATTTTTAGTATTCTCAAAAGTCAAAGTAACTTCTGCCATACTACTTGCGCTTCTAGTTTTACTTCCATTGAAAACAAGTGAGTCTAAATTCTCACTTCTTAATGCTGAAATTTTTTGCTCTCCAATTACCCAACGGATACTATCTATGATATTACTTTTACCACAGCCGTTTGGCCCAATAATGCCTGTAATACCCTCGTCAAACTTGACAATTGTTTTATCAGCAAAACTCTTGAACCCTTTGATTTCTAATGACTTTAGTCTCACTTTCTTTGATCTTTAAAATGTCTGCGAACATAAGAAAAAGACCTTAAAAATCAAGCAAAAAAGCCCTTTTTATCTTGAATTGTGGGAAATTTCTAGCCCTTGGATACCAACCTGCCACCCTCCGTAGTAAGGGTACGTGAAGGGAACTTGTTTACAACCATAAAATCGTGGGTGGCCATCACAATAGCAGTGCCGTCTTCTTTGGCAATTTGGAACAATAATTGCATGATTTCATCGCTGGTTTCAGGATCCAAACTACCCGTTGGCTCATCCGCAAGGATCAATTTAGGGGAATTGAGCAAGGCTCGAGCAATATCTACCCTTTGTTGCTCCCCACCACTCATTTCGTATGTCATTTTAAAGCCCTTATTCTGAAGCCCCACTTTAGCCAATACATCGTTGATTTTTTGCTCAATTAACTTTTCGTCCTGCCAGCCGGTAGCTTTTAGTACAAAACGTAGGTTCTCATGTACATTTCTATCAGTCAACAACTGAAAATCTTGAAATACCACCCCCAAATTACGTCTTAAAAAAGGCAGGGTTTTCCAAGTCATGTCTTTCAAATTAAAACCTACCACTTCGCCATGTCCCTCGGTTAATGTCAGTTCTCCATAAAGAGTTTTCAATAAGCTACTTTTTCCTGTACCTGTTTTACCTACTAAATACACAAATTCACCCTTCTCTACTTTGAAATTTACATCCTGTAAAATAAGGCTACCACTTTGATAGATTTGAACATTTTCTAAGTTGACTACCATTTCTGACATAGGTTACAATTGAACGTTATAAGATAAATTTGATATAATGCTAAAGCTAAAATTAATAGTTAAAGGTTTCAGTTCCAAAATCTCCTTTTAAAACTAACTCCTTTGTATCAGAAGCTTCCACTCTTCCAATTACTTGTGAATCAATACCTAAAGTAGTGGCAATTGATATTAAAGTTTCAGCTTCTTTTGGAGTAGTGAATATTTCTAAACGATGTCCCATGTTAAAAACCTGGTACATTTCACGTGCATTAGCACCCGAGTTGGATTGAATTATATTAAAGATAGGCGGCACAGGCATAAAGTTATCTTTTACGATGCGCATATTACCAGGGAGGTATTTCATACATTTGGTTTGCCCTCCTCCACTACAATGAATCATTCCTTTCACCGCATCAAAATGATCCGCCAAAATGGCTTTAACCAAAGGAGCGTAGGTTCGAGTGGGGCTCAATAACAATTTACCTACCGTAATTGGCCCAAATCCAGGTATCTCAATTTCATCATTTATCTGATTTTTCCCAATATACACTACTGCATCGGACAAACTGGATTCAAAGGTTTCTGGATATTTGCTTGCATACACTTTACTCAATACATCATGTCTTGCACTTGTTAACCCATTGCTACCCAATCCACTATTATAGGCTGTTTCATATTTTGCTTGACCGTGACTAGAAAATCCAACTATCACCTGTCCAGCTGCAATCAAATCATTGGTGATTAATTTTGACTTTGGCCATCTTGCCGTCATGGTTCCATTTACAGCAATGGTTCTAACTACATCTCCCACATCAGCAGTTTCTCCACCCAAAAATTCAATGTTCACACCATAGGTTTTAAGGGTATTGAAAAATTCCTGCGTACCATTTATGACCTGACTGAGTATCTCACCCGTGATGACAGATTTGTTTCGATCAATCGTTGAAGAGAATAAAATTTGATCATAAATGCCAACACATAATAAATCATCTAAATTCATGGCAATGGCATCCTGTGCAATTCCTTTCCAAACACTTGCATCACCAGTTTCTTTCCAATAGATATAGGCCAATATACTTTTGGTGCCTGCACCATCAGCGTGCATAATATTGATATAATCCGATTGTCCACCCAAAAAGTCTGCATACAACTTACAAAAAGCATTGGGGTATAAGCCTTGATCCAAATGCTGAATGGCTGCATGAACTTCTTCCTTTTGTGCGGAGACCCCGCGTTGGGCATACAATGACATGATATATAATAGATTTGAAGTACAAAGGTACAATTGTTTTACATTTGCACCATATTTAGCATGATTAGATGATGAAGGTTCATTACGATTTAAATTTACTCCCCCCATTTGTAAATGGTGTGATTACCACAGGTGCTTTTGATGGCGTTCATAAAGGCCATCAGCAAATTCTTGCCCGAATGAAGGAAATTGCTAGTCAGGTTGGTGGAGAAACCATCATTATTACCTTTCACCCCCATCCGAGAAAAATTACCTCTTCTGTCCCAGGTGAAATAAAGCAACTCACTTCTTTAAATGAGCGTATTACCCTTTTAGACAATGCAGGGATTGATCATTTAGTAGTGATTCCTTTTGACTACCATTTTTCCAATTTAAGTGCTGACGCTTATATTCGTGATTTTTTGGTAGCGCATTTTCATCCTAATACAATCATTGTTGGATACGATCATCGATTTGGCAAAGGAAGATTAGGAAATTTTGAGATGCTTTGTGCTTATGGTTTGGAACTAGGATTTCATGTCGCACAAATCCATGAACAATTAGTCGCTGCCCAAATTGTAAGTTCTACACAGATAAGAAATTATTTGGCCGAAAAAAATATTGTCAAGGCCAATGAGTTGTTAGGCTATGCCTACAGTTTTGATGGCTTTGTAGTGCGCGGCAATCAAATAGGACGCACCATTGGATTTCCAACTGCAAACTTACATGTCAATGATGAGGAAAAATTAATTCCCTGCAATGGTGTGTATGGTGTGCGTGTAAAAGGTGCATGTTTTGGCAATAAAATATTAGATGGGATGATGAATATTGGCGTAAGGCCAACTGTTGATGGACATCGTAAAGTAATAGAAGTTAATATATTTGACTTCAATGAAGAGATTTACGAACAAACCATTACCGTAATGGTATATGACTATATTAGAGGAGAAGTAAAATTCAATGGATTGGATGCATTAAAAGCACAATTAAAAGAAGATGTCAATAGCACTAAAGCTATTTTGCAGCAGCATCCATTATCTTAATCACCAGTTCCTTTAACATATCCCCATCGCTGGTATCTGCATTATTAATACCAATCACACGAAGGTTGTATTCTTGAATCAGCAATAAAATTTGTTCTACTTTTCCATAAGAATAATGCCTAGCAGCTGCTGCATAGTTTCTAACTAAGAAAGGAGGAATACCAACTTCTGAGGCAATTCTTTTTTCATCGTTGGTACCTAATCCATAAATCGCATAAAGCTTGCTGAAAAATCCATACAAAGTAGGTAGGATTAATTGTATCGGAGCTGCCTTACTATTGGATTCAAAATATTGAATCATTTTGATGGCCTTGGAAAAGTTTTTCTGGGCAACTGCATCCTGAAATTCAAAGGCATTGTATTCTTTACTAATGCCAATGTATTTTTCAATATCATCCTCGGTCATTTTTTTGCGATCCCCCAGATTCACAATAAGCTTTTCTAATTCATTTTGAATCCTACTTAAGTCATTCCCAATATGATCTACAATAATTTGTACCGCTTTAGGACTAATTTGATACCCTCTTTCTGCAACCCATTGCATCACCCATTCTGGCAATTTGTTATCGTACATCTTTTTAGTACTCACTACCACCGCCTTCGATTTCAACAATTTCGCTAATGCCGATCTACCATCAATATTTTTATCTTTATGCGCTACAATAAAAATAGTGGAACTTAAGGGATGCTCTATATAGGGTAATAATTTTTCAATTTGTCCCATATGTTGGGCTTCCTTTAAAATGACCACTTGCTTTTCAGCAAAAACAGGGTACCTTTTACAAGCATTGATGACCTGGGCCCAATCGGCATCTTTACCATAAAATATACTCATATTAAAAGCTTGTTCCGCTTCGGGCAACAAATGCTTTTCTGCATATTCAATAACCTGGTCAATATAAAATGGCTCTTCCCCTTCTAGCCAATAAACGGCATCAAATACATTTTTTTTCCAATTTGCAATGATTTTAGAAGTGGGCATAGTCAAAGATAATCAATTTCACTACTTTTTTGTATCTTGGGTTTAATTAAAACAACTTTTATGAGTAACGAATCAACTGGTAGTGGCAGCAAAATTATTATTGTTGCATTAGTAATTGCCCTTATAGGCTCTTGGATTTATTTTAATAGTTCAAAAACTGAATTAATCACGCAAAATGAAGTGAAAGTTGCAGCCATTGACAGCAGTAAAAATATCATTCAATCTGAATTCATAGCAGCATCTGCTAAAGTGGATTCTTTGACTCAACAAAACACACAATTGTCTGGCGACTTGGCCAATAAAACTAGCGAGATCCAAAAATTAAAATCCAACATCGGCAATATTTTGAAAAAGAAAAATGCAACCGATAAAGAATTAGCTGAGGCGAAAACAATGATTGCTGATTTGAATGGCAAAATCAATGGCTTGGTTACTGACTTAGCAAAAGCACAAGCCGAAAACAAGCAGTTAACTGCTCAAAACCAAGACTTAACCAATCAAAATACAACTTTGAACACTAACCTTTCTGCTACAACTAAAGAGAAAGAAAGATTGCAAGACATTGGTTCAACTTTACACGCTTCTACATTTAGTATTGTATCATTACGTGTTAGAGAAGATGGTTCTGAAAGAAAAACAAACAATACAAGAAGAGCTAACACCATTCGTTTGTCTTTCCAAATTGACAAAAACAAAATCACTCCAAGTGGCGCACAGGATTTATACATTTGTATAACTGGGCCAGACGGAAAAGCATTTGGCGAAGCAGGGAACATAAGCACAAGAGAGGATGGTAACAGAGCCTATTCCAACAAAATCACTGTGCAATACGAACAAAATGCAGTATTACCGGTAAGCTATGACATTAAACAATCCAGTAAATTAGCCGAAGGAGAATATAAAGTGGAAGTATACCACAATGGCTTTAAAATTGGTGAAGGAAAAACAAACATGAAAAAAAGTTTGTTTTAATTGAAAACAATGACTGAATTAAAAAGAGCGCCATTCAATGAATGGCGCTCTTTTTTTATATGAATGTGAAATGTTATTTAAGCACAATCGCTGCCAATGCAGGCAATTGCAATTTTAATTGAAACCATTTTCCTTGCTCGTCCTGTGGTTCCATAGGAATGGCAGGGTTATACAAATCCCCCACTCCCCAAAATGCTGTTGCATCGCTATTAAAAATTTCCTTCCAAGCTTTATTGCCATGAACATGAATGGGGAAATCCATTCTTGGAACTGGAGTCATATTAAACACTACCACAATATCTTCTTTCCAGTCCTTGGCCTTTCTTCTAAAAGCCACCACGCCTTCGGCTCTTTTATTCATTTCAACCCATTCAAACCCTCCTTGTTCATATTGCAATTCATAGAGCGCTGTATGATTACGGTATAGGTTATTTAATTGCTGTACACAATGCTTCATTCCACCATGACTTACGTGTTTCAATAAGTCCCATTGTAGTTCGGTAGTATAATTCCATTCCTGTGTAGCTGCAAACTCATTACCCATAAATAATAATTTTGCGCCAGGATGGGTAAACATATAAGTATACATCAACCTAAGGTTCGCAAATTTTTGCCATTCATCTCCAGGCATTTTATACAACATTGGACTTTTCCCATGCACAACTTCATCATGACTTAATGGTAACATAAAATGTTCGTCATAATAATACATCATGGAAAAAGTAAACTTATCCTGACTTCCTGAACGATACA
>JBDKLP010000012.1:0-63540 GCA_039795575.1 Bacteroidota bacterium | reverse complement strand
TGATTAGAGAACTGGGTTATTGCACGGGCATTGAAAACTATTCTCGATTTTTTGATAGACGCGAGCCCGGAACAAGACCCTTCTGTTTACTCGATTATTTTCCAAAAGATTTTTTATGTGTTATTGATGAAAGTCATCAAACCATACCACAAATAAGTGGCATGTATGGAGGAGACAGAAGTAGAAAAATGAATTTAGTGGAATATGGTTTTAGACTTCCAAGTGCAATCGACAACCGCCCACTCAATTTTACTGAATTTGAAAATATTATTGGCCAATCTGTTTTTGTAAGTGCAACACCTGGTGAATATGAACTAGAAAAAACCGATGGCTTGATAGTAGAGCAGGTGGTTCGGCCAACGGGCTTATTGGATCCACCCATTGAAGTGCGCCCCACTAAAAATCAAATTGACGATTTATTAGAGGAAATTGCCGAGCAGGTAGCACAAGGCGATCGCGTTTTAGTTACCACACTAACTAAAAAAATGGCGGAGGAAATGGATCGTTTTTTACAAAAAATTCAAATCAAATCTAAGTACATCCATAGTGATATTGATGCACTTGAACGTGTTGAAATATTAAGAGAATTAAGATTAGGTATTATTGATGTATTAGTTGGGGTAAACCTATTAAGAGAAGGACTAGACCTTCCTGAAGTTTCGCTGGTAGCCGTACTCGATGCGGACAAAGAGGGTTTTTTAAGAAATGAAAAATCACTTACACAAACTGCGGGCCGTGCGGCAAGAAATGCAAAGGGCCGTGTAATATTTTATGGAGACAGTATTACTAAAAGTATGCAACGTACCATTGACGAAACCAATCGAAGAAGAGAAAAACAAATTAAGTACAATCAAGAACACAATATTACTCCAACCACTGTGGTGAAGAGCATTGAACAAGTAATGGCACAGGGCTCAGTTTTAGATATTAAGGGCTATACACTGAACAATATGAACGTGCGCACCACCGATGAAATCAATGTTTTGTCAGAGGATAATGCAAAGTATAGCGAATACAAAACCATTCCACAATTGGAAAAAGCCATTAAGGATACTAAAAAGCAAATGGATAAATTTGCAAAAGCAATGGACTTTATGGAAGCCGCAAAAACTAGGGATGAAATGTTTTTATTAGAAGCACGGTTGGAAAAAATGAAAGCTGCTAAATAAGCCACGAAAATGTCTGATGTGAAAAAAAATAAGAATCTATTTTATAAGAAAACCAAATTATAATGTCTTCAATTTTACATGCAATTTATGAAGGACTTTTGCAAACCGGTTGGGTAGAAGCCGTTGCTGTGATTGCGGGTATTATATCGGTATGGTATAGCCGTAAAGAAAATGTATTGGTATTCCCAACGGGTTTAATAAACACCAGCTTTTATATTTATTTAAGTTATAAAGGACACCTATTAGGAGAGGCAAGTGTAAATCTTTATTATACCGCAATGAGCTTATATGGTTGGTATTTATGGACGCGCAAAAAAGCCGATCACCAAACATTGGTTTTACAAATCACAAAGAGCAGTCGAAAAGAATGGTTGCAACAAATTGCTTTTTTTGCGCTGTTTTATGGTGCCATTTATTTTGGACTTTCTTATGCAAAAAATGCTTTTGCTCCCGAAGCCATACCTTGGGCTGATGCATTTGCAAGCGCCACCGCCTATACGGGCATGTGGTTAATGGCTAAAAAGAAAGTGGAAAGTTGGTTTTGGTGGATACTTACCAACACAGCGTCCATTCCGCTGTATTTTATAAAAGGATATGCATTTACAAGTTTTCAATTTATAGTATTGTTGGTATTGGCCATTGCGGGATGGCAGTCCTGGCACCAAAAAGCAAAAAATGAAATCAG
The DNA here is from genome assembly GCA_039795575.1 of Bacteroidota bacterium. Classification (GTDB taxonomy): domain Bacteria; phylum Bacteroidota; class Bacteroidia; order Chitinophagales; family Chitinophagaceae; genus Sediminibacterium. The sequence continues at coordinate 61,686 of JBDKLP010000012.1, read as the reverse complement.
TTAAAAAAATTGTGATTATTGGTCCAGAATCTACTGGAAAATCAACCCTTTGTGCCGCCCTGGCAAAACACTATCATACAGTATGGTGCCCAGAATATGCTCGTCAATATTTAACCGAAAACGGAACGGATTATAACTATGAAAATTTATTAACCATTGCCCAGGGTCAATTAAAAGAAGAGGACAGGGCTGTTGATAAAGCAAACCAATTACTAATAATTGACACCGATATGTATGTGATGAAAGTGTGGTGTGAATATGTATTTAATAATTGCCACCCATATATTTTAGAAAAAATCAACGAAAGAAAATACGACGCTTATTTATTATGTGATATAGACCTACCCTGGACGGCCGATGAAATGCGAGAATATCCAAACGAGGAGCCGAGAAAAGAATTGTTTGCTATTTACAAAGAGTTGTTGATTAACCAAAAAACACCATGGGGTATTGTAAGTGGAACAGGAGCCACAAGAACGGCTCATGCAATTCAATTAATTGAACAGCTCACTGGCGGTAAATAAAACTACCACCTGCATGTGTCGTAAAATTATTTTTGTTTTAACAACGCACGAATATCCTCGTCGCCTTCCAAATTATTCATCTCTCTTAAAATTTGAGGATAGCGCCATGCAACGCGTTTTGACATTGGAGTAGCTGTAAACTTTTTTGGATTGGGAAAGCCCGCTACAATCATTGCTGCTTCAGCGCGCGTTAAATTTTTTGCCGACTTGTGAAAATAGTGTTGTGCTGCAGCCTCAACACCAAAACAACCCGGGCCCGTTTCAATTACATTTAAGTAAACTTCTAATATTCTTTGTTTGCCCCAAATCAATTCAATTAAAAATGTAAAATAGAATTCAGGGATTTTGCGAATGTATTTATCATAGCTACCGCCCTGCCATAAAAAAACATTTTTTGCAACCTGTTGTGTTATAGTGCTTGCACCACCACCAATGGGAATCTTTGATTTTTTATTTTTCTTTTTAGGTCTCAAACTTTTTTCCATCGCATCCCAATCAAAACCGCTATGGTCGGTGAAGCTTTGGTCCTCGCTTGCAATGGCCGCCAATTTTATATTGTATGACATTTCATCCCAGCCAACATAGTCGCGATGTAAGCCCAAGCCCAGTGCGTTGGTGATTTGTGTAATAGTGATAGGAGGATCTACAAATTTGGTAATGAGCACATAAGCTACCGAGCTAATCCACAAATAGAGCAAAAAACGTTTAATCTTTTTTATCACGAACAGAGGGGACTTGAGTTTAAATAATTGCTACGCTGAATCTTTTCCCAATGGGTCGATAGTTGGGATTTCTTTTTGCCAGCCACCTGCCAAATAACCAGGCAGCAGCACCCCCAACAATATGGGGTAGGTTGTGCGCACCCAATACCGCGTCGTTGTGAATAAGAGAGTTGGTGATATTCAAGCCCGCATATAAAGGGCCGGCAACACTAAAAAAAGCACCATTGCTAAAAGAACTGGTATAATGTCCCTTTTCGTGTGCAAAAGCAAGGATCTCACTTACATGAAGGGTGAGCAATCCGAGCTTCATGGTGTCTTCACCCCAAGTGCCATAAGCGGTGTAACCAGGCTGTAATACAAATTGATTTACTTGAATAGAATCGTTTTGAATCTGATCGATATAACCGGTTACCCAGCTTTGATTGCTAAATTTAAAATGAATAAAACTACCCTTGGTGTATGAGTGTACAATAACGCCCTTGTCTTTTAACACTAAAAGCCTTCCCCCCTGTGCAAAAATTTGGCCGGAGAAAAACAATATCAAAATTGGAAGTAGTATTTTTTTATTCACAATACAATTTACGAACTAATAAGTTAATGCACCATAAAAAAGTACCGCACTAAATATTAATATAATAAACGCAGCTACCCGGTTAATCCAAATCAAGTTTTTTTCGGTAAGTCTGGGTCGAAGCTTTCCCGCCAATACCACTTTAGCCAAATCTGACAACAACACAAAGGCAAGGCAGGTGCCAAAAACCAGTAACTTATATAAGATAGGGTTGTGACTTTCGGCCGCATTATTGCCAATCGCGGCTGTCCACGCAAACCAAAATAAAAACACACTTGGATTTAGGGTATTCATCAAATATCCCGAAATAAATGCGCCCAATAAATCACGCTTGCGCAGGGTGTTTGGCTTATCATCTCCAATCGGTGCTAAAGTTATTTTTTTAAAAAACAAAGTATATAAGCCAAGCAATAATAAAAAACCAGCACCCACTAACGCAATGGTTTGTTGGTGGCTTAGTACCATTGTAAACAAAGAGGTAAATACATTACACACAAACAACAAACTAATATCGCTTGTCGAAACACCAGCCACGAAAGCATATCCGGCTTTGTGCCCGTTGGTTAAACTTTGTTTAATAATGGCGAAAATGACAGGACCAATGGAAATGCTTAACAAAAGCCCCAGTAACAATCCTTTTAAAACAGGTGCTATCATGTTATGTTGTTACATGGTGAATAGGTGATGAGATAAAGTTTTTCCAATCTTCTAATAGGCTTCCTTTAATAACCCTTGGAAACTTATGCTGTCCTCCCACTTTCCCCTTGCTTTCTAAAAAAGACATAAACACGGTTTCTTTTAATAGGGTAACACGCACCGATTTTAAAGCGCTTTTTCTTTCTACCGCATAGTCGTCGTTCAGTTCAATTAATTTTTCATCAATTTTATTGGCCAACAGCGTTTCATTCAAATCCTGGTCACAGGCCAGATACCAGTGATGTGCAAAAAAGCTTTCGGCGGGCTCGCCAGTTACACAATATTCTGGAATAGAAATATTTAATTCTTCACTTACCAACTGAATGGCTTTGTTCATGTTGTCAACACTTAAATGCTCTCCCACTAAACTTAAAAAATGTTTAGTCCTGCCCGTGATAATAATTTCTGCATTGGCTTTGTCTACAAAACGAACCGTGTCGCCAATTAAATAACGCCAAGCTCCCGCCACCGTACTAATTAAAATGGCATAATCTTTTCCTTCTTCCACTTCGTGCAACATGAGGGACGCTGGGTTTTCAATCATTTCTCCGTCGGCATCAAAATTGTGTTCATCAAAAGGAACGAACTCGAAAAAAATATGCTGATTAAAGGAAAGGCGCATTCCTGCTGCGTTTTGCTTATCCTGCCAAGCCAAAAAGCCTTCGCTAGCTAAATAAGTTTCAATATACTGAATGGGTTTTCCTAATAATTTTTCAAAACCATGCTTGTAGGGCTCAAAGCTCACACCGCCGTGCACAAAAAAGGCTAGGTTGGGCCATATTTCATGGATATCTTTTAATTGGTATCTTTCAATAACCATTTCGATACACATTTGTATCCACGCGGGGACGCCTACAATAAATCCAATATCCCAATGAGGAGCTTTCTCAACAATCTCTTTTAATTTTTTATTCCAGTCTTTTTCCTTGGCAATTTTTTTACCTGGTTTATAAAAAGGCTGAAACCAAAATGGCGCTTTTTTTTGTGTGATCCCACTAAGGTCACCCGCATAATAGCCAGGTCCTTTTTGTAAATCGGTGCTGCCGCCTAGGGTTAACCAACCCTTGCCAATACTGCTAAAAGGAACGTCTTTATAATTCAACAAGCTTAAAAGCTGCTTGATCATAATTACTTTATTGCCCCGTAATAAATCGTTGGTAATGGGAATGTACTTGCTTGCGGCTTCACTGGTGCCACTGCTCAATGCAAAAAATTTGATCTTGCCCGGCCAGGTAATATCTACGGCCCCTTCCAGTGTTTTATGCCACCAGTCCTTGTAAATTTTATTGTAATTATAGGCCGGAACACTTTGTTGAAAAGCTTTTCCAACATGCTTGCTGTGTAAAATCTGTTCAAACCCAAATCGTTGGCCAAATTCCGTGTAGCGTGCGCGACGCAATAATTTCTTTAACACGCGCAGTTGCGATCTTCTAGGACTTCTTTGTGGAAGCCCCAATGCCTTGTTAAGGCCCTTTGGCAGGTTAATCTCGAAAATCGGCATCTACAAAATCGGGTTTTATCTTTTAAGATTATAATACAAAAATAGGAATGTTATTCGAGCAAACGACGCTACTTTTGCAATATGATTAAAAACACGCTTTTAAGGGCTATTGAAGCCGGAGCTGAACAGCTTACCAAGTATTTTAACGGCAGCTTTACTATTTCAAGCAAGGAAAGCTTAAACGACTTGGTTACAGAAGCCGATCATGCGTCCGAAAAAGCCATCTTTGCCATTATTCAATCCAACCATCCCGATCATTTTATTTTAAGTGAGGAAACGGGGGCGGTACCCACTCAATCTTCCACTAAGTGGATCATTGATCCTATTGATGGCACGATTAATTTTGCGAACGGCATTCCTATTTGTTGTGTAAGTATTGGTGTAGAAGAAAACGGCGAAATGATCATGGGCGCTGTGTATAATCCGTTTATGAATGAATTGTTTTTTGCAGAAAAAGGAAAAGGAGCCACACTCAATGGAAAGCCGATTCAAGTGAGCGATAAGGATAATTTATTAGCAAGCTGTTTGGTAACGGGCTTTCCTTATCAATATTTAGATACCGAAAATGGACCCTTGCAAATATTTGAAAAACTAATTCGCAAAGCCATTCCTGTTCGAAGATTGGGCAGCGCTGCACTAGATTTATGTTGGACTGCAGCGGGAAGGTTTGATGGTTTTTATGAACATAAATTACAGGCCTGGGATAGTGCGGCAGGTTATTTAATTGTGCAAGAAGCGGGTGGTGTCGTAACAGATTTAAAAGGAGACAAATACAATCCTTATCAACCAGGTATTATTGCAAGCAATGGAAAAATTCACGATCAATTATTATCCTTAATGAAAGGAGGATCCTTATAAAATTTATTATGTCAGAAAGAACAGAAATAGAACAACTGGGAGAGTTTGGTTTAATCAATCACCTCACAGGAAATTTTGAAACGCACAACGCTTCTACCGTTTTGTCGATTGGTGACGACGCGGCGGTGATGGATCATTTTGGGAAACAAACCGTAGTAACCACCGACTTATTGGTGGAAGGCGTGCACTTTGATTTAATGTATACGCCCTTAAAACACCTTGGCTATAAAGCCGTAGTGGTAAACCTTAGCGATGTGTATGCCATGAATGCACAACCCACACAAATCACGATGAGCCTGGCTTTCAGCAATCGCTTTAGTTTAGAAGCCTTAGAAGAATTTTATTTGGGAGTGCAAATTGCTTGCGAAAAATATGGTGTGGATTTAATTGGTGGCGACACCTCTACTTCACAAAAGGGTTTGATTATTTCAGTAACCGCTATTGGCGAAGTAGCGCCCGATCAATTTGTAAAAAGAAGCACAGCAGAAAGTGGTGATTTAATTTGTGTGTCGGGAGATTTGGGTGCTGCGTTTTTGGGACTCACTTTAATGGAAAGAGAAAAGAAAATCTTTTTAGAAAACCCACAAGTGCAACCCACATTAGAAAATGAAGATTATATCGTAGGTAGATTGTTAAAGCCCGAAGCAAGAAAAGACATCATTGATTATTTAACTGCTCAAGAAATTAAACCAACGGCCATGATGGATATTAGTGATGGCTTAAGCAGCGATATTTTACATATCTGTCAACAAAGCAATTTGGGTTGTAGAATTTATGAGGAAAAAATTCCTTTGAACGAAGCTACAAAGGCTGCTGCATTTAAGTTTGGCCTGGATCCAACAGTTTGCGCATTGAATGGAGGAGAGGACTATGAATTGTTGTTTACTATGAAACAAGCCGATTATGATAAAATTACCATGCAAGAAGAAATTAGTGTAATCGGGTATATGTGTGATGCAGATGAGGGCAGAAAAATTATTACCAAGGGCAATAATGTTTTTGACATTAATGCGCAAGGTTGGAATGCGTTTTCAAAATAATTATAGGATAGTAAAATCATCGGCATCTTTCCAAAAAGGAAATTGTGTTCTCGTGTTTTTGATTTCTTCTTTTTGTAATTGAATGTGAAATATATCTTCTTCGTGGGCGCAGTGGTATAACACCTCTCCTAAGGGGCCCACCACCATTGAGTCTCCGCTGTGTGCAATATTATTTCCATCTAGTCCAACACGATTCACTCCAATTGTGAAACATTGGTTTTCAATAGCACGCGCAGTTAATAATGTTTTCCATGCGTGGTTTCTTTTTTCGGGCCAATTGGCAACGTACAATAACACATCATACTCCGTATTGTTTTCTTCTTGGTCCTTTTTGTGTAGTGTTGATTGTTGACGCGCCCATACCGGAAAACGAAGATCATAACAAATTTGTAAATTTATTTTCCACCCTTTCACGCTCGCAATTAATCTTTTGTTACCAGGCATATAATATTGGTCTTCTCCTGCAAATGCAAATAAGTGTCGTTTGTCATAAAAGCCCAATTGGCCATTAGGTAACATCCATATAAGTCGATTATAATAAACCCCATTTTCCTCAATAATCAAGGACCCGGTAATCACCGCTCGTTTTTCAAAAGCCATTCTACGCATCCAATCTACCGTCGGCCCCTCCATGGTTTCGGCCAGTTTTTGGGGTTGCATGCTAAAGCCCGTATTGAACATTTCTGGCAACACGATAATTTCGGTTGGTTGCTCAATAGACTTTATTTTTCGAGCAAATTGGTCCAAATTGGCCCCCTTGTCCTCCCAGAACAGGGAACTTTGAATAAGCGAAAAATGAAGTGTTGACACGGCTATAATGTTTACCCAATAAAGATAAGGAATCTCAATTAAGGTGAAGAGGGCCCATTGCTAGGTTCCGGGTTTGTATAATTTTTGTAATATGGGCTGGATAAGTGCAGGCTCAAAGCCGCGTTGATGTAAAAAGGCCTGGGCTTTCGCCATGCGAGCCAAGCCGCGTTCTCCTTTTAAGCTGGCCCATTTTTTAGTGGCTAAGTCTTTAAGTTTGGCTTGATAGTCTTCTTCATCAATAGATCGGAGGGCCATTTTGATATTAAAAGCGCTTACTTTTTTTTGATAAAGGGCGTGATTAATTTTTAACCTTCCCCAGCCCTTAATTCTAAAATGTCCACCTGCAAAACTGGTAGCAAATCGTTCTTCGTTTAAAAAGTTTTCGGAAATTAAATCGGCAATAATTTCTTCTACTTCGGATTTGGTCATGCCCAATTCATACAACTTATCCCTCACTTCTTGTTGGCCCCTTTCTTGATAAGCACAAAAATGTCGAATGCTTAGTACTGCCTGCTCTTTGCCTACTCTATTTTTTTTCATTGATGTCAATAAGTAGTGCTAAAATAGCTTTTTAATCTTAACAATTTACATTAGGTTTGCCTTAGTTAAAAAACGAGATTTTTTCAAAAGTCCAACAACAAAAATGCTATGAAATTTATTGTTTCTTCTTCCTCTCTTTTAAAGCACCTTCAACAAATATCGGGTGTAATTAACACCAATACGGTATTGCCAATTTTAGAAGATTTTTTATTCGAAATAGAAGATAAAAAATTGAACATTGTAGCAACGGATTTAGAAACCGTAATGCGTGTACAAATGGAAGTTGAAAGCAAGGCAAATGGTCGTGTTTGTATTCCTGCAAAAATCTTGATAGATTCTTTAAAAAATATTGCTGATCAACCGCTTACTTTTAACATTGATAAAAACTATGCTGTTGAAATTACCAGCGACAATGGTAAGTACAAAGTAATGGGCGAAAATCCAGACAACTTTCCTAAGGAGCCTACAGCCGATGATACAACCGGCTTTAAGATGACGAGCACAGGCTTGTTAACCGCAATTAATAAAACATTATTTGCAGTAAGTGGTGATGATTTGCGTCCTGCAATGACGGGTGTGTTTTTTGAATTATCAAAAGACAGCGTTCAGTTTGTAGCAACAGATGCGCACCGTTTGGTTAGATATAAAAGAACGGATGCAAAAGCAACGCAAAACGCAAGTTTTATCGTTCCTAAAAAACCTTTGAATTTATTAAAGAACGCATTACCAGATAACGACGATCCAATTACAATTAGCTTTAACAATAATCACCTGTTTGTTGACCACGGATCAACACAATTAATTTGTCGTTTGATTGACGCGCGTTTTCCAGATTATAAAGTAGTCATTCCTTCCGATAATCCATTCCGCTTAACCGTAAACAAGCACGACTTTCAAAATGCATTGCGCCGTGTAAACGTATTTAGTAATAAGAGCACCAATCAGGTTGCTTTGAATATTACTGGAAACGAGTTGCAAATGGCTGCACAGGATATCGATTTTAGCTTTGAAGGTAATGAGCGCATGAGTTGTGAGTACCAAGGAGAAGACATTCAAATTGCATTCAATGCAAAATTTTTGATTGAAATGTTGAATGCTGCCGACACCGATGATGTTTACTTAGAACTTTCTACCCCAAGCAAAGCGGGCTTAATTAAACCTTCCGAGCAAGCGCCTGGCGAGGATTTATTAATGCTAGTGATGCCATTAATGTTAAATAGTTAATAGCTTTAATAAAAGCACAATCCGTACCGTAAAACAAAACAAAGGAACCCGATGATTTCTACTTAAGAACATCGGGTTTTTTATTTACATTTAGGTACTAAAAACAATGGCATGCTTCAATCCATTCAAGATTATTTTCAGCATATTCCAAGTGCGCATCGTGCATTGATTCTTGCAGGAGGAATTAGTTTTTTTTGGTTAGTGGAATCGGCGATTCCGCTTTTCAAATTTCAATACAACAAAACCCGTCATGCTTCGGTGAATATTTTTTTCACCCTCACCACCATTGTGATTAATTTTTGTTTTGCTTTGGCCATGGTGAAAACCAGCGACTGGGCGGCTAGTAATAGTTTTGGGCTATTGCAATGGATTCCTTTACCGGGATGGGCAGAGCTAATGGTGGGTTTATTATTATTGGATTTTATAGGAGCGTACCTTGTTCACTTAATTGAACACAAGGTTGCTTTTTTATGGCGCTTTCATATGGTGCATCATGCCGATACACATGTTGACACTACTACAGCAAATCGCCACCATCCGGGTGAGTCGGTAATAAGAGCCGTATTTGCTATTGCGGCGGTGTTTTTATTGGGAGCGCCAATGTGGTTGGTGATGTTGTACCAAAGTTTAAGTGTGGTATTATCGCAGTTTAATCATGCGAATATTTATATTCCAAATTGGTTTGACAAAAGTTTTGGATACATTATTGTTTCTCCCAATATGCACAGGGTACATCACCATATGATACGCCCTCAAACTGACAGCAATTATGGCAATATATTTTCTTTTTGGGATCGCATATTGGGCACTTACAACAACACGCCCATGAGTGAAATTGAATACGGGTTAGACGTGCTTGACAATGCAATGGATGAATCTATTGCCTATCAATTAAAAGTGCCGTTTAATTCAAACATTAAAACAGATTATTAAAAGTAGAAAGGTCGTATGGCAAAAATTGGTGCATTTATTCCTGCACGTTATGCAGCAACCAGGTTTCCTGCAAAACTCATGCAGCAGCTTGGCAACAAATCGGTAATCCGACACACTTATGATAACACAAAGGCCACCGGCCTTTTTGACGAAGTATATGTAGTAACAGACAGTGAAATTATTTTCAACGAAATAGTACAGCATGGTGGGAAGGCTATCATGAGCAAGCGTGCACACGAAAGTGGATCGGATAGAATTGCCGAAGCCATTGTGGACCTAGATATTGATATAGTAGTGAATGTACAAGGTGACGAGCCTTTTGTAAAAGCAGCGCCCTTGCAAAAAGTGATTGATGCTTTTACTGACAACTCAGTACAAGTAGCTTCTTTAATGCAGGTGTTGACCAACCAAGAATTAATTGCCGATCCTAATTATGTGAAAGTAGCCGTTGATAAAAAAATGAATGCGTTGTTTTTTTCGCGTAGTGTAATTCCTTATCCAAGGGCTACCGATATTGCCATCACTTATTATGAACACATTGGCGTATATGCGTTTAAAAAACAAGCCCTGCTTGATTTTACCAATTGGCCTATGTCGCCACTGGAAGCTGCAGAAAAAATTGAATGCTTGCGTTATTTAGAAAACGGCATTCCATTGCGCATGGTGGTGACAGAATATATGGGGGTAGAAATTGATACGCCCGAAGATTTAATTAAGGCTGCAAAACTATTATAACCTATTATTATACCAACAAGAAGCAATACACGCAACTTATAAAAAAGTAAAAAAATGAATAAAGGAAAATTATTTCAATCCACAATAGTAGCCGCGTTGGCCGGTTTTATTTTTGGTTTTGACATGGTGGTGATTTCGGGTGCAGACAAGCCCATTCAGGCGCTATGGCACACAACTCCCTTGTTTCATGGCTTCTTTATTATGTCGATGGCTTTGTGGGGAACCGTGTTGGGTTCTATTTTTGCAGGAGCGCCCACCGAAAAATATGGTCGTAAAAAAGTGTTGATTTGGTTGGGTGTGATGTTTATTGCATCTGCAATTGGATCGGCCATGGCTCAGGATCCATATACTTTTTCTTTTTTCCGTTTAATTGGCGGTATTGCTATTGGTATTTCTTCGGTAGCAGCACCTACTTATATTTCAGAAATATCAAACAAACACAATCGAGGTAAACTGGTGGGCATGTACCAGTTTAATATTGTGTTTGGTATTTTGGTGGCGTATTTGTCTAATTATTTTTTACAAGGGTTTGGTGGCGAAAACGACTGGAGATACATGTTGGCCGTGTTGCTTGTGCCTTCGGTGCTATATACTTTAATGAGTTTAGGGTTGCCAGAAAGTCCAAGGTGGTTATTGTCCGTTAAGAACGACGAAAAAACCGCTCGAAAAAATCTTTCCATTGTGGGTGTTGAAAATGTTGACGAAACCATTCAAGAAATAAAAACATCTAATGAACAAGAAAAATCTTTTGGTGCAGCAAGTTTGTTTACAAAGCACCATGCAAAAATTATTTCATTGGCCTTCTTTGTAGCTTTTTTTAATCAGGCTTCTGGGATTAACTTCCTTTTGTATTATGCACCGCGTATTTTAGAAGAAGCAGGATTTGCAAAAAACAATTCCTTATTAAGTTCTATTTCACTAGGCATGATGAACCTGGTATTTACTTTTGTTGGTCTTTGGTTAATTGATCGCATTGGTCGTAAAACCCTTTTAATCATTGGTTCTTTTGGCTATATCATTAGTTTAGCAATGGTGGCTTATGGATTTATCGCACACAGTGCACCCACCTTTATGCTCAGCTTTTTATTATTGTTTATTGCCTCACATGCCATTGGACAGGGTGCGGTAATTTGGGTATTGATTTCTGAAATATTCCCTACCCAAATTCGCGCTAAGGGTCAGGCATTTGGGGCGAGCATTCATTGGATATTCGCCGCATTCATTACTTTAATAACGCCGGTGTTTTTGGACAGCGAATACGGTATTTTCAAAGAAAACCCATGGCCCATCTTTGCATTTTTCGCCGGAATGATGGGACTACAATTAATTTGGATTTTAGTAAAAGTGCCAGAAACAAAAGGTGTATCTTTGGAGGACTTACAAAAAAAATTAGTTCAATAAAAATATTCGCTATGCAATTTCGCAATTTTAAAATGGTCGACTATGTAGTGTATGGTCGTGGTTCGTTTAATCAATTAGATGAAATCATTGCCCCAAAACGTAAAGGAGATTTTCCAATGATCTTTTTTTTGGATCATTATTTCGTGGGCAAACCATTGGCGAGCAGGGTCCCATTAAGAGGGAAGGATAAAATTGTATATGTTGATGTTACCCACGAGCCCAAAACAAAGCAGGTGGATGCTTTGGCTGCAGAATTGAAAGCAGAATTTGGCGAAGTGAGTGGTATTATTGGAATTGGCGGCGGGTCTACCATGGATTTGGCTAAGGCGGTAGCCTTGATGATGACCAATCCTGGATCATCGGCCGACTATCAGGGATGGGATTTAGTAAAACAAGCGGGTGTTTATAAAGTAGGTATTCCAACCTTAAGTGGAACGGGTGCCGAAGTAAGCCGTACTACAGTATTAACAGGTCCGGTGCGTAAGTTGGGAATGAATTCAGACTTTACTCCTTTCGATCAAATTGTATTAGATCCTGAATTAACTCAAAACGCGCCAGCCAATCAGCGCTTTTATACAGGCATGGATTGTTATATTCATTGCATTGAAAGTTTAGAAGGAACCTTTTTAAATGAGTTTAGCAAGAGTTATGGCGAAAAAGCTTTAGAGCTTTGTCGTAAAGTGTTTGTAGAAAAAGACCACTGGGATGAAGAAAGCGATGATCAATTAATGATGGCTTCTTATGCAGGTGGAATGAGTATTGCATATAGCCAAGTAGGTGTTGCACACGCAGTAAGTTATGGCCTAAGTTTTTTATTGGGCACTAAACATGGAATTGGCAATTGTATTGTAATGAATCACTTGGAAGAATATTATCCAGCTGGTGTGAAAGAGTTTAAATACATGGTAGAGAAAAATAAAATTGATATTCCAACGGGTATTTGTGCAAACCTTACCGAGGATCAATTTGATGCCATGATTAATGTTTCCTTGGGCATGAAACCTTTATGGGAAAATGCATTGGGAAAAGATTGGGAAAAAATAATGACCAGAGAAAAACTACGTGCCTTATATGGTAAGCTATAAAAGCCTTACCAACCAGGCCTAATTGCTAAAAATTGTTAAAGCAGTATTGACAATCTGCAGCTTTTGTATCTTTGTTGTTCATTATGAGAAAATACCTTTTTGGAATTTTGTTGCTATTTGTTTTTTTGCAGCCTGTAACCGCAAAGGACTTGGCGTATCATAGTGTTCCCTGCTTCACTCACAACGGCCATGCTTCTTTTTCAGAAAGCATACCCCCATCTCCTCAAAACCAATTAGACGAACTAGTAATTGACGCCGATGATGAGGACGAGATTTCAGCGTCAGAAAACAACCATGTAATTCGGGATTTGATTTTTGAAAATCAAACGCAAGCGCCTATTGTGCTCTTGAATTCGATAGCTAATGGACAAAGATGCGAAACGGCTCCCTATAGACAGGCCAAACAGCCGCTCTATATTCTTTGGCGTGTATTTCGCATTTAATATCATTTTGTTTTAATAAGGGGCAACCCCTTAAGTCGTTGAGATTACCACGTGTAATGCTTGACCATTCTTTGTGTAAAAAATTTTCTTTTAAATATGAATCTTGTTATGAATCAAACAAAGTTGTTCTTGGTCGCCATGACCCTTGTAACTATGACTGCATGTCAATCTAAAAAAGAAGCAAAGGTAGCTGCTGGAAAATATACAGTAACCAGCCCCTTGTTAGTAGATACTTCTTTTTCTAAAGAATATGTTGCCGAAATTCAATCGGTACAAAATGTTGAAATAAGGGCCAAGGTAAAAGGCTTTATTGAAAAAATTTATGTTGACGAAGGTCAAAAAGTAAAAGCGGGACAACTGTTATTTACCATACGCCCAAGAGAGTACGAGGCGGAATTGTTAAAAGCGAAAGCGGAAGTAAGAAAGGCCGAGGTAGAACTACAAAACACGAAGGCGCTGGCCGAAAAAAATATTGTATCTAAATCGGAGCTAGCATTGGCCATCGCAAAACTAGACGGCGTAAAGGCCGACGAAGCCTTGGCCGAATTGTATGTGAGCTATACAAAAATAACAGCGCCCTATGACGGCGTGGTGGACAGATTAAAATTAAAATCGGGAAGCTTAATTGATGAAGGAACTTTGTTAACCACCCTTTCTAATAACAAGGAAATGTATGCTTATTTTAATGTTTCTGAATTAGAATACTTGGACTATAAAACCAATAGTGCCAACAAGAACAACAATGTAAAATTAATTTTAGCCAATAATCAAGTGCATCGCTTCCTAGGAAAAATAGAAGCAATCGAGGGAGAGTTTGATAAAAATACCGGAAGCATTGCTTTTAGGGCAAAGTTTCCCAACCCCGACTATTTGTTAAAGCACGGCGAAACAGGAAGGGTTCAATTAAATGTTGCTATCAAAAATGCGTTAATCATTCCTCAAAAATCCACCTATGAATTACAGGACAAAACATATGTTTATGTGGTAGACAACAACGGTGTGGTAAGGTCAAGGCTGATACACATTGGACAAAGACTGGACAATATATATGTAATTGAAACTGGCCTTTCGGTGGGAGATAAAATTATTTATGATGGGGTTCAGGGTGTAAAAGAAAACGACACCGTTCAATCTACATTTATTGCTGCAAGTGCAGCCTTATCAAACAAACAATAACAAATGATCAAAAAACTGATAAGCAGACCCGTATTTTCGATTGTTATTTCATTGGTGATTTTATTGTTGGGCGGACTGTCTTTAATTAAATTACCCGTTACACAATTTCCTTCTATTTCACCGCCAAAAGTGAATATTGTTGCCGAGTATCCAGGTGCGAATGCCGAACTCATGATCAAGGCGGTTGTAATTCCTTTGGAGCGCGCATTAAATGGTATACCAGGAGTTAAATATATCGCTTCCGATGCGGGTAATGATGGTACCTGTTTAATTACGGTAGTATTTAATTTGGGTACCGACCCCAATATTGCTTCAGTGAATGTCCAAAATAGAGTAGCTGCTGTAAATAATAAGCTACCACCACAGGTGGTAAAAGAGGGTATTAAAATTTCAAGGGAAGAGTCTAACATGTTAATGTATGTGAACCTAATTAGCAAGGACTCCAATTTGGATGTGAACTTTTTGTACAATTTTGCAGACATCAACTTGCTGACCGAATTAAAAAAAGTAGACGGAGTGGGATTTGCCGATATTTTGGGCAACAGAGAGTATGCAATGAGAATTTGGTTACGTCCTGATAAGATGTTGGCTTATAATATTTCGGCCGATGAAATATTAGATGCTATTAACGAACAAAACTTGGAAGCAGCGCCTGGTAAAACAGGAGAGAGTTCGGGCAAGCAGGCACAATCCTTTCAATATGTTTTAAAATATCCTGGTCGTTTTAGCACCAAAGAGGGGTATGAAAACATTATTATCAGGTCCTCCCCAAGTGGACAGGCCCTAAGAATTAAAGATGTTGCAGCGGTGGAGTTTGGAAGTTCTTATTATGATTTGTATTCAAAGATGAACGGAAAGCCCGCAGCAGCCATTATGATTAAACAATCTTATGGTAGCAATGCGAGTGAGGTAATTAAAAATATCAAGACAAGATTAGAAGAAGTAAAACAGAGTTCTTTCCCTAAAGGAATGGACTACGAATTGAGTTATGATGTATCTAAGTTTTTAGATGCCTCCATTGAAAAAGTAATTCACACTTTATTAGAGGCTTTTATACTGGTGGGTATTGTTGTGTTTTTGTTTTTAGGTGATTTAAGATCCACGTTGATTCCGGCCATAGCGGTACCCATTTCCTTGATTGGTACCTTTATGTTTATGCAAATTTTTGGCATCTCATTAAACCTTATTACCCTATTTGCATTGGTACTTGCTATTGGAATTGTGGTAGACGATGCCATTGTGGTGGTGGAAGCGGTGCATGCTAAAATGGAAGAGTTTGACTTAACGCCCAAGGCGGCTACTATTTTAGCGATGAGTGAAATTAGTGGTGCTATTATTGCAATTACCTTGGTGATGGCAGCGGTGTTTATTCCTGCTTCGTTTATGTCGGGACCGGTAGGTATTTTTTATAAACAGTTTTCGGTAACCATGGCTACTGCGATTATTTTATCGGGTATTGTGGCCTTAACATTTACACCTTCGCTTTGTGCTATGTTGTTAATTAATACGCACGGGGTGGAGAAAAAACCAACGCCCATTAATCGATTTATCAAATCCTTTAACAATTGGTTTAAAAATTTACAGGGCAGGTATAAGTTTTTGGTGGAACATATTTTAAACAGGAAGGTCATTACATTCGGAATTTTGATTGCTTTTTGTGTAGGCACTTGGTTCATTAGCAATTCGGTTCCAACAGGATTTATTCCTAATGAAGACCAGGGAGTGTTTTATTGTTTGGTTTCTACTCCTGCAGGATCTACACTTGAAAGAACCGATGGGGTTTTATCGCAAATTCAAAAAGTAGCCAACAGTATGGAGGATATTGCCTCTGTTTCTACGACCGCTGGTTTTGAAATTTTAACCGAGGGCACAGGTGCTAACTCTGGAACCGCCTTAATTAACTTGAAAGATTGGAACGAAAGAAAACACACTCTAAATCAAGTAATGAAGGAGTTGGAAGAAAAAACAAAAAACATCAAAGGTGCAACGATTGAATTCTTTCCACCTCCAGCGGTGCCCGGCTATGGAGCGGCCGGTGGATTTGAGTTAAGACTATTAGATAAAGCTGGAAGCGGAGACTATAAAAAAATGGAAGCCGTGAACAAGCAGTTTGTTGAAGAGCTTAACAAGCGTCCTGAATTAAGTGATGTGTTTGGATTTTACAACGCAAGCTTTCCGCAGTATATCATTAATGTAGACAATGACAAGGCACAACAAAAAGGTGTAACCATTGACAATGCAATGAACACCCTGTCTACTTTAATTGGAAGTAACTATGCAACGAATTTTATAAAGTTTGACCGACAATATAAGGTAATGGTGCAGGCCTTGCCAGAATATCGTAGTCAACCCGAAGACGTTTTAAAAATGTATGTAAAAAACGATCGTGGCGAAATGGTTCCTTTTTCGGCTTTCATCACTATGCAAAAAGTGTATGGTTTGGATGAAATCACCCGTCACAATATGTTTAACTCATCAGAGTTAAGCGGATCTCCTGCGCCTGGTTATAGTAGTGGTCAAGCTATTGAAGCCATTAAGCAGGTTGCCAACGAAAAACTACCCAAAGGTTTTGGAATTGATTGGGCGGGTATTTCAATCGACGAGGTTGCAAAGGGCAATCAAACGCTTTATATTTTTATCATATCGTTGATATTTGTGTATTTAGTGTTGTCGGCACAATACGATAGTTTTATTTTACCATTACCTGTAATTCTATCTTTACCTACCGGTATTTTCGGTGCCTTCTTTTTATTACAAACATTGGGTCTTGAAAATAATATTTATGCCCAAATCGCCATGGTGATGTTGATTGGTATTTTGGGTAAGAACGCAGTGCTGATTATTGAGTTTGCATTGCAAAGACAAAGAGCGGGTGTTCCTAAAATGCAAGCAGCCATTGACGGTGCGGCTGCAAGGTTGCGTCCCATTTTGATGACTTCTTTTGCTTTTGTTGCAGGATTGATTCCACTTGTATTTGCAACGGGTCCCGGTGCTGTAGGCAATAGAACTATTGGAGCGGCAACAGCGGGAGGTATGATTTTTGGAACCCTCTTTGGAGTAGTGGTGATACCGGGCTTGTATTATTTATTTGCTAGGGTACCCAAACATAATATTAAAGATGAAATATCTGAGATCATTAAAAAAATTGAACATGAATAGTATGCATCAAAAAATAATTTTGGGTTTAACAGTTGTATTGTGCTTGGGTGCTTGTTCGGTACCCAAAACAATGCAAGTGACAGCAAGCACTAATCCGCCTGCTGTGTACACCAGCAATAAGGACACTTCCAATATGGTGAGTATTGCTTGGAATCAATTTTTCACCGACCCGCAGTTGGTGTCTTTAATTGATACCGCTTTACACAATAATTTGGATTTGATGATGACCCTTCAAGAAATTGAAATTGCAAAAAGCAAGGTTCAATTTGCAAGTGGCAAATTATTGCCCACTACTACATTTGCAATGGGAGCGGGCGTAGAAAAAGTAGGAAGGTATACTTCACAGGGGGCCGGTGACGCAAGTGCCGACATTACACCAGGAGAAACCGTCCCAGAGGCTTTAACCGATGTGCATATTGGTTTTCAAACCAGTTGGGAGGCGGATATATGGGGCAAATTAAAAAACGCAAAAAAATCTGCATATACCAATTACCTAGGAACAGTAGAAGGTAAAAAATGGGTGAGTACCAATTTGATTGCAGAGGTTGCGAATACCTATTATGAGTTAGTAGGAATCAATAATCAACTAGCGATCATCAACGCCTCTATTGAATTACAACAAAAACAATTGGAGGTTGTTAAAGCGCAAAAAGAAGCAGCTGTAGTTACTCAATTGGCGGTGAAGCAATTTGAAGCCATGGTATACAATGCACAAAACATTGCATTCAATTTGTTGCAAAACAAAACAGAAGCTGAAAACAAATTGAACTTATTATTAGGAAGGTATCCGCAAAAAATTCAATTGGGCACAGGCTTTAATCAAGCATTGCCAGCGGCGATCAACGTGGGCATTCCGTCACAGCTATTAAAAAATCGTCCCGATATTCAACAGGCCGAATTGGCATTAACTGCTGCTAAGCTGGATGTAAAAGTTGCTGCTGCAGAATTTTATCCATCGGTAAACATTGGTGCGAATATTGGCTTAAGCGCTTTTAAAACTAAGTATTTATTTAGATCCCCTGAATCGATCATGTATTCTTTGCTGTCGGATGTAGCGGGCCCACTCATTAATAAATCTGCCATCAAGGCCGAGTTTGCTACAGCAAACGCGATTCAAATTGAAGCGGCCTATCAGTTTCAAAAATCAATCTTAAACGGTTTTATTGAAGTAAGCAATCAAATGTCGAATGTTCAAAACTTAGAAGCTTCCTTTCAAATTAAAAACAAAGAAGCCGACGCGCTAACTGCATCTGTAGCCGTTTCGTCGGACTTGTTTAATTATGGTAAAGCCAATTATTTAGAAGTGTTAACTGCTCAGCGTGATGCACTTGCTGCGCAATTGGAATTGGTGGAAATTAAAAAACAACAATACAGCGCCCTAACGAATTTATATAAGTCCTTGGGGGGTGGCTGGAAACAATAAGGTTCAATAGTTTTTAAAAAAAGATGCACACAAAAAAGCCTCAACAATTGTTGAGGCTTTTTTTGTATTTCTATCCCATCTTGTATCCTATTCTGCTTCGGCAACCACTTCTTTTACTTCTGGTATCATACGCTTCATCATGCCCTCAATGCCCGCTTTTAAAGTTACCATGCTAGATGGACAGCCGCTACAAGACCCTTGTAACATCAAGTTTACAATGCCATCGTTATAACTTTTAAACTGAATTGCACCACCATCCATTTCTACGGCAGGCTTTACATAGTTTTCTAATAATTCTTTCACGCGCTTTACTACATCATCATCATCGGCATGCACCGTGTTGGTGGCCTCCTGTTTCATTTTAGCAACCTCTTCCTCATTTACTACAACACCCCCGTTTTCTAAATATTCTTTTAAGAAAGTTTTGATGGTAGGAATTACATCCTGCCAATCTTCGGTATCGGTACTCTTGGTAAGTGTAATAAAATTACTAGCAATGAATACGCTTTTGATAAAAGGGAAGCTAAACAATTCCTTTGCTAATGGCGAAGGGCCCGCTAAACCCTCTTCAGCAACATCGATGCTTTTTCCAGGATATAAAAGCTTATTGGCAACAAACTTCATTGTTTCTGGATTGGGCGTCATTTCGGTATAAATGCTCACAATAGTATTTCCGGTAGTAATCATAAAATAGGTATTTAAAATTCCTGACACAAAAATAAACAAAATAGCGGGCCACAAGTGGGAGACCACTATTCTTGTTTATTATTTTACCGATATCGAAAAACCTAGGCTACAATGCTCAGTTTAGCATAGTTGAGCATGATCTTTTTTTCGCCATTGGTGTCAAACAGAATAAGGGCAATGGGGTTGTGCGCCGATCCTTCAATCAACTTGATTACCCCAAATCCAAACTTTTGATGCTCTACTTTCATGCCTTCTGCCAATGCCGAAGGGTCAGCGGCGGTAAAATTGATAGAAGGAACGTGGTTTTTATTCAAAGTACTCGGAGGCACAACGGGCATATAGCTTGGTTTGCTATTGGCTGCAGTTGGGCTTGATGGGCTATTGGTTTTGGATGCTGCAGGTCTTGGCCTTTGCTCTTGCCAGCCTTTTGAGTTGCCACCATGCATGCGATCGTATGCCGATCCCCAGCCGGAACCCTGGTTGCGGGCTCCGCCTCCCACATTGGATTTGTCCAATTGCTCCTCGGGCATTTCATCAATAAACCTACTTGGATCATTTTGCACCAACTGGCCAAAACGATACCTAGAATTGGCATAACTCAACCAAAGGTGTTTTTTGGCCCTGGTTACCGCAACATAAAATAATCTTCTTTCTTCCTCTAATTCCTCTCTTGTGTTTACACTCATTCCACTTGGAAACAGGGTTTCTTCTAGTCCTACTACAAATACACAATCAAACTCCAATCCCTTTGCCGCATGCACGGTCATTAATTTTACGGTGTCCTCGTTTTCGGTATCATTATCCGCATCGGTGATTAAAGTAATTTGTTGCAAATAGGAGCTTAAACTTTTATCTCCTAATTCGCCATCGTCATTACTTGGGCTTTCGGTCCACTCTTTAATAGAGTTTAATAATTCTTGTACGTTCTCATATCTTGCCAAACCCTCGGTGCTCTTATCATTAAACAATTCTTTTACAATATTGGTATGCTTGCCTACTTGCACAGCAACATCCGATGCGTTGTGTTTGGTTAATTGGTTTTGAAAATATTTAATCATGGTCACAAACTCCTCAATGGAAGTAAGCGTGCCCGCCTTAAATCCAAAACCCTTTGCTTTTTCAAGTACTTCAAAAAAAGTAATATTGTTTTCACTTGCAAGTACCAAACATTTTTCAACCGTGGTTTTGCCAATTCCTCTTACAGGATAATTGATAATTCTTTTTAACGCTTCTTCGTCCTTGGTGTTAGCAACCAAACGTAGATAAGCAATAAAATCTTTTACTTCTTTTCTTTGATAAAAGCTAAGCCCACCATATATCTTATAAGCAATGCCACTGCGCCTTAAGCTTTCCTCAAAGGATCTACTTTGTGCATTGGTGCGATATAAAATAGCAAAGTCTTTATTAAAAAAATGATTCCTTAATTTGTTTTCTTGAATGGCATCGGCAACAAACCTTCCTTCTTCGTTGTCGGTCATGGTGCGCACCAACTTAATCTTTTCACCCTCTGCGTTATCGGTCCACAACTCTTTGGGTATTTGTCCCTTGTTGTTTTTAATAACATGATTGGCCACTTCAATTATGGATTTACTACTACGATAGTTTTGTTCCAGTTTCACCAACTTCACATCGTCATAGTCTTTTTGAAATTGTAAAATATTTTCAATGGTGGCGCCACGAAAACTATAAATACTTTGTGCGTCATCACCCACCACACATAAATTTTCGTGCACGGCGGCCAATAATTTTGCAATTTGATACTGTACGGGATTGGTATCCTGATACTCGTCAATTAATATATATTTAAACTTGTGTTGGTATTTGTGTAATACTTCCGGAAAGTCGCGCAACAACTCGTGCATCTTAAATAACAAATCATCAAAATCCATGGCACCACTTTTAAAACAACGTGCCACATAGCTTGCATAAATTTCTGCAATCTGTGGTCTATTGGATCTTGCGTCTTCCTGTTTTAAAAAATTGTCCATAGCATATTCAGCAGGGCTCACTAAGGCATTCTTTGCTCCAGAAATCCTATTCAATACAATATTGGGCTTGTATAGTTTGTCATCCAAGCCCATATCATTAATCACCTGCTTTAATACCGACTTGGAGTCGTCAGAGTCATAAATGGTAAAGCTTTGTGGGTAGCCTAGCTTAGCAGCTTCGGCCCTTAAAATGCGTGCAAAAACGCTGTGGAAAGTGCCTATATATAAATTTCTGGCATCGGTATTGCCTAGTGCTTTTTCAACACGCTCTTTCATCTCGGCGGCAGCCTTATTGGTAAAAGTCAACGCCAAAATATTAAAAGCCTCTACACCGCTATTCATTAAGTGGGCAATACGAGAGGTTAACACTTTTGTTTTACCGCTTCCCGCACCGGCAATAATCATCAGTGGTCCATTAAGGTGTAAAACTGCCTCTTTTTGTCTTTCGTTGAGTCCGTTCAAATACGCTTGTTGCATTGGGCGAAGATAGCCACTCCTTGCAAGAAAAATAGAAAGGTGGAAAACTAATAACCAGTATTTAGGAACTAAAATAAAATCGGCGCCCTCGTTTATGGGGGGCGCCGATAAAATCTAAAATGGAAAATTTTGGAGTCTTTATATTTTAATAAAAGACGACAAAAATTATTTTTTCTCTAACAACTTAAAGAATTGATCTAATTGAGGTAAGATAACGATTCTTGTTCTTCTGTTTTTAGCTCTGTTTTCGGCAGTGCTATTATCAGCAACTGGCACATATTCTGATCTACCAGCGGCAGTCATACGCTTAGGATCTAAACCGTAAGTTTCTTGTAAAATACGCACTACTGTAGTTGCACGCTTTACAGATAAATCCCAGTTGTCTTCCATTACATTATTTGTTCCTAATAATTGTTTAGTATCAGTGTGGCCTTCTACCATAAATTCAATATTTGGTTGAGCTGCCAATACTTTTGCAACTTTACCTAAAACTGTTTTTGCTTTAGCAGTTACTTCAAAGCTTCCACTTTTAAATAATAATTTATCAGAAATGTCTACATAAACAACACCTTTATCAACTTTAACATTGATATCGCCGTCGTTTAAATCTCCAATTGCACCTTTTAAGTTCATCACCAAGTTCATGTTGATAGAGTCTTTACGTGCAATAGAACTTTGTAAGCCTTGGATGTATAAATCTTTAGCACCAATGTTTTCTAAAGATTTTTTAATGCTTTCAGCTTGAGCGCCTGTCACTACAGACATGTCTTTTAATTGGCTTAATACAACATTGTTGTTGGCTTTTAAGAAGTCAACTTGCTTATTTAAATCATCAATTGTTGCTTGTAGTGATTTTGATTTGTCGGCAGCTTTTTCTGCATCTGTTTTTGTTTTCTTAAGTGCATCTTCTGCATCACGGAATTTACCTTGTAACTCGGCATAAGCACCATTTAATTGTGCAACCTTCGCTTCGCTCTCCTGTAATTTCTTAGGACTCACACAAGAATAAGCACCTAAACTTACAATTGCAAGCGCTAAAAAAATTTTACTTTTCATACTGTTCATTTTTATTTTTAATTGAATAAAACTAGCCGATGGCCTAAACAAAAATACTAATACTAAACAGCCTTACAAAACAAATGTTTTAAATAAACAAAAGTTTAACCTTCAATGTCTTCGGTAATACTATTGGCGGGAACAATGCCTTTCATCCCCTTGAAAAAAGCTACCATTTTTTGTTTGTCGGCCTTTTCGTTATCAGTTGTATAAACGGGTTCGCCCACCACCACGGTTTTGTTAGCCACGTCCAGTCCAATTAACACGATGGGGATGCCGGCGTTTTTGGCAATATGGTAAAAGCCTGATTTGAGTCGGCTTACTTTTTTTCGAGTTCCCTCGGGCGAAAGGGCAATATGAAAGCTTTCTTTGCTATTATAAAGGCTAACAACATGGTCAACCTGGTTGGCATTTTTACCTCTTTCTACCGGAAAACCACCCAATTTTCTCAAAATTACCCCAAAAATGCCCCAAAAAAGCTCTTTTTTGCCCAAAAAGTGCACAAACTCAATATGTAATTTTTTTCTAATGGCCAGCCCTAGGAAAAAGTCCAAATTATGGGTATGTGGGGCCACCACTAAGATGGATTTGCGTAAATGATAAGGATAGTTCCCTTTAATTTTCCATCCGCGAACGGTAAATAACCACCAAGCTAATAAGGATTGCATAAGTTGATTTTAGGGTTGAAATGCCATTAGTTGTTTTGCGTTTTGCAAAGCATCCACATTGTTTACCAGCAAGGAGTAGATATTTTTTTGTTGGGGCTTTGAATTAGACTCGGAAAACTTTTCATACCACCTATCGTAGTATTTTAATAAAATGGAAAAAGCGGCGGGTATATTGTTTTCTGTTAAAAAAGCGATTGCGTTTTTGGTTTCTAATCCCCCTAATCTTTTTTGTATTCTTTGAGTTGCTGCAATCAATGCTTCTGTTTCAAATTGACCATATTGCTCCACAATAAATCCCAGTCTTTCTTCAAAAGGAATGTTTATAAAATAACAAGGGCTTTGTCTAAGCTGTTCAAAAAAAACTGAGGGGATCATCACAGTGCCTATTCTTTGACTTTCGTCTTCCACCCAAATAGTTTTTTGTTGCCCACCATAAAAAAACAAATCCTTTCCCAAAAGATTTTCAAACATTTCTTGACTAGGCTGTGGGGCTTGCCCCAATGCACCAAAGGCCGATCCTTTGTGGTGTGCAAGGCCCTCAAGATCAATCACGGACTGGTCCATATCGGAAAGCGCTTTCAGTATTTCTGTTTTCCCCGATCCGGTATAGCCTCCAACTACTTTCATGGAATAGGTTTTATTGAATTGTTCAATTACCCAATTTCGATAAGCTTTATACCCACCAACTATTTGATATACTTTGAATCCATATAAATCCAACAACCATGCAACTGCAGCGCTGCGCATCCCCCCCCTCCAACAGTGAACATAAATAATGGGCGTAGATTGTGAGTGATTGTTTTTAAAATCTTTCACCCAAGCTTCTACTTGTTGCACCATGGGTAACATTTTATTTCCAAAAAAAGGCAATGCCGTTTTGATGGCATCTTCCCTGCTTTGTTTTTTATATGTGGTTCCCACTATGGCTCTTTGTTCATCATCAAACAAGGGAAGTGAAAAGGCGCCAGGAATATGTGCGTGCTGGTATTCTTTGGGGCTACGCACATCAATGATTAGAGATGGAGTTGTTAATTGAACCCAATCCTTGATAGAAATTTTTTGCACCGCCATACTACAAAGTTAAGGGCTTTAGTGCTGCAGCAAGTGCGCTAGTCGAAAAAGGAATGGCGGGCACGGTCTTATAAACAGACTGGCTTGCCTTTGCTAATGCTGCTTGCACATTGAGTTCCTTGGCATCCACCTGAATGGCCCAATTGTTTTCGACCCAAATTTTAGCAAGGTAGATTTGTTCGGTTTGTCCCGGAGTGGGAACTAAGATTAATTTTTTTTCAAAGCCAGCGAGTTCCATCAAGCTAGTATAACCGCCTCTACAAATTATATATTTTGCATTTTGTATTTGCTCCACCAGCTCTGCTCCACTTAAGTGATGAAACCATTTTCCACAATTACTTTGTTTTGTATTGGTACTATTTTCGGGAAGGCCAGCAACCAATACAAATTTTTTACCCAATGCATTTCCTTGATCCCATAATTGTTTTTCAAAAATACTTCTTTGCGGTTCAGGACCAGAAACGATGGCTAAAAATTCAATTTCATTTTGATCATCCGCAACAATCGGCTTAGCGAACGGATACAGTCTCGATAACAATCCCATATACCAATAAGGAATCCTTGGCATTTGGATTGGATGAGCTAGGTTGCCCGAAAAGCCGGGTGCAGCTTGCATGTCAGGAATCCAACAAGCCTGATAATTTTTTAAACAACGATATAAAATTCGTTGGTATAAATTGCTAGTGTAGTTAAATGGTGTCTGTAAACGCAGTTGATGTGTAATAAAAACACTGGGTGTGTTTTTGTGAAAAAAACCAAATCGGTTGTCGGAAACAATTAAATCAAACTGGTATTTTTTTTGTGCTTTTTTAAGCCAAAGCCATTCGTACAACACGGCATATCCAATTTTGGGAATTTGCAATAACAAAGTAAAAAACAAAAGCCAAGCTTTTTTACTATAACGAATGGAATAACCACGCAAGGGTAAAAATTGCGCGCCGGGAAATGCTTGTCTTAAAATAATTTCTTGGGGCCCGCATGTTGCAATAAATATTTCATAGCCCAAGGATTGAAAAGCATTGACAATGGGAATACACCTTGTGGCATGTCCCAGTCCCCAGTCCAGGGGTGATATACAAATACGAGCTGGCTTCACTGAGTGCTAATTTACTTAATAATTGTACTTGTGCTTAAAATAAAAAACAAAGAATGGACGTAAAAAATATTATATTTGGTAAGACGCTTGTTTGTAATGAAAGGAAATACAATAAAACCCATACAAGATTTTACTATGCTACAACAACAGGTAGCTGCGGGAAACAAGGATGCTTTCAGAATCATCTTTGATACCCTGTTTTCAAATCTTGTAAAATTCTCTTTCTCGTTTGTGCAATCCAAAGAGGCGTCTATAGAAATTGTAGATGAAATTTTTGTACAATTATGGACCAAGCGCCATGGTATTGTTCAGATTTTGGATTTAAGAGTGTATTTATATACCGCTACCAAAAATGCTTCCTTAAATTATATCGCAAAAAGGGCAAAGCAAATACAGGCCGAGCCCTATGATTATATTGAAGTGCAAATTGCAGATTGTGCTGCCACGCCCGAGCAAGTAATGATTTCAAAAGAATTAATGTTGCAAATAAAAGCAGCGATAGATTCCCTTCCGCCCAGGTGTAAACTGGTTTTTAAATTAATAAGAGAGGACGGATTAAAATATGCAGAAGTTGCCAATGTGCTAGGCCTGTCTGCCAAAACTGTTGAAAATCAAATGCTTATAGCAATTTCAAAAATTAAAGAAGCCCTAAAGGGCAAGCTGTTGGTTCCTCGTCATAAAATTTTTTTAAAAAAATAGCAAACGGCTTGGGGGTGACCGCCCCTTTTTTTGTCTTAATAGCAGGACATCTGTTATATGAAAAGGCATACACTTATAGAACTCTATACTAAAAAATTGACCGGAGAGGCCAGTAAGGCCGATCTGGAAGCGCTAGAAGCGTATGCTAAAACCCAAGAGGAAATTGCATTTTTGGCTTTAATGGACGAATGGTGGGTGGCGGCCCCAACTGTTGAGCCGAAAACAACAAACGAAGAAGAGCTTCATTTTAATAAAATAATGAACACGGCCACCGCCGATGAAATTATTGAGCAAGCCGGTATTCCACAATCTAAAAAGCATCGATCTTATTACCGTATTGGCGCTACAGTACTTGGTGTTGCCGCAGTTTTTGTGTTGAGTTTTTTTATTTGGACAGCGAACCATCTTTCTACAAACAATAGCAATTATCATCACAATGAAATTGTTGCCAAAAGAGGCACAAAGTCCAAACTAATATTGCCCGATGGCTCTCAGGTTTGGCTAAATTCCGAAAGTAAGTTATCCTACAATTCAAGCTTTAATGATTCTATTAGAGAGGTTACACTTGAGGGTGAGGCCTATTTTGATGTAGTGAAAGATAAAAAACATCCCTTTGTTGTAAAAACGTCTGCTATTAGCATTCACGTGTTGGGTACGGCTTTCAATGTAAAATCATATCAACAGGATCCCACTATTGAAACCACTTTGGTGCGCGGGATGATTGAGGTACACAAAAACAACGAGCCCGATGCTTCTAAAATTATTTTGCGACCCAATGAGAAACTGGTGTACAACAAACCGGCGGCAAGCATTATAAAACAAGTAGGACAAAATCTTGTACCAGTAAACAATACTGATCAAATTATTTCCATTAGTGCATTGCCCAGCAATATTGCCGACAGCGCAAGAAAAGAAACATCTTGGGTGTATGGGCGCCTGGTTTTTGATGGAGACAGTTTTTCATCACTTGCCGAAAAAATGGAGCGTTGGTACAATGTAAAAATTAATATAAAAAACAACAAGGTTGCGAATTATAGATTTGCTGGCGTGTTTGAAAAAGAAAATATCGAAGAAGCATTAAAGGCGCTACAACTTATTGCAATGTTTAAATACACAATTCACGAAAACGAAATTATTATAGAAAAATAAAATAGCTAAAACTAAAATCGGGAAATGCGCTAACATTCCCCGACTAGGTAAAATGAAACAAAGGACAATCGCAAAATCACCAACGTTTCTTATTTAATCACCCAAAATCAAAGGTATGAAAAAAACCTTACTCGGAATTAAGCAGTCGCTTACTCCCAATCGCTCTTTATTTAAAACATTTTTGTTTATGAAAATGACGATCGCATTGATTTTACTAACCACCCTGCAAGCCATTGCGGGCGATGCCAATGCCCAGTTTGTTACGCTACAAATGAAACAAGCTGAAATGCCTAAATTGTTTAAGGCCATTGAAAAACAAACACCCTATCGATTCTTGTACAATTATGATTTGCCTTCTTTGCAAAAAAAGGTAGACGTGAATGTTACGGGTGAATCAGTTGTGAATTTATTAGATAATATTATGTCAGGCTCTGGCTTGAACTATAAAATATTGGATAATAAATTAGTTGTTGTGCTTCCATCAGAATCTGCATCGGCAATTGAAGGTCGACAGGTTGCAGGTAAAGTGCAAGGTGAAAACGGTGAACCGCTAGTTGGTGCAGTGATTATGGTAAAAGGAACCAATATTGGAACCACCTCTGATGCCAAAGGGAACTTTAGCATTAAGGTTGCCGACAACAATGCGGTGTTGGTAATTACCTATGTAAACTACGAACGCAAAGAAATTAATATTGGTTCTACCGATAATATTAAGATAACGCTTAAGGCACAAAGCAATGAGTTAAATCAAGTGGTTGTGATTGGTTATGGTACACAAAAGAAAAAAGATTTAACAGGTGCCGTGGCAACCATTTCTTCGAAAGAATTGGAAAATGGTCCCAATGATCAATTCGGTTATGCTATTGAAGGAAAAGCTGCAGGGGTTCAAGTAATTCGTGCATCGGGTCAGCCTCAATCGGGTTTTTCTATTCGTGTGAGAGGAACGTCTTCCATTACTTCGGGAAGTGATCCTCTTTACATTGTAGATGGTGTACAAACCTATAACACTAGCGAGATTAATCCAGCCGACATTGAAAGTATTACGGTGTTGAAAGATGCGTCTTCTGCTGCCATCTATGGAAGCAGTGGTGCAAATGGGGTGGTATTAATTACTACCAAGAGAGGTAAAAACCAAAAATTAAAAATCAACTATACCACATCTGTTACCATGTCAAGTGCATGGAAAAAAATGGATGTGTTGAACGCCGATCAATTTAAGACTTTAGCAACTGAGATGGGCGCAACCACCGATTGGACAAAAATCACAGCCAACACCAATTGGCAAAACGAGGTTTTTAGAAATGCCATTTCTCAAAACCATCAACTTTCTGCAACAGGAGGAAACGAAAAAACTTCTTACTATTTATCGGGATCTTACAATGATCAAAATGGTATAGTACTCAATAACAGTTTACAAAGAACTACTTTAAAAGCAAATATTGATCATCAACTTGCACGCAATTTAAAATTGGGAACCAGTATTGCATATGATAGCTGGAAAGATGTTGATGTTCCAGAAAATGATCGTAACGGGGTTATCACTCGTTTATATACTTCTATTCCCAATATTGGCATTAGAGATGTCACCGATCCAACCATGTATGCGAGAAGTCCGTTTATTAATGACTTAGAAAACCCGGTTTCTACTGTTAATCAGCCTCAACATCAAAATACCAACAACCGTCTTCATGGCAACTTTTATGCAGAAGCCGAAATTTTCAAAGGATTAAAATTGAAAACTTTGTTGGGCGCTGAAAGTTCTAATGGTAAGTTTACTTCTTTCCAAGATGGGGTACAAACTAGATATGGAAAGTCGATGGATGGTTTGGCTGCCGAAAACACCTATAAATATAATTATTGGGTGTCAGAAAATACGGCCAACTATACTACCAATATTAAGCAACACGCAATTAATGTGTTGGCAGGATATATTGTATCCAGAGAAAAAACAGACAATTTATATAAATCATCTCATGACTTTACCAATGCGCCAGCAGGAAGTACCAATGTAGATGATGGTGCTACCAAGTCCATCCCTACACCATATTATGTGCAAAAATCACATCAATCTTTTATTGGAAGATTTAATTATGCATATGATGATAAGTACTATGTAACTAGCAATGTAAGAGCGGACGGATCGGGTCAATTTTCTGAAAAGAACAGATGGGGCTTTTTCCCTTCTTTTTCGGGAGGTTGGAGATTGTCTAAAGAAAACTTCTTAAAAGATGCTGCACATTTAAGTGAATTAAAATTACGTGTAGGTTGGGGCTTAGTGGGTAACGACCGCGCGCAACCTTATGCATGGTATGGCTTGGTAGATACAATGTCTAAATATTTAATAGGTGGACATACTGTAACCGCGTACACACCAAGCACACTTGAGAACAAGGATTTAAGATGGGAAAAAACGGCACAATTAGATATCGGTTTGGATATTGGACTATTTAATAACAGACTTACATTTACTGCAGACTATTATCAAAAGAAAACCACCGATATGTTGTTGAGTGTACCAACACCAACAAGTACGGGCTTTGGTGCTGCGCTTCAAAATGCAGGCAGCATGGAGAACAAGGGTGTTGAATTCCAAATCAGTACCAAGAACATTGTATCTTCTGATTTGACTTGGAATACCGATTTTAATATTTCGTTCAATAAAAACAAGGTATTAAATATTGTAGGCAACACCATTCACACCGGAGCAATTAATCCAGCTGGTGATGATTTTAATACAGCTGTAGTTCAAGAAGGACAACCCCTGGGATCTTTTTACGGCAAAATATTTGAAGGTGTAAATCCTGCTACTGGTATGGCCAACTTTATGAAAAATAGTGCAGGAGATGATAGCGTTGGTATTATTGGCAATGCGAATCCAAAATATGTATTTGGCTTTAACAATACGGTGCGTTATAAAAACTGGAGTTTAGATGTGTTCTTCCAAGGCGTACAAGGCAATCAAATTATGAATGCTACACGCGTATTAACAGAATCCATGGCATTGGCTATGAATCAATCTGCATCGGTTGTGAATAGATGGCATCAAGCGGGAGACATTACCAATATGCCAAAAGCAACACCAAATGATTGGTCCAACGCCACACCTTCTACTCGATTTATAGAAGACGGTTCTTATGTTAGGTTAAAATCGTTAACTATTAGTTATAACTTAAAGTCAACCACTTTGTCTAAATATAAAGTGAGTCGTTGCTTAATTTATTTAACCGGACAAAACCTACTTACGTTTACCAACTATTCAGGGTTTGATCCAGAAGTAAGTGCATTTGGTGGTAAAAGCGCTTCAGCAACGAATCAAAATACCGCACCGGGGGTTGATTATGGAACCTATCCACAATCTCGCAGCTTTATTTTAGGTTTAAATATTTCATTTTAATGCTTAAATAGACAAACTATGAAAAATAATATTTTATATAAAGGCTTTCTAATACTCTCTCTTTCGGCATTGTCTTTTTCTTGTCAAAAATTTTTAGAAGACAAGCCAAAGACCTCATTAACAACCGGCAACTCATATAATACTGCTGCCGATGCCGAAGCGGCTTTAAATGGATGTTACAATTTATTTTATAGCTCGGATTATTATCAATGGGAATACGTAATGATTAATGATGTGGGTTCCGACAATGCGTATCCTGGTGGAGGCAATGAAGAAACTTTCTTTGATTACAATCGTCACATTCTTCCTGCAAGCAATCACCACAATTATGTGAATTGGGGTGCATTATATAGAGGAATTGCGAGAAGCAATATTTTGCTTGACAAAATAAATAGCATTACCGATGCAAATTTAACAGCCGATCGTAAAAAGCAAATTATTGGCGAAGCAAGTTTCTTGCGTGCTTTTCATTATTATCAATTGGTTAAAACTTGGGGCGGTGTGCCATTGGAGTTGTCGTCCAATACGGCCGATCCGGCTGCTACAAGAAAACCAAGAGCAACAGAAAAAGAAGTGTACGACCAAATTGTTAAAGACCTTGAATTAGCTGTTACCAATCTTCCTGATAATTATGGATCCATTGCTTCGGTGAATAAAGTACGTGCCACCAAGGGAGCAGCTAACGCAATGCTAGCAAAGGTATGGGCGCAAAGATCCGACCGAGATTATGCCAAGGTATTAACTTATTGTAATGCGGTGATTAATGGTGCTGGTGGATACAGTTTGGCATCGGATTATGCTTCTTTATTTGATGGTGCACATTATTTTAATGCAGAGTCCATTTTAGAAATTCCATTTGAAGAAGGCAACTGGTCGGCTTCAAGTTGGGGGGTAGAATTATTTTTAGCGCCAGAAGATGGATGGCAAAAATATTGTGTTCCTTCAAAAAGCTTGGTTGCAGCATATACTGCACAAGGAGACAACGTTCGTAAGAATGCAAACATTTTGTTTATGACAGTGGATGCCAATGGTGATCCAATTAGTTGGGCCGACGAAAACTGGAACCCTTGTAGAAATACAACAGTGGGCATTCCATTTAATTACAAACAAAAACATGCTGGTGGTTGGGCAAGTGGTGATGACTATTATTTACTTCGCTTAGCAGATATTATTTTATTGAAAGCAGAAGCACAAAACGAAACAGGTGCCACTGCTGCTGCGGTAGCTACACTTAATACCATTCGTGCAAGAGTGGGATTGGCTGCTTTATCTACTTCATTGAGTCAGGCTGCTGCAAAAACAGCCATATTAAATGAAAGAAGATTGGAGTTGGCTTTTGAGGGACAAAGATGGGATGATTTGGTAAGATCAGGAACCGCGGTGAGCACCATGACGGCATTGAACGATTTTGCTTATTCATGCGTGGCGAGTTTGCCAGGTAATCCTGTAAGAATGGATTATAGCCATGTAACCAATCAAACCTTGTTATTGCCTATTCCTCAATTGGAAATAGATGCCAATCCCAATTTGACACAAAATCCAGGCTACTAAATTTTGGAGATCAGTTTAGGTTTATATAAAGCATTGAAGCAAAAGAAGCCCCATTTGGGGCTTCTTTCTTTTATATTAAGCGCTATTTTTCAATTGTGAGTACCACTCCATTAATACAATACCTTAATCCAGTGGGCGGAGGACCATCTTCAAAAACATGTCCTAAGTGTGATTTACACTTTCCACATTGCACTTCGGTACGTTGCATGCCATGTGTATTGTCCGGGGTATAAATTAGGGCAGACTTACTAATGGGTTCAAAAAAACTAGGCCAACCACAGCCGCTATTAAATTTGGCACTGCTTTTAAATAGGGAGTTTCCACATGCAGCGCAATGATAAGTGCCCACCTCCTTGCTTTCTTCAAATGGGCTTGTAAAAGGGCGCTCGGTACCTTTTTGTCTTGCTACATAATAAACTTCGGGCGAAAGGACTTGTTGCCAAGTACTATCCGGAATTACCAATGCCTCTTTTTGACTGGGTTGATAATAAGGGTTGGTTTTATTTTCCATGTTGATGTTTTTATAGTTGTTGTGTGCATTGGCCTGTTTTGTGCTTTTTCCTTGACCACAGGCCGAAAGGCTGACAAAAGTCAATATGCAAAAGAGTTTGAACATGGTGTTGGTTTCGGTTATAAAAATACTAACAAGTATTTGAAATTTAAGTTTAGTTTTTTAAGCGAGAACTGAACAATAATTTATCCGAGTTCAGTATCTTTGAATACAACTCTTTAGCATGTTTAATTTAATCTTATTTGGCCCTCCAGGCAGTGGCAAAGGCACACAAAGTGAAAACATTATTGCCGCATTTGGTTTGCAACACTTGTCTACCGGAAATTTATTAAGAACCGAAATTGCCAATCAAACACCCTTGGGTTTGAAGGCAAAAACATTAATGGATGCGGGTCAATTGGTGCCAGATGAAGTAGTGATTGGCATGGTAGATAATTTTATGAATGCACATCCCGAAGCAAAGGGTTTTTTGTTTGACGGTTTTCCACGCACTACTGCACAATGTGTAGCACTTGATGCTTTATTGAAACAAAAATCAAACGAAATTAATATTGTACTTGCCTTAGAAGTGAGTGAGGAAGAGTTGGTAAAAAGATTGTTAGGACGTGGTGCTACTTCGGGCCGCAGCGATGATACCAACGAAACCATCATCCGCGCTAGGATTCAAGAGTATCACGATAAAACTACAGCTGTGGCAACTTATTATGCACAGTTCAACAAAGTAGTACATGTAAAAGGAGAGGGAACGGTAGAAAGCATTTATGCCGATTTGAAAAAAGAAATTGACGCAAGAATTTAATTGAAATCATCTTGCACTAGATAAATAAAAAAAGGATTCATCAACATGAATCCTTTTTTTATAGAGGGGTTTGTAGAACGACAATTAAATATTTAGTCCACCGCAAGCACTGATTACTTGTCCGGTTACATAACTACTCATTTCGCTAGCTAAGAATAAGGTGGTGTTGGCAATTTCATCAGCCTTACCAAATCTACCCAATGGAATTTTATCCA
The DNA here is from genome assembly GCA_039795575.1 of Bacteroidota bacterium. Classification (GTDB taxonomy): domain Bacteria; phylum Bacteroidota; class Bacteroidia; order Chitinophagales; family Chitinophagaceae; genus Sediminibacterium. Next base: position 27,484 of record JBDKLP010000012.1, on the reverse strand, counting down.
AGAAGGCCTTCCCTGCTTCGCCTTCGTTTAAATAATGTGTCATATCGGTTTCAATAAAACCTGGTGCAATGGCATTGCAGCGAATATTTCTACTTCCAACTTCGGCAGCAATTGACTTTGTAAAGCCAATGATACCCGCCTTGCTAGCAGCATAACTACTTTGTCCAGCATTGCCACGAATGCCAATAATAGAACTCATATTAATAATGCTTCCCGATCTTGCTTTCATCATAGGGCGAATCACCAATTTGGTCATGTTGAAAACACTTTTCAAATTGGTTTCCATCACATCGTCCCATTGTTCAGGAGTCATGCGCAATAACAAATTGTCTTTTGAAATGCCGGCATTGTTTACACAAATATCAATTGTGCCAAAGCTTTCCACTACATCGTTTACGAAGCTTTCACATGCTGCATACTCACCGGCATTGGTTTTATATGCTTTGGCTTTTACTCCTAGCTTTTCAATTTCAGCAACTAGCTGATTGGCTTTCTCGGCACTGCTATCACTTACATAAGTAAAAGCAATATTGGCGCCTTGTTCAGCTAGCTTTAATGCAATGGCAGCGCCAATGCCCCTAGCGGCACCTGTAACAATAGCTACTTTTCCGGATAATAATTTCATTATTTTCTGTTTTTAATAAACCAATAAGCGTGCATGAGCACAATACTGATATTGACAAAGATAACAGGATTATCCTGTTTTAAAAAACCATAGGCAATCCAAAGTAAACTACCAATCGAGTTGGTGATTCTCAATTTTTTTACGTCTTGAATACCAAAAGAGCCCACTACCACCGCGGTGGCCATCCATCCTAACACTTCTATCATTTGATTTAATTATTGCGCAATAGGTACGCTTGTTAATAAATTTGGTTCAATGTAAACGAAACAAAAGCTACAATATTATAATGCTTCGTGAATTTCTTTTAATTCTTCAAGGTATTTGCGCTCATTTGAAAGCCGAGGCACTTTGTGTTGTCCTCCCAGTTTACCTTTTCGTTTTAACCATTCATGAAAACTACCCGGTTTTACTGCTGTGATTTGAGGTAAAGATAGTGCAATGTTTTTATGTCGTTTGGCCTCATAGTCGCTGTTCAATGACTGCAAGTGTTTATCCAGCGATACAGCGAAAGCGTTCATGTTTATGGGGTTGGTTTCAAATTCAATCAGCCATTCATGCGCGCCACTTGCATGATCAGACATATAAACGGGTGCTGCGGTATATTCTTTCATGGTTACACCCAACTCTGCACAGGCAAGGCTTATCGCTTTGTCGGTATTATCGGCAATCACTTCTTCGCCAAATGCATTGATATATTGTTTTAATCTGCCCGACACTTTTATACGATAAGGTTTTAGGTCTACAAACTGAATAGTGTCTCCAACTAAATAACGCCATAAACCTCCGTTGGTGCTTATTACAATCGCATAGTTTTTTCCCAGTTCTACCTTGTTGAGTCCAATGGTTTGGGGATTGCATTTTCCGTATTCTTCAATAGGCATGAATTCGTAAAAAATGCCATGTTGTAAAAACAACAACATGCCTTCTTCGTTCACTCTGTCTTGCGCTGCAAAAAAACCCTCACTTGCATTGTATATTTCTATGTAATTACAATTAGGGCCAATTATTTTTTGAAACTGATTTTTGTAAGGAGTAAAGGAAACACCGCCATGAATGTATAATTCAAAATTAGGCCACACCTCTTTAATATTTTGTTTGCCCGTGATGGCCAATATTCTTTTTAATAACACGAGGGTCCAGGTGGGCACACCTGCAATAGAGGTAACATCTTCTGCAATGGTATTTTGTGCAAGGCTTTCTATTTTTTCTTCCCACTCGTCCATGAGTGCAATAGAAAGTTCTGGTGTGCGAATAAGGCTTGCCCAAAATGGAGAGTTTTGCAAAAGCACAGCGCTTAAATCACCGTATTGCACATCTTCTTTTATAGGATGCACTTGGTGACTGCCTCCCACCACTAAACTTTTTCCTGTCAATAAATCACTATTGGGAAGGGCGTGATAATAAATAGTAAGCACATCCTTAGAGCCCTGAAAGTGATTGTCCTCCATACTTTCCTTGGTAATAGGAATGAACTTGCTTTTGTCACTGGTGGTACCACTGCTTTTTGCAAACCACGCTACAGGCGTGTTCCAGAGCACTGATTGTTCTCCCTCCATAATTTGATCAATATAGGGTTTAAGATCCTCGTATTCCTGAATGGGAACGGTTTCCTTAAACTTTCGAATATTGAATATTTCTTCAAATTGATATTTGCGCCCAAACTGCGTATATTGACCATGTGTGATTAAATCCTGAAGCACTTCACGTTGCGCCGCAGTGGGGTTATCTACCCAGTGCTCAATGCGCCAATAGCGCAGTCGAGCCAGTCTTGATAATGCGGGACTAAAAATCTTCATAGGCGTATCACAATATACGCCATACCCTTAAATAATTTAGCTTTTTTGACCCATTTCAATAATCCAATCCTTTCGCTTTAATTCAAAATTTGTACCTAAATACAATCTACGTACTTGTTCGTCTTCGGCTAGCTCTTCGGCCGATCCGTGTTTGAATATTTTACCCTCAATTAATAAGTAGGCGCGATCGCAAATCGAAAGGGTTTCGTTTACGTTGTGATCGGTAATCAAAATGCCAATATCTTTTAATTTCAATCTTGCCACCACCGATTGAATATCTTCTACTGCGATAGGATCCACGCCAGCAAAGGGTTCGTCTAATAAAATAAATTTAGGATCCACTGCCAATGCGCGTGCAATTTCTGTTCTTCTTCGCTCTCCTCCACTTAAGCTGTCCCCGTTGTTTTTTCTAACATGATGTAAATTAAATTCATCCAAAAGAGATTCTAATTTGTATTCTCTTTCTCCTTTTGTACGCTTGGTCATTTCTAAAATGGCCATGATATTGTCCTCAACCGACATTTTTCTAAACACGCTGGCTTCTTGGGGTAAGTAACCCAATCCTTTTTGCGCCCTTTTGTACATAGGAAGATGGGTAATGTCTTCGTCGTTTAAAAATACACGTCCTTCATCGGGGGCAATCAAACCTACGACCATATAAAAAGTAGTGGTCTTTCCGGCACCATTAGGCCCCAACAAACCCACAATCTCGCCTTGTTTTACAGAAATGCTTACCTGGTCCACCACACGGCGATTCTTATATTGTTTAATGAGTTTGTCGGTATGTATTGTAAGTATCACGTTGAATATTTGTACAAAAATAAGGGTAAATATAGCTTTTAAGCCCTTCGCTGACCATTATTAACTATTTTTGCAGCCGATCGTTTTAAAATTAACATATGCAGGTAATTGAACATTTGGCAAAAGCAAAAGACACATTGGTTTCTTTTGAGGTATTGCCCCCATTAAAAGGAAGAACCATCTCTTATATATATGATCATCTTGATCCTTTAATGGAGTTCAAGCCATCATGGATTAATGTTACGTATCATCGCAGTGAAACCATCTTGCGTAAAAACGAATTGGGCTTGGAGGAAAAGGTAGACGTAAGGAAGCGCCCTGGAACGGTGGGCATTTGTGCTGCTATCATGAACCATTACAATGTAGACGCCGTGCCACATATTATTTGTGGAGGATTTTCAAAAAGAGAAACCGAGGATGCGTTAATTGATTTGCAGTTTTTGGGCATTGACAATGTTTTGGTATTAAGAGGCGATGCCGAAAAAGGACAAACAACATTTGTGCCCGAACCCAATGGCAATCAACAGGCCATTGATTTATTAAAACAAGTGGTTGGTTTAAATAATGGCGAATATCTTGATAAAGAAATTTTAAACGGCAGCAAGACTAATTTTTGTATGGGTGTAGCGGGTTATCCCGAAAAACATTTTGAAGCACCAAGCATGGAATTTGATTTGCAGAGAGCCAAGGATAAGGTAGATGCGGGCGCACAATATATTATGACACAGATGTTTTTTGACAACAAAAAATATTTTGAATACGTAGATGCTTGTCGAAGTATTGGCATTAATGTGCCCATCATTCCTGGTTTAAAACCCATTACCAATAAAAAGCAATTAACCATTTTGCCGAATATTTTTTATGTAGATATTCCGGCAGATTTACGTGGTGCAATGGAAGCGGCTAACAGTGAAGAAGCTTGTGAGCAAGTGGGTAAAGAGTGGTTAATTCAGCAAAGCAAAGAGTTAAAAGCAGCCGGCGTCCCCGTTTTGCACTACTATACACTAGGAAAGCCAAAAGTCATCAAGGATGTTGTTGCTGCAGTGTTTTAGGCCCATCTGTTATTTGGATTTGCTCATTGCATTTTGTAAAAAATCATTAAACTGCTCAAGGCTTAAATTTTTTGCAATGATTTTTTTATCCTTGTCCAATAAATAAAAAGTAGGTGTTTTATAAACATCATACAATTGTCTAATGGTTGTGGGCTTACCTTCTTTAATTTCTTTTTCTAGGTCCTCGTCAGTTTGATATCCATTAATCCAGCCTTCCATTTGATGCTCTTTCACAAAATTTTTCCAGGCGGTCATTTCTTTGGCATTAATATTCACCGAAACCACTTTAACATTCATTGCTTTCCAATTGGCTTTGTAGATGGAATCCAATCTTGGAATTTCCACCTTGCAATGTCCACAGGTAGGATCCCAAAATGCAACAAAAGTGAAAGGCGCTTTTATATTGTGTAATGCAAAACGTTGGTTGTCCATATCATTTAATACCAAGATGGGCGCAGGTAAACCCAACTGGTTGGCCATTAAGCTATAAGCTCGATCGCGCAATGATTTTTTAGAAGCCTCATTAAGCAATACGGTGTCGCCTTTTGCAAAAAAGTTTTGATAAATATGTAAGAACACTTTGTCCTGACCCATAAACTCCGGGCTGATATATTTATTGGTAAACTTAAACAATAAGAAAGGATAAATTTCTTTTCCAGTTTTTGCAACAGTTAACATGTACTGCACCTCCTCGATAATGGAATCGGGTTCTCGAGAAACATAATTCTTAAAATAGTCGTCTAATTTTTTTTCAAAAAAAGGAGTTCTTAATAAGCGGTTATCATTAAAAACCACATCATCCCAATAGTGCGATTTTACATAGTGAAAAGGATAGAGCGAATCGGCTTTTCCTTTCACCACAGGTATTGCGGGCGCATCAGGCACTTGCATGGTATTTAACAAAAATTGCATAAGGGTGTTGGGATTGCTCTTGATAAAGGCTTGTCTTTTTTGTTTAATTTCCTTGTCCTTTGCTAAATATGCGGTTTTAATATTGGTAGAATCTGCTTGAGTTTTTGCTGCTTTATAATTGTTTTCTAATTCGCTCAATTGCAAGAACAGGCCATTAATTTCTTTAGAATAAGATTGAAAAAGGGTATTGTCCTTGGACCCAACTATTTGAATGTTCCTTAGGTCGGAAGTATCTGCGCTGATTTTGAACTGTTGTTTTTCATCTACTAAAAAATCAAAAAGTATGCTCATTTTCGGCGACACCACAAAGTAAATGCCAGGCGTAAGCTTGTCCTTGGATTTAAAAACACCTTGGCCCTTTTCGTTCAATATACAAGAATCAACGAGCGCTTTACTGTTTCCATAATTGCTACCCAAGTAAATTTTTGTGTTTTGATAAGGCTTAAGGCTAATTTCAATTTCACGCCCCTGGGGAGCATTGGCAATTGGCTTTTTTGTTTGTGCCATCAAAAACAAAGGGAGCAATAAAATGAGGGTCAATAATTGTTTCATTTGGTAAAAATATAAATAAATTGGACATCTTAAATTGTATACTTATTTACTTTAAATATAAAGTGGGTGGAGTACCTTTGTTGCTGTGAGAAAAATTAAACAAAAACCGGTTTTAGAAAAAATCCTTATTGAGGATTATGCTGCCGAAGGCAAGTCGCTAGCAAGAGTGGATGGGAAAGTAGTATTTGTAGAAGGTGCTGTGCCAGGTGATGTGGTTGATATTCAACTTCAAAAAAACAAAACCGATTGGGCGGAAGGATTTGCAAAACATTTTCATAGTTATTCCGAAATGCGCGTAAAGCCTTTTTGTGCTCATTTTGGAGTATGTGGTGGGTGTCAATGGCAAATGCTTCCTTATGCACAACAGTTAATATATAAGCACAAGCAAGTAGTGGACAATCTTACCCGCATTGCGAAAGTAAGTTTGCCCGAAATCCCTGCTATTTTAGGCGCAACGCCTACCGAGGGCTATCGAAATAAAGTAGAATACACATTTGCTACAGAAAAATTTATTCCATTCGACGAATTTAAAGCCATGAAAGCTGCTGGTGAGGAAATGGTGAAAAGTCCTGGTGCGGGTGGTTTTCACGCAAGAGGTTTTTTTGAAAAAGTAGTGGAGATAGACACTTGTTATTTACAGGAAGAGCCAACCAACTTAATGCGCAAGGCAGTGGTGAATTTTGCAATTGAAAATGAAATGCCTTTTTATAATATTAAACAACATCAAGGTTGGTTACGCAATATGTTTGTTCGCAATACCACTAATGGACAGTGGATGGTGAATATAATTTTGGGATACGAGGACAAATCAAAAAGAGAAGCTTTATTGAACTTGCTGTTGCAGCAGTTTCCTCAAATAACCACTTTGTTGTATACCATCAATGGTAAGCGCAACGACAGCATGCAGGATTTGGAGCCACAAATATTTTTTGGCAAAGGGTATATCACCGAAATGTTAGAAGATTTTGAATTTAAAATTAGTCCCAAATCTTTTTTCCAAACCAATTCAAAACAAGCCGAAAAATTATATCAAGTCACCAGAGATTTTGCTGAATTAACGGGAAAGGAAGTAGTGTATGATTTGTATTGTGGTACAGGTAGCATTGGGATTTTTTGTAGCAAACAAGCCAAGAAAATTGTTGGGGTTGAATTTGTGGCCGATGCTATTGAAGATGCTAAAATCAATGCCAACATGAATCAATTAAAAGACCATGCGTTTTTTGCAGGTGATGTAATTGATATTTGCGACGATGCTTTTTTTGAAACACATGGTAAACCCGATGTGATCATTACCGATCCTCCACGGGCAGGCATGCACGAAAAATTAGTGCGCAAATTATTGGAGATGGAAGCGCCAACGATTGTGTATGTGAGTTGCAATCCGGCAACACAAGCAAGGGATTTGGCTTTATTAGATGAAAAATACAAAGTGACTAAAATACAACCTGTAGACATGTTTCCACATACTTTACATATTGAGAATGTGGTACAGTTAAAAAGAAAATAATTAGCTTAAATCAAATAGCAAATGAATCAGTTTAGACCTTCTTCGTATAATAGCTTACCAACTATTATTAAAAATTTATTAATCATTAATGGGTTGGTTTTTTTGGCACAAAACACGATTGCGGGTCCAACTAGTGCATTTTCGTTTGAAGATGTATTTGCGCTGCATGCATTTCAAAGCGAATTGTTCAGACCTTGGCAATTAATTACACATATGTTTTTGCATGGTGACCTTGGACATATTTTTGGAAACATGTTGGCACTATGGATGTTTGGTTCTATCCTTGAAAACATTTGGGGAGAGAAACAATTTTTATTGTTTTATTTTTTATGCGGAGTGGGAGCGGCGATGCTTCATTTGGGTATCCTGTCCTATGAATTAATGGATGCCACCAAAATTTACAACCAATTGATGTCAAGCGGCGTGTCGCAGTCGGGGGAGGCGCTGGAATTCATTACAAGGTATAAAGCAAGAGTGGATGTTGCTACTTTAGGCGCAAGTGGTGCGGTTTTTGGTATTTTAATTGCATTCGTGTATCTATTCCCTAACACCTATATTTATATTTATTTTTTCATTCCCATGAAAGCCAAATGGCTGGGCATGCTCTATTTTTCCTATGAACTATTTTTTGCCTTAAAAAATTCTGCTGGAGACAGTGTGGCTAGATGGGCACATGTGGGTGGCGCCATTGTTGGTTTTATATTGGTATATATCTGGAAAAAAAGAAACAGAAGATTTTAAAGCGCGCTATAATAACAAACTATGCAAACAGAAAGCAACCAAAAACCTTTACTTGGTGCGGATAATAATTCCCTGGTAGCCCTTTTGGCTATTAACCTGGTCGTATATGTAATGCTGGGTTTAATTAAAGTGGTTTATTATTTAGAAAGCCTGCCTTTGGAACAATATGATTTACAAATATTTCAACCATTTGTTTTAAATGCGGCTTGGATGCAACACCCTTGGTCCTTATTTACATTTAATTGGATACAGGATGGTTTTTGGGCATTGTTTGCCAATATGAGTTGGATGTCCCTATTTGCATATCAACTACAAGTAAAGGGATTCAACAAGCACTTGTTTCCCCTCTATTTTTATGCGGGTATAATAGGTGGAATTGCATTTTGTATTATCGAATCCAATCAATTATTATTTGGTGCAGGCCTCAGCGTAACAGCCATTGCAATGGCATGCATGCTGCTTATTCCTAACACAAAATTATTGTCCAATATTGGAGGAGGTATTTCAGTTTGGGTCATTAGCCTCTTGTATTTATTGTTACAAGGATATAGCTTGTTAGATGCACCAATTGCAAGCGATATGGCAACTGTGGTTGGCGGCTTATCGGGCGTATTGTATGCCATGTTATTAAAAAGAGGAGTGGATTTAGGGAAATGGATGCACCAACTATTACATTTGTTAAACAATAGTTTAGCCCCTAAAAATTAATGGCCAAGAAAAAATCACGCATACGCAATGTTGGTAAAAAAGCAATTTTGTTTTTGAACTTGCTTGTGTCTGCATTGCTTTTGTATCCATTGTTTTTCTCCCCCAGTTCATTAATTTGGATAAATGGTTTTTTAGGCATTCTCACCCCTTATTTATTAGCGATTGAAGTATTATTATTTCTTTTTTGGATTATTGCAAAACCCTTGCTTGCATTGCCTTCGGCCCTAAGCTTATTGGTGGGTTGGAAAGCGATTGCTGTATTGATTGCATTACATCCGGGCACACAATTTCCCAACAAGAAAAAAGAAAACAGCCTAAGAGTAGTAAGTTGGAATGTACGTGGCTTTAATGGTGTAAAGGCCAATAGCGGACTAAAATTAAGAACACAGGATATCGCGTATTCTATTCAAAAGTGGAAACCCGACATTATTTGTATGCAAGAATACAATACCAATGAGCGCGTTGGAGATATTGCCAATCATGCACAATATTTTGCTGAACAATATCCTTATTCGTTTTTTTCAAAGGATTATCAAACTCCTGAGTCAGCTTATTATTCTGGTTGCATCATTTATTCTAAGTATAAAATTCTACAAGCCACTCGCACAGCTTTTTTCAATCAAGAAAGTATTATTGCAGCTACCTTATTAAAAGGAGACGATACCATCCGCGTATTCACCACCCATTTGGCATCGTATCGATTTAAACAAAACGATTTTGAGGCTATTGACAATACTACCAAAAGCAAATGGGGGGTACTCAAAAAAATGAAGCAAGCATTTGTAGAAAGAGCGGTGCAGGCCGAACAAGTAAAGGCCCAGTTGAATGCAAGTCCCTATCCAAGTATATTAACCGGCGATTTTAACGATGTGCCAAATTCTTATACTTACCATACCATTGCTCAGGGTTGGCAGGATGCATTTATCCAAAGAGGAGTAGGCATTGGAGCTACATTTATGGGGCTCTCTCCCATATTGAGAATCGATTACATTTTAACCGATGCTCATTGGCAAGTAAAAGCCTGGGAGCAGTCCGATGAAAACCTAAGCGATCACCAAATGATCATGGCCGATTTGCAGTTAAAAAAACAATAGCAGTTACTTAAAATCAAATATCTTTGTGCCTACATTATGGCACTAAAAATATACAACTCGCTTACCCGTCAAAAAGAAGTTTTCGAACCCATTAATGCACCCTATGTTGGGATGTATGTATGTGGTCCTACGGTAAGTGGCGAAAGTCATTTAGGGCACGCAAGGCCTTTTATCACTTTTGATGTAGTATATCGTTACCTACTACACAAGGGATACAAAGTACGCTATGTACGTAATATTACCGATGCTGGTCATTTTGAGGAAGAAGGTAAACAGGCCGAAGATAAAATTGCATCCAAAGCCATTTTAGAAAAATTAGAACCCATGGAATTGGTGCAAAAATATACGCACTTATACCATTGGGCAATGGAGCAGTTCAACAATCTGCCACCAAGTATTGAACCCACTGCTACGGGTCATATTGTAGAACAAATTGAAATGATTAAAACCATTTTAAAAGATGGTTATGCTTATGAAAGTAATGGCTCAGTTTATTTTGATGTAGTTAAATACAATAATGACTATTCCAAAAAAAATCAACCTTATGGCATTTTAAGTGGTCGAAATTTGGAAGAGCAGTTGGAAACAACACGTGAGTTGGAAAACCAGGAAGAAAAAAGAAATAAGGTAGACTTTGCTTTGTGGAAAAAAGCGCCTGTTGAGCATATTATGCGCTGGCAAAGCCCATGGGGAGAAGGTTTCCCGGGTTGGCATATTGAGTGTTCGGCAATGGCCACTAAATATTTAGGCAAACAATTTGACATACACGGAGGCGGAATGGATTTGCAATTTCCACACCATGAATGTGAAATTGCGCAAAGCAATGTATGCAATCATGAAATCCCGGCGCGCTATTGGATGCACAATAATATGATTACCATTAATGGTCGCAAAATGGGAAAGAGCTATAATAATGTGATTAAGTTAAGTGAATTGTTTTCTGGCAATCACCACGAACTTACACAAGCTTATGCACCCATGACGGTACGCTTTTTCATATTACAAAGTCAGTATCGTGGCACATTGGATTTTAGCAACGAAGCATTGCAAGCATCTGAAAAAGCCTTGAAACGTTTGCTTGAAGCCTTTGAGTGGCTTAAGGCACAAACTTTTACAGGAGGCACTGCTGCTACTGATGCTAATTTAGACGCACAATTAAAAACTTGGGCATCGGAATTAGAAACCTTCATGGATGACGACATGAATACGGCAAAAGTAGTGGCCAATTTATTTGAAATTTTGCCAAGCATTAATTCGCTAAAAGACAAGCATATCAAGGAAGACGCGGTTAGCGGTGATACCTGGTTATTTGTTCAAAGTCAAATGGTATTGTTCATTGAAAATATCATGGGCATTAAAGTAGAAGCCGGAGCGAATAGAGCACAATTAAATGGTGTAATTGATTTGTTAATTGAAATTCGTAAAGATGCAAAGTCAAGAAAGGATTTTGCTACCAGCGATAAAATTAGAAATCAATTGGCCGAAATGGGCATCCAATTAAAGGACGAAAAAGATGGATCGATGTCCTTTACTTTCGCGTAAACGGAAATCCTTAATTAGTAAGCAGGAAAATTAATGGTCGCAATCATCGGCATGTGCATGGTTGTGCATTCTGCAGCGATTGTGGTTGTTGATATGTGCAATAATGATAAAAAAAGCAGCTGGGAATAATAAATACAATTCTGCGGCTCTAAATGCCATTCTACAAAACATAAGCGCTATGCCAATGCTAAACAAAATAATGGGTTTAAAGCTGTGGTGGTGTTTTCTGTAGCCATGGTATAGAGAATACGCCCCAATGCCAAAGGACAAACAAATCATACCAAACTCAAATTGAAAATTGTGCAGGATATTAATTCCTAGCAAGGGTAGGGAACTAAAAAACAAAGGCAATAATGCACAATGTATTGCGCAGGCCAAAGAAGCCCCAATGCCAATTGCATCCCAATTCCATTTTTTAAACATAGTGCAAAGATAGGGCAACTAAAATAATATTACCTTTATGTGTACAAAAGGAGGGGTCTCCATTAAAATTAACCCTATGTCAAAAAAGCTTTTATTTTATCTGGTATTTTTTACTGCCTTATTGGTTTCGTTTTATTATTTCGTTTTTAGGGGCACGGACAACTGGAAAGTAAAAATGCCCACCCTTAGTTATGTAAAGCCTTTTCATTTTACCAATCAAGACGGGCAAAAAGTAACAGATTCCAACTTGTTGCAAAAAGTAACCGTAGTAGAATATTTTTTTACTACTTGTAAAGGAATCTGTCCGAAACTCAATACCAATATGAAGGATATTTATATGCAGTTTAAGGACGAGCCTGACTTTCAAATCTTTTCCCATACCTGTAATCCCGGCACCGACTCTGTGCCTGTATTAAAGCGTTATGCCGATTCTTTACAAGTAGATACCAAAAAATGGATTTTCTTAACAGGGCGTAAGGATAGTTTATATCAAATGGCAAGAGGATCTTATTTACTAGACGACCCAAAAAACAATGTAGAGAAAATTGAGGATCAATTTATTCATACCCAGTTTTTTGCATTGGTAGATCGCAAAGGAAAAATTCGTGGAAAAATTTACGATGGCTTAAAAGCAATTGAAGTGCAACAATTGAAAAGAGATATTGCCAAGTTGTTAAAAGACAATCAATAAACTATGATTTTTGTTACCGGCGCAAGTGGCTTAGTGGGTTCGCATTTAATAACAGACTTGATTGAAAAGGGTGCAAGTGTTCGTGCCATGTATCGAAATACTATTCCTGTTTTTAAGCATGCAGAAAAAGTAAATTGGGTAAAGGGCGATATTTTAGATGTTAGCGCTTTGGACCAGGCAATGGAAAACATTACACAGGTTTACCATTGCGCAGCCATTGTAGCTTTTACGCCCAAGCAGGCTGCTACTATGTTACACACAAATGTGCAAGGAACAGCGAATGTGGTAAATGCATGTATTGAACACAATATTCAAAAATTAGTATACGTGAGTTCGGTGGCGGCGCTAGGAAGAATAAGAGAGAATGAGGCTGTCGATGAAACCATGAATTGGACACCGGAAACCAGTAATAGTGTTTATGGCAAATCAAAATATTTGGCCGAAATGGAACTGTGGAGGGGGATGGGAGAAGGACTTCAAGTAGCCATAGTAAACCCAGTTATTATTTTGGGTGCAGGCGATTGGAGCAAGGGGTCATCTGAAATATTTAAATCGGCCTATGATGAATTTCCATGGTTTACCAGTGGTGTGAGTGGTTTTGTAGATGTACTGGATGTAGTAGATGCTATGCAATTATTAATGCAAAGTGAAATACAGGGACAACGTTATATTATTAGTGGGGCCAATTTGCAATACAAGGAAGTGTTTACACGCATTGCGAATGCTTTTGGGAAACGCCCACCACACAAAAAGGTAACACCTTTATTGGCAGCCATTGTTTGGAGATTAGAAGCCATTAAAGGACTGATAACAGGCAAAGCGCCGTTGTTAACTAAGGAAACGGCAGCAACTGCACAAGCTGTTGTGCATTTTGATAACGGTAAATTTTTAAAAGCCTTTCCTAAATTTAGGTATCGCAGTATTGAGGAGACCATCCAAAGAGCAACCCAGGAACTAAAAGCAAAGCATCAATTATAAACACTAATTAATACCTTCACTAGCCACTTTTTAAGCTTTTTTATCTTCCATCACTTTTTTCCAAAGTTCGGGTATACGTTTAATCCAAACATATTCTCTGCGCTTAATGCTAGCTTCTTCTGGCGGGAAGCCCATATACACTTTATTGCCAGGCAATGAAGAGGGTACGCCCGATTGTGCCATTACCATGGCATTTTCACCAATAGTAAGGGTTTTGCCAACGCCTACTTGACCCCAAAGGGTTACACCCGCTTCCAATTTAACGCCCCCTGCAATGCCCACTTGTGCCGCAATCAAACAGTTCTCGGCAGTTTGTGTATCGTGTCCAATATGCACCATATTATCAATCTTGGTGCCCATGCCTATTTTGGTATCACCACTTACGCCACGATCAATGGTGCAACCACATCCAATCTCCACTTTATCTTCCAAAATTACCCTTCCGCAACTCAACATTTTTTTATACCAAGCCGGTCTGTTTTTCTTGGTGTTATAATAAAAAGCATCTCCACCAATTACCGTGTTCGCTTGAATAATTACCTCGTCACCAATTACCGTATCGGCCAAAATACTTACTCCGGGATAAATGGTGCAATTTTTACCAATACGCACATTATTTCCAATAAAAACATTTGGCATAATTACAGTGCCTTCGCCTACAATTAAGTCCTTACTTATTGCATCGGTACTAATAACAAGGGGCTTAAAATGTTGAACAATGGTTAAATAAGCTTCAAATGGATCGGCACAAAACAATAATGCTTTCCCAGCAGGAATCGTTACATCTTTATTATTAATTATGATGCAAGTAGCAGCACTATTTAAGCAGGTATCATAATATTTTGGATGATCAACAAACACTAAATCACCAGTTTCAACTTGATGAATTTCATTCACTCCAGTGATTTCTAATTGATCATTTCCAACAATTTCAGCGCCTATTAATTCCGATAACCATTTAATAGAAACGGGTGCGATTAGCTTCATAATTGTGTTTTTTGGCCTAAATCAAAGGTAACAAGGGTTTTTTGTAAAAAATTTTTTTCAGCCATTTTCCTTGAAAAATACTTGACCAATTAAGCAAACAATCAGGTGAAACAATCAAAGAAAATTTTATGCAATCGTTTTTATACATCTTCTGAAACCCTTTGTTTACAATAGTTACAGCAATTATCATTTTTGAAAATATTGAACTCGTTTTTAAATTGAGTAATAAATTCATTGAAAAAATAAATGTATCAATCGCTTCTCAATGAGTGCCATTGTGGATAAACCCAAAAAATTTGTTTAAAAAATTTTTTGAATTAGAATAAACTATAATTAATATTGTGATGGGAATTCAATTCCCGTACTTACTAACCCATCTATATACGAGGTCCCACAACAGTGGGACTTTGTTTTTTTAGACCTTTTCGTTCATGCAATACTACTTATTATATAAACCCTTTCAAGTGCTTTCTCAATTCACATCGGAAGGAGGAAAACCTTGTTTGAAAGATATTATTGAAGTAGAAAAAGATGTGTATCCAGTAGGAAGATTAGACTATGATAGTGAAGGGTTATTGTTGTTAACCAATGATACAAGTATTAATCATCAGCTATTACATCCTAGCTTTGAACACAAACGTACTTATTGGGTACAAGTAGACGGCGCTATTACAGAAGAGGCGGCTCGTAAATTGGCCAAAGGCGTTACCATCAACATAGATGGAAAACAATATCAAACAAAACCAGCCAAGGTAAATTTGTTGCCCGATACGATTGAGGTACCCGATCGCATTCCCCCCATTCGTTTTAGAAAATCAATACCCACCACCTGGGCTTCTATTCAACTTACTGAAGGAAAGAATAGGCAGGTGCGCAAAATGTTTGCATCCGTAGGATTTCCTGTTTTAAGATTAATAAGGGTGCAACTGGGTACTTATACTATTGATAAAATGCAACCCGGGGATTTACTTTCTTTAACAGAACAAGAAGTAAAAGCAGGCTTCTTTCGCTAATTGCTCCTTAAGTTTTACTTTTGCGGTATTAATACAATATCAATGAGTCAAGATTTATCAGAACAAGAAATTATTAGAAGAGAAAAACTCCAAAACCTTGAGGCTGCGGGCATTAATCCGTATCCGGCTCCATTATACCCTGTTTCACACTATTCAGCTGAGATTAAGCAAAACTTTTCCGAGGAAACCAAGGATAACTATGCTAATGTATGTGTTGCAGGCCGTATCATGAGTGTAAATGACAAGGGCAAGGTTTTATTTGTGAAAATTCAGGACAACGACGGCATTTTTCAATTATATATAAAGAGAGATGAGATTTGTCCAGACGAGGACAAAACCTATTGGGATGTGTTAACTAAAAATGGCATGGACCTGGGCGATATTATTGGCGCTACAGGTTATGTATTCATTACCAAAACAGGCGAAACATCTTTACACGCTAGCACGGTGACCTTACTAGCTAAATCTTTAAAGCCATTACCTGTAGTAAAAAGAGATGAGGAAGGAAATACATTTGACGCGGTAACGGATCCGGAATTTAGGTACCGTCAACGTTATGCCGATTTAATTATCAACCCCGATGTAAAAGAAACTTTTGCAAAGCGTACTATATTAATGAACACCATTCGTGAGTTTTTAAATACGCGTGGTGCCCTTGAAGTAGATACACCGGTATTGCAGGCGATTCCTGGAGGAGCGGCAGCAAGGCCCTTTATAACACACCACAACGCACTAGATGTGCCATTTTATTTGCGTATCGCCAATGAATTGTATTTAAAGCGTTTAATTGTTGGTGGATTTGATTGGGTATATGAGTTTAGCCGCAATTTCCGTAACGAGGGAATGGATCGTACACATAATCCCGAGTTCACCGTTTTAGAATGGTATACTGCCTACAAGGATTATTTCTGGATGATGGAAATTACCGAGCAATTGTTTGAAAAAATCGCATTAACCTTACACGGTACTACAAAATTAACAGTAGGTGATAAGACCATTGATTTTAAAGCTCCTTACCGCCGAGTGAGTATTATGGATGCGATTAAAGAAAATACAGGTATTGATATTTCAGGAATGGATGAAGCGGGATTGAGAGAAGTGTGTAAGACTTTAAAGATAGACGTTGCACCCACCATTGGAAAAGGAAAGTTAATTGATGAAATATTTGGAGCTACTAGTGAGCATACCTATACACAACCTACTTTTATCATTGACTACCCTGTAGAAATGAGCCCATTAACTAAAAAGCATAGAAGCAAGGAAGGTTTGGTAGAGCGTTTTGAATTAATGGTGAATGGAAAAGAATTGGCCAATGCTTATTCTGAATTAAATGATCCAATTGACCAACGTAAGCGTTTTGAGGATCAATTGGCATTAATGGAAAGAGGCGATGACGAAGCTATGTTTATTGACCATGACTTTTTAAGAGCATTGGAATATGGTATGCCACCTACATCCGGTATTGGCATTGGTATTGATCGTTTATGTATGATGATGTTGAATCAACCATCCATACAAGATGTATTGTTCTTCCCTCAAATGCGCCCTGAAAGTTTTTCGAAAGACTAGTCGTAAAAGCGTAATCGAATTTTTAATAAATAAAAAAGGCCACTCAATTGAGTGGCCTTTTTTAGTATAAGTAAGAAGTAAACTAAATCGAGGGTCCCGTTTATAGGGGGAGAAGATGCGAAAGCATCTGATGTTTCGAAAAAATCATAAAAAGGAATTATAGAGACTAATTATATTTCATTAATTAGTCTCTATAATTCAATGCAGGTTTAATGTCGCCTAATAAAGCTTTGTATTTATAATCACCAATGCCTGCCTTAAATTCTTCAGTAGCTTTTTGAATCAATGCAGGATTGCTCATTAAGTCAATTGCTGTTAATGCCATGGTTTTACTTGCCACCAACATTCCTTTTGTACCAATTTCGGTACCACCACTCGCTACTGCTTGCCAACTATGTGCAGGTGTGCCAGGCACCCAAGTGGCGCCGCGCATACCCACGGTAGGTTTCATATAGCTTACATCGCCCACGTCGGTGGACCCGCTGTTTCCTTCTACTACATAACTAAGTGGCTTAACTGTAGCAGCAGAAGCAATCTCTGCAGGAGCACCAATAAAACTAGGTTGTATTTTTTGGGCAAATGCTTTTTCTGCTTCTGTATAATGTACTCCCCCCACTTTTTCTAAATTGCTTTGCATTACTTCGGCAAGTGTTTTGTTGATGAGCAAATCGTGTGTGCCTCCAATAATATCATATTTCATGGTAGTGCCCGTTCCTAATGCAGCACCTTCCGCAGCTTTAACCACTCTGTCAAAAATTTCCACCACGTCTTTTCTTTTTGGATGACGTACATAATAATATACTTCGGCAAAATCGGGCACCACATTGGGCGCTTTACCACCATTGGTAATTACATAGTGAATTCTAGTTTCTTGAGGAATATGTTCACGCATCATGTTCACCATGTTATCCATAGCTTCTACCGCATCCAATGCAGAACGACCTTGTTCTGGTTGGGCAGCAGCGTGTGCAGAAATACCATAAAATTTAAACTTAGCCGATTTGTTGGCTAAGGCACTTGTTGTAGTAACTGCATTTACATCATCGGGATGCCAGTGAATCACTGCATCTAAATCATTAAACAATCCAGCACGCACTAAAAATACTTTGCCGCTACCACCTTCTTCGGCAGGACACCCATAAACTTTAATAGTGCCCTTTAATTTTCCGGAGGCAATTAAATCTTTAATGGCAATACCTGCAGCAACACTTGCCGTTCCAAATAGGTGGTGTCCACAACCGTGTCCTGCATTTTTACCTGCAATGATGGATTTTTCAGGCACTGCATTTTGTGCAAGTCCGGGCAATGCATCGTACTCGGCTAAAATACCAATGGCCGGACTTCCTGAACCATAGGTGGCTACAAATGCAGTGGGAATGCCCGCTACGCCAGTTTCCACTGTAAAGCCTGCTTCTCTTAAATGTTGTATATGCAATGCCGCACTTTTATTTTCTTTATAACCTACTTCCGCAAAATCCCAAATTTGCAGTGCGGTGGTTTTGTCGGCTTCATAACGCGCAGTAAGGGATTGAAGTGCTGCTTCTTTGTTTGCATTTACCGCTGCGGCAGCGGGATCTAATTTCGTTTTCTTTTGTGCTTGACTGCTCAGGGCAACCAAGAATAATCCAAGAATAAATAAGGGTTTCATTGAAAATAATTAAGGAGGGTATTAAAAATTTATAAAAACAAATCAGTATAAAGAGTGGCGCCAGGTACTACGGAATAACTCGACAAATCGGTGATGCCTTCGGCAGCCATCACTTCTTCATCAATAAAAGTTTTTCCAGTATATGCTAATTTTTCTTTGGACAAAATATAATAAGCAGCATCTGCAAGTATTGCAGGTGTACGACTCATGTTGGCCAACATTTCACCACCCAATAAATTTCTTACCGCAGCGGTATCAATGGTAGTGCGTGGCCATAGCGCATTAGAAGCAATGCCGTCGTCTTTTAATTCATGCGCCCATCCAATGGCCATCATGCTCATATCGTATTTAGTGAGTGTGTATGCGATATGGGGTCCAATCCATTTGGGATCTAAATTGATGGGAGGGGATAGGGTAAGAATATGTGCGTGTGTTGATTTTTTTAAATAAGGCAAAGCGTGCTGTACTACTAAAAAAGTTCCACGAACATTAATGCTGTGCATTAAATCAAAACGTTTACTGGGTGTGTTTTCGGTATCAGTTAGTTGAATGGCTGAAGCGTTATTAATTACTATGTCAATGCCCCCAAATTTTTCAACCGTTATTTGAATGGCAGCTGCAATTTGTGCTTCATCGCGAATGTCCACCTGCACAGCTAAAGCTTTTACGCCAAGCGCTTCTACTTCGGCGGCAGCGGAAAAAATAGTACCTCCCAAACGAGGATCTTCTTCCACCGACTTAGCTGCAATTACGATATTGGCACCTGCACCAGCAAGTTTAAGGGCAATGGCTTTTCCAATGCCTCTACTTCCACCGGTGATTAACACTGTTTTTCCTTGTAAAGACATAAGCTTATTTTTTGAGTAAATAATTTATTGGGTAAACGCTGGACCTAAAAATTCAATCAGCAAATTAGCGGCATCTTCGCAAGCTGTTGCTAACACTTCGTTTTTAACAATTGCATTGAATTCATTGCTAAAACTAATTTCATATTCGGCTTTATCAATCCTGGTTTGAATGCTTTCGGGGGTTTCGGTTTGTCGGTTTAATAACCTTTCGCGCAAGGCGGCTACCGAAGGCGGCATGATAAAAATAGACAAACTATTGTCGGCCAATTGTTGTTGCACATGAATGGCACCTTTTACATCAATGTCTAAAACGGGCACTTTACCCAAGGCCCAAATGCGCTCAAGCTCTGACTTTAATGTACCATAGTAAACACCTTGGTATACTTGTTCGTATTCCAAAAAAGCATTTTGCGCAATCAATCCTTCAAACTTATCCAAACTTAAAAAATGATATTCCACACCATCCTGCTCAGTGCCCCTTGGTGCACGAGTAGTGGCAGAAATAGAAAAAGACAAACGCGGAAAGCGTTCCAATAAATATTTGGTAATGGTTGTTTTGCCCGCACCCGATGGCGCTGCTAAAATGATCACTTTTCTCAAACTACTTGACATACTCAAATTTACAGCATTCAAAGCGAATTAAATAATTATACCAGTGGTTGCTGCCAAGTATAATTATGGTGTATATTTATCAATCTTATAAACACTTATATTAAGTACGATTAAAAATAAAAATATGCAAAAACAATTGTGGGTAGCCTTATTGATGGTTACAAGTTTGTTTGCCCAAGCACAAAAATCGGGTGATGAAGGTGCTAAAGCAAAGCAAGAAGATAAAAATCCGGGATTTAAAAGAGAGCTTTCATTGGAAGCCAAAACCGAAACCAAGGGTGAAGTGACAATCAAAGGACAAAAAGTGCCTTATAAAGCAGTTACAGGAACCATTCCGGTTTGGGATGAGGACGGAAAAGCCATCGCAGGATTGTTTTATGTATATTATGAAAGAACTGATGTGACCAATAAAGATGAGCGCCCTTTGGTGATTTCTTTTAATGGAGGACCAGGTACGGCAAGCGTGTGGATGCACCTAGGTTATACTGGACCTAAAAAATTAAAGATAGATGAGGAAGGCTATCCGATACAGCCTTATGGATTTGAAGAAAATCCCAATTCTGTTTTAGATGTTGCCGATATAGTTTATGTAGATCCGGTGAATACAGGATTTTCAAGAATATTAGACAAGTCGGTTCCTGGCAGTAAATTTTTTGGGGTGAATGCCGATGTAAAATATTTAGCAGATTGGATTAGCACATTTGTAGTGCGTAATAAAAGATGGGCATCCCCTAAATTTTTAATTGGAGAAAGTTATGGTACTACGCGTGTTTCAGGACTTTCATTGGAACTACAAGCTCGTCATTGGATGTTTTTAAATGGTGTGATTTTGGTGTCTCCAACCGAATTGGGCATAAAGCGAGAAGGTCCAACCAATGCGGCATTGCGCGTACCTTATATGGCAGCTACTGCATGGTATCATAAAACCTTAAGTAAGGAATACCAGGCAAAGGACTTAACGGATTATTTACCAGAAGTAGAAGCTTTTACGGTGAATGAATTAATTCCTGCAATTGCACAGGGAGGTGTATTGAATGCCGATAAGAAAAAAGAAATCATTAAAAAAATGGCAGCTTATATTGGCATTAGTGAAACCGCTATTGCACAACAAAATTTAGAAGTGCCGTTTAGCTTTTTTTGGAAAGAATTATTAAGAGCGCAAGGTAAAACTGTGGGAAGATTGGATTCTCGTTATATTGGTATTGACAAAAAAGACGCTGGAGAGGATCCCGAATACAATGCAGAGTTAACAAGCTGGGAACATTCTTTCACACCGGCTATTAATATTTATTTAAGAGATGAATTGGGCTATAAAACCGATTTAGAGTACAATATTTTTGGTCCAGTATATCCTTGGGACAATAACAATAACCATACGGGTAGCGACTTGGCCGAAGCCATGATGCAAAATCCATATTTGCATTTATTGGTACAATCGGGTTATTATGATGGAGCTTGTGACTATTTTAATGCCAAATACAATATGTGGCAAATGGATGCTGCAGGTAAATTAAAAGACAGAATGTTTTGGGAAGGATACCGCAGTGGTCACATGATGTATATTCGTAAAGAAGATCTAGCAACCAGCAACGAACACTTGCGTGCGTTTATTAAAAAGTCAATTCCAAAATTTGGTACGCCTGCAAAATTTTAAGTCGCTCATAAAAATTAGCTCCTTAAAATTTTCGATAATGATTTTACAAGAGGCCCCATAAACGGGCCTCTTGTTTTATTAGTGCCTAATTTATTTTAAATAAATTCACCTTTTAGCGTAATGCCGATAGAGAATGACTTGTTAATTAAACTTTAAACTCTCTTAATGTCAGCGCCCAGTGCTTGTAAGCGTGTATCAATGTATTGATAACCGCGGTCAATTTGTTCAATGTTTTGAATCGTGCTTTTTCCTTCGGCGCTTAATGCGGCAATCAACAAGGCTTGCCCAGCGCGGATGTCGGGGCTGCTCATGGTAATGCCACGGAGTGCATATTTGCGGTCTAATCCAATTACAGTCGCTCTGTGTGGATCACACAAAATAATTTGCGCGCCCATGTCAATTAATTTATCGGTAAAGAACAATCTGCTTTCAAACATTTTTTGATGAATCAAAACACTGCCTCTTGCTTGTGTAGCAGTTACTAAAACAATGCTTAATAAATCGGGTGTGAAACCGGGCCAAGGATTGTCATAAATAGTAAGAATGCCACCATCCATATAGGTTTGAATTTCGTAATCCTCTTGTGCGGGAATAAAAATATCATCACCTTGAATGTCAAAATCAATTCCCAACAATCTGAATTTTTCAGGAATAATACCCAAGTGTTGGACTCCGGCATCTTTAATTCTAATCTCACTTTTGGTCATGGCGGCCATACCAATAAAAGAACCTATCTCAATCATGTCGGGCAAAATGCGGTGTTCGGTACCTCCTAATTTTTTTACCCCTTCAATGGTCAATAAATTACTACCCACTCCAGTGATTTTTGCACCCATTCTATTTAACATGCTACACAGCTGTTGCAAATAAGGTTCGCAAGCAGCATTGTAAATGGTAGTGATACCCTCGGCTAAAACAGCTGCCATTAAAATATTGGCAGTACCTGTAACCGATGGTTCATCTAATAACATATAACAACCTCTTAATCCGTCCGTCTTAATAGTGAAACAAGCTAATTCGTGATCATATGCATATTTTGCACCTAGTTTTTCAAATCCAATAATATGGGTGTCCAAACGGCGACGACCAATTTTGTCTCCACCTGGTTTGGGTAAGTAAGCAATATTAAAACGCGCTAAGATAGGACCAGCCAACATTACAGAGCCCCTTAATCTTCCACTCTTTTTTCTAAACTCTTCCGAAGCCAAATAGTCGGGATCAATTTTATCGGCCTGAAAACGATACACTCCCTCTTCTAATTTTTCAACACGCACGCCCATTTCGTGGAGTAGTTCAATCAATAAATTCACATCCACAATATTGGGTACATTGGAAATGGTAATAGGATCGCTGCTTAATACAACAGCAGATAATATTTGAAGGGCTTCGTTTTTTGCACCTTGTGGAATGATGGTTCCTTTTAATGCACGTCCTCCTCTAACTTCAAATGACTTCATAAATATGGATTGAGTTACGAAAATAAACTATTCTTTGATTACATAAAAAATCCCGTCCATAAGTTAAAGACGGGATTGAATTTTTTATTGCTAATAGCGTTTTTTAAAATTGCGGTTGTTGTTGTTTCTACCTCCGCCGCTACCACCACCTGGTCCTCGGCCACCTCCGCCACCTCGGTTGCGGTTATTGTTTTGCCATCTTCCTCCAGCAGGGCGATACTCATCACGTTCAAAATTTTGATTGCGATGTTTGATATAAGGAGTGTTGCTAAACTCAAGTCCACCACCGGTGATTGCGTTTAACTCGTTTCGAATTGCATCGTCTTGTACCAATTCCTTATGCCAATTGCTATAAGCCAATTTCATGTAGTGTGCAATGCTATTGGCGAATCCTGCTTTTTTCTCTTCGTCAGTCTCGGCCATGGCTTTGTCAATTACCAGCTCTAAGTTCTTACCCAAATGTGCATATTTGATTTTGCGTTTGGGGTAGGGTAATGGATCAGGCTTTTGCTTATAGGTGTCCTTGGTGGGAATAGGGTAAGGGCTTTCCACATCTAATTTAAAATCACTCATAAAAAATAAGTGATCCCATAATTTATGTTTGTAATCCTCAATGTTTTTAAGGGAAGGATTTAAGAAACCCATTAATTCAATTACCACCTGGGCTTGTTCCTGGCGTTTGGCTTTGTCCTCGATGGTCATAAGATGATCTACCATCCTTTGAACGTGACGGCCATACTCTCTCATCCCCATTATACTTCTTGCTGTATTGTACTCCATGTAATAAAACTTCAACGAGTAACAAATGTAGCGATTTTTGCAATTACTTTTCTGTATTCATCAAAAGGTGCCTATGCACCTTTTGCTTATATTTGTGTTATGGAGCAATTGTTACAACAAATAGAAGCAATCAAGGCCGAAATCGCAGCCACGGTGGCAACCACCCCCGATCAAGTAGAGCAATACCGCATCAAATACTTAGGAACCAAGGGCTTGGTGAAACAAATCATGGGGGAAATGAAAAATATACCCAATGAGCAGAAAAAAGAATTCGGTCAAATATTGAATGCTTTTAAAATTGTAGCCGAAGATAAGATGGTGCAATTGCAAGAAGCTTTGGGAGAAAGCGGAGAGCAAGGAAATAATAAATTCGATTTTACATTACCAGGCGATCCAATTGCAGTGGGTACAAGACATCCATTGAATTTAGTGCGTAATCAAATGGTTTCTATCTTTAAAAGATTAGGATTTGCCGTAGCTGAAGGCCCTGAGGTAGAAGATGATTGGCATAATTTTGGTGCCATGAACCTCCCCGAGGATCATCCGGCGCGTGATATGCAGGATACGTTTTATGTTCAAGAAGCAAGCGAAAACAATGCAGCTTGGTTATTAAGAACACATACCAGCAGCGTGCAAGCGCGCGTAATGGAAACACAAAAGCCACCGATTCGTGTAATTTGTCCAGGCAGAGTGTATCGCAATGAAACCATTTCGGCAAGAGCGCATTGCTTTTTTCACCAAGTAGAAGGATTGTATATTGATGAAAATGTAAGCTTTGCTGATTTAAAACAAACCTTGTATTTCTTTGTACAAGAAATGTTTGGGAAAGAAGTAAAAGTAAGATTCCGTCCAAGTTATTTTCCATTTACGGAGCCTAGTGCCGAGATGGATATAAGTTGTCAAATTTGTGCGGGCAAGGGATGTAATATTTGCAAACACACAGGATGGGTTGAAATTTTGGGATCTGGAATGGTGCATCCTAAAGTGTTGGAAAATTTTGGCATTGATCCTGAAAAGTATACTGGCTTTGCGTTTGGTATGGGTGTAGAAAGAATCGCGCAATTAAAATACCAAGTAAACGATTTGCGTTTATACTCGCAAAACGATCTTCGCTTTTTAGAACAGTTTAAGAGTGTTTGATAAAAAAATATGCTACACAATACCAAGGGCGTTGTACTTCGTGTAACCAAGTATGGAGACACGAGTTTAATTATGACGGCGTACACCGAGCTTTTTGGATTACAACAATACATACTAAAAGGAGTCAGGGCTGTTAGCAAAAAGGGCGCGAACAAAGCAGTGTATTATCAGCCCGCTGCATTATTACAAATGGAAGTGTACCATAGTCCCATGAAGGGGTTACAAATGGTAAAGGAAGTAAACTGGGATACGATTTATCAAAACATTTATTCCGATGTGGTTCGCAATGCAGTGGCCACTTATATTGTAGAAGTATTACAACAAACCTTATTGCCCGAGCCCCATCCCGAATTGTATTATTTAATTGAAGATACTTTTAAACAATTGGATAAAGGGGAAGCGGCATTGGCCAGCAATTTGCCCATTTATTTTTTAATTCATTTAAGTGAAACACTGGGTTTTGGATTGCAAGGCAACCATTCAGAAGCTACTCCTTATTTGGATGTGAAGGAAGGACAGTTTGTAAAAGAAAAACCATTGCATCCTTATTTTTTAGAAGGGCAAGAGGCACAAACTGCAAGTGTATTTTTGCAGGTTCAGTTTTACAACGATTTAGAAAATATTTTATTAAATGGGGCGCAAAGAAAAAAAATACTGGAATTGTTTCAGTTGTCACTAAGCTGGCATTATACTGGATTTAAAGAAATCAAATCCTTGCAAATTTTGCAAGCAGTATTGCATTAGTAGTTGTTGCGGCGATGTTTGCGCCACATCATAAGGATAAATTAGGCAATTCTTTTGGAATGGGCCTTTTTTAAAATGGTATTGTTTTCTATATTTTCAATTACCACCACACCAGGCTGTTTGCCTTTTTCAAAACTACCCAATTTGCTTTCCATTTGTAAAGCGCGTGCACCATTGAGCGTAGCCCAGCTTAGCATTTCTTCCAAAGGAATATTGAGGTTGTGTTTTTGAATAGTTTTGAGTTCGTCTAAAATATTTAAGCTCCAATTGCTGGCATAACTATCTGTGCCCACTACAATGTTGGCGCCATTGTTTCTCAACAATTCAATGGGCGGCATGGTTTGTTCAATGTATTGATTTGCGTTGGGGCATAAGCACCAAAAAGAATTGGGCATTTGTTTTTTTACCGCAGCAATATCATCGACATTGGTAAAACTATTGTGTACTAAAATACTTGAAGCTGCATTTTTAAAAATGGGCAAAACTGATTGAAGTGACGATAAGCCAGTGGGTTCAAAAAAATCTAAACTCACTTTTGTTCTTTCATACATGCCTAAAAAACTGCCCGTCTTGGTTTTGAAAAATTCATTTTCATCGGGGGTTTCTTGATTGTGTAAACTAATAGTATGTGATCCAAAATGTTCAGCTAATAGTTTCCATAAATTCTGCGTAACCGAATAGGGGGCATGTGGCACAAGGGATGCGCGAAGTTTGTGAGATTCAAATGCTTTTTGATTTTCTAATCCCGCATTCATTTTATCGGCCGCGCGGCTTGGATCCAAATCGTATAATTCTACAAAAGTATAGTAGGCTAAATTTTGTTTTGCTTTTTGTGTAAGGGTGTCCAATGTATTGCTAATATCCCCTACCGCTACAATGCCATTCGCAAGCATTTCGGCTTCGGCATTTTGAATGGCCTCTTCAATCCTATTTGCATCCACTGCTCTTAAGGAAACAATTTGTTTTACAAATTCTTGCAAGCCAGTATGTGCGGGAATCATGTCTTTCATATGCGACAATTCCAAATGACAATGTGCATTTACAAACCCAGGTGTTAAAATCCCATCAAAACTTTGTATATCATCTCCTGCATCTTCAATACCCACAATGGCTTCCACGGTTCCATCTTTTTGAGTAATCAAAACCAATTGATCCTGTACTAATTCTGTGCCCGTAAAAAGCTGGGTAGCTTGAAATTTTTGATACATAAATATAAGTAAGGGGTAAAATTAAGGCTAAAAAAGGGCAGATTGGCCAATTTTTGGCCAGTCATCTCGATTTTGACTGCAAAAGCCTTTTTGCAAGTGCTTGATTATCAGCACCTATTTTGTATCATGATAATTATGATACAAAAAAATTAT
Source organism: Bacteroidota bacterium (assembly GCA_039795575.1). Classification (GTDB taxonomy): domain Bacteria; phylum Bacteroidota; class Bacteroidia; order Chitinophagales; family Chitinophagaceae; genus Sediminibacterium. Next base: position 249 of record JBDKLP010000012.1, on the reverse strand, counting down.
TGATAATCAGTTAGTTACAAACTAGTGGCACAAAATAGGACCTAAAATCTGTCTAAAACATAAAATCCCGTTGTACCTTTGCCCTCCCTTCAAAAAGGGGAATTATTCATGGCTAGCGGGATAGCGCGGCCTCATTTAAACAAAGAATTATGAGTAAACTACATTTCACCACGAAGCACGCCAACGCGGCTACCGTTAAACATGGCTGGTACATTGTTGATGGTACTAATCAAACCGTAGGACGTATTG
>JBDKLP010000011.1:0-6488 GCA_039795575.1 Bacteroidota bacterium | reverse complement strand
TGGTTTTTCCTGTTTGATCGCTGTAAGGTATTTGATTTCATTCTTTGCCATGATGGTAAAAATTTAATTAAGCCTCTTGTGCTTTGTGAACAGGGAAACCGCCGTTTCTCTTAATGTGGTTATACTCAACTGCGTATTTGTCAAGTCTTGTAAACATGTGACGCATAATTTGCTCATCACGTAAAAATTGAATTTTCAATTTTTCATTTAGGTCAGAAGGACCTGTGAATTCTAGTACCCAGTAGATACCAGTAGTTTTCTTATCGATAGGATAAGCAAGTGATTTTAAACCCCAAGGATTTGAGGCTACAATGTCACCACCATTTTCTTTGATGATGTCTTGGTATTTTTTCTGAGCAGATTTAAAATCTTCTTCAGACAATACCGGTGTGAAAATCACCATTAATTCGTAATTGTTCATTACTTGAATTTTTTGGTTAAATAATTGGTTTTTCCCAGTGGACACCCTTTACCAGGGCGAATCAGCCAAAACTGATTTGGGAGGGCGAAGGTAGGCAATTATTGTGTATTTCCGCCCTTTTTTAAGGTAAAAATGAGGGCTACAGGGAAATGATCACTATAGCCACCCCTGAATTCATTTCCATTATAGGTTCTTTTTGGATAACCACGGTACCTGCCGATGGATTCTATCATCTCAGAATTGGTATAAATGGCTGGTTTGTAATTAGTTAATACAAATGTTTGCTTATTTGCTTGGCCCCAGTTGGTGCTGAGCAAAATTTGGTCAAATAAGTTCCAACTATCTCCATAGGCAATGCTCCCCATGCCGTTTTGGAATAGTTTTAAAAATGGGTTGTTCATTTTTAGCATTTTGATGCTTTTATTGCTGGGATTGTCATTAAAATCGCCCATTACAATAATTTGGGCTCCTGGGTCAATCAGTTGCACACTATCGATTATTTTTTTACAAACACGACTTGCCCAAATGCGTTTGTCTTCAGATGAACGCGGACCTCTACGACTTGGCCAATGATTTACTAAAATATGCACCCATTGATTTGCTAATTTCCCTTTTATATAGAGAATGTCCCTAGTGGCATTTTGTACAAAATGATTGGCATCGCTTAAACTAAATGGTTGGTATTGGTAGGGTAAGAATTCGCTTGGATTATAAATTAATGCCACATCTATTCCCCTAGGGTCTTTAGAATCGAGATGAATAAATTGGTAATGGTATTTTTTTATATGTGGATCATTGATTAATTGGATAAGCACTTGTTTGTTTTCCACTTCGGCTAAACCCATTAAAGCAATGCCCTTGCCTCCATCAATTTTTCCGATTGCTGCAATGACTTGCGCCAAATGCGATGACTTATTTTGATAGACAACTTGTGTATATTTTCTATCACTATTAGGCAAATAATCCTGATCTAGTGTATGCAATTGGTGTAGGGTGTCATAATAGTTTTCGCAATTGTAAAATCCAATAATGGTAGTTTGTGCCATACAAGGTATTTGCATTGTCACGCCGCAACACAAGCAGGTAAGGAGTATAAATATTTTCTTCATTTTTTTATCCTCAATCTAACAGGATCACTCATTTTGTTTTCAGGTATTTTCCGCAATAATCAACATTGCATATTGCTTGAATTTTAAGCAACAATAAACAAAGATGCAAAAACGAATTGCTTGTATAGTTGTGGTGATTTTATTACAAAATCCGTTTGTATTCGGGCAGGAAACAGCCTCCATTCCTTCCGAAAATAATTTGGATCCTACTCAAAATAGAATGGACTGGATGCCCACGCTTTTAAATGCCAATTCCGAATTGTTGTTTAATACGGTACAGCACAATGGCAATTTATTTTCTTGGCAGTTAAGAGGAATTCAAAACACTGCTGTATTTGTGGATGGCATTCATTGGTCAATGGCCAATAGCAATTGGAATACGAATCATTTATACCAAGGCTTTTATAATGCATTACATTCAATAGCATCTGTTGGCAATGGCGTTTTTGCTGAACAAATTTATTATCCTCAATCGCATTTGTTTTACGCGACTAGCTTTCCTTATGAATCAAAAAAACAATGGGCCATTCAAACGAATATTGCAAATCGAAATTATGGGAATGCATTAAGTATGCAGTATCATAGCGGACGAATGTTGCATGATTGGCGTTATCGCATTGCTGGTTTTGTGCAATGGATGCCACCAGCCAGTTTTGTAATTGGGTATAAAAAATCTGCGGGTGCATTATGGAGTGCAGAAAGAAACCTTCCCCATAGAAATTCCATTCAATTTTCATTGATTTGGAATTTTAATGACCAATCCAAAGTCAATTCCACTCTAAAAGAAATGTATGAATTATCGGGGCAAAGGGATTATCAATCCAATTGGGGCTGGTATCATCAAAAACCATATTTCCCGAGTACCAGTCAAAATCATACGGCTGTTGTAACGGTACAATTTAATAAAAAGTGGGATGTGTCTCAAACAATGCAATGGAGCAATGCTTTAGCATTTGGCAAGCAAGGGCAAACTAGTTTGGAATGGAATCACACAGCCGATCCTAGGCCCGATTATTATAGATATTTGCCAAGCTATCTTCCTGATAGTACATTACGAAACACATTAACGGATTGGTTTTTTCAACACCCCTCAGCTTTGCAAATTTCATTTGATGCTTTAGAGAAAATAAATAGAGCCAGCCCAAATCATAGTGCATATTATATGGTGAATCAAGCATGGAATCAATTCGTTTCATGGCAGGGCGCAATTCGGTATACGCAAAATTTAAAGCAGTATTGGAATTTTATATTGGGGGCCAATTATGGGCTAGATCGTGTAAGAAATTATAACCAAATTAAAAATTTGTTAGGAGGCTCTTTCTACAACAATTATAATTATTGGACCAATGATGATGGAAGTGTTTCCAGTTTTCAAAATGATATAACACACCCTGATCGTAAAATTACAGTAGGTGAAAAATGGGGCCCCGACTATGCAATTGATGCAATCCATTTAAAGCCTTGGCTGCAGTTGCACAATGAAGGGCCTCGCTGGGAAAACTATTTTGGGATGAGTGTTGGACTGCAGGGCTTTCGCAGAATGGGATTTACTATCAATGGTCTGTATCCCAATGACCAAGTGGTTCCGGTGGCACCCATTTTTCCCAACTGGGATTTTAAATGGCAGGCATTATTTAAATATTCCGGTCGTTTTTATTTAAGGGCTATTGCGTTTATAGGATCAACTGCTCCGCAAGCGGATGCTTATTTTTTACAACCCGGCATAAGTGCGCTTCCCAATCCTTATGCGCATTCGTTGCAAGAACAATCTGGCGATTTGAGTTTTATTTACCACGCACCCGTTATCAAATGGACGTCCAGTTTGTATTGGAAACGCATCTCCAATGCATCTATTCAAAAAATGTTTTATCATGATGCATTTGCCAGTTTTGTGTATGGTATTGCGGGTGATCTGCAAACCCAATATACTGGATGGGAAGCCAGTGTTGAAACACAGTGGATTCCTCAATGGCAAATCGGCTGGGTTGGGAATTTGCAGCAGAATATTTATATGCAAAATGTGCCTTATCGAATTTTGTTTTTAAATGACTTACATATTTTAGACGAAGGGATACTTTGGATTAGGCATTTGCCTGCAAGCAATAGCCCAAGTTGGACACAGGGCTTGTCCATGATTTATCAGGCCACTAGCACTTGGAAATTGGGGGCACATTATATTTTAGCTTTCCAGCGCCCCATCGAAATGGATTTGTTTAGAAGAAGCAGTTGGGTGAAAAACAAAGTAGACAATTTAAGTTGGCAACAAATGCAACAAAATAGTTTTTTGCAAAATCAGGGTGTGTTGAATGTATTTGTTTCAAAAAATTTTCTACAAAAATGGAATAACAAATTAGTTAAATGGTATGCAAGTGCAAGTGTTCGGAATGCTTTGAATACTTGGATCCCTGTGTTTGCTTATGAACAAACCCGATTTGATTATGTACACTTTAATGCACAACGTTATGCTATCAAATATTTAATGGATCAAGGACTCTCGTTTTCCTTACACGTTCAATTACAATTTCAATAATGAATTATGAAACAAAAAAGAAATTACACAATCCTAGCTTATGCAATTGTTGTTTACTTACTCATTACTGCAGCTTGTTATAAGCAAGTATTGCCTATAGATCCACAATTGCACATGAATGATAGCACAATGAGTATACAGGCATTTCGAAAATGGCATACCATGGGTATGGTTGAGTGGATTGGGCAGCCCGTTGCCATTGAAGGAGTTGTTGTGGCGAATGATGAACACGATAATTGGTATAAATCCATTTGTATACAAGACAACACTGGGGGTATAGTGATTCAAATGGATGGGCTCTCGCTGTATCAAAACTATCCCATCGGCAGTTTGATAAAAGTACATTTGCAGCATCTTTTCTTAACCGATTATCGCCGCATGTTACAAGTGGTGGCCGATGTGGATACAAGTACAGGTAGTTTAACTACTATGGGCATTCCTAAACCCTTATTTTCCAAATTTATAACTATCATTAAGGAGGATGCCCCCATTCACCCCTTGCAAGTAGGATATAAAAATTTAGGGGATAGTTTGCAAGGAAGATTGATTCAAATCAATGCAGTTGAAATGAGTGCGCTAGATACGGGGAGTACTTATGCAGACGCCAGAAATAAACTAGGTGCTAGTAAAAGCATTAAGTTTTGTACCGGGGGCACCATTTATTTAAGGACAAGTGGATATGCCGATTTTGCAGCTGCAAAAACCCAATCGGGTAATGGTATCTTGATGGGCATTTATTCGGTGTATAATGCCGAAAAGCAAATTATGCTCCGGGATACCAATGACATTTTGTTGACAGGAAAACGTTGTACTGGGGCAGCTTGGCTGCAAAATTTACCCCAAAACAACCCTAAGTTGCCTAATTAGTTGTCAGCTTGTCAGTATCTGCGCTTTGGTATCCTTATTGCTATGTTCACTGCAAATAGTATCATTATGCAAAAAGGTCAAATACGCGTTCAAACAGAGAACATTTTTCCGATCATTAAAAAGTTTCTTTACAGTGATCATGAGATTTTTTTACGTGAATTGGTGAGCAATGCAGTTGATGCGGCTCAGAAATTAAAAACCTTACATGGCAAAGGCGCAGCAAAAGGCGAGTTGGGGGATTTAAAAGTAGAAGTAGTGTTGGATGTTGCTGCGAAAACCATTTCCATTATTGACAATGGGGTGGGGATGTCATCGGAGGAGGTAGATAAATATATCAATCAAGTGGCCTTTAGTGGTGCCGAAGAGTTTGTAAACAAGTACAAGGACGCAAGTATTATTGGACATTTTGGTTTAGGGTTTTATAGTGCCTTTATGGTAAGTAATAAAGTTGATATTTATTCTAAAAGTCATACAGATGCTCCTGGGGTATTTTGGAGTTGTGATGGAAGTACCGAATATGAATTGTACGAAGTTGATTATAGTGAGCGTGGCACAAAAATTGTTTTACACGTGAATGAAGAGAGTGCCGAATTTCTAGATCCGCATAGAATAAAAGGCATATTAGAGCGTTTTTGTAAATTCTTACCAGTAGCTATTTATTTCACAGATGCCAATGCGACAAAGACTGCAAAAAAGGAAGGTGAAGTGGAAGACGCTATTGAAATACCTAAGCCCATTAACAATACCAATCCTTTATGGGTGCGCAAACCTTCGGAATTAACCAAGGAAGATTATGAAGGTTTTTATAAGGAATTGTATCCTTTTGGAGAGACTCCTTTGTTTTGGATTCATTTAAATGTGGATTATCCCTTTAATTTAACTGGTATTTTATACTTCCCTAAAATCAAGCAAAGCTTTGAAATACAAAAAGATAAAATTCAATTGTATTGTAACCAGGTTTTTGTGACCGATGAGGTAAAGGATATTGTACCTGAATTTTTAATGTTATTGCATGGAGTGATTGATAGTCCAGACATTCCTTTGAACGTGAGTCGTAGTTACTTACAAGGAGACCCGAATGTTAAAAAAATCAATGCCCATATTACTAAAAAGGTAGCTGATAAATTAGAAGAAATTTTCAATACTGATCGTGCTTCTTTTGAAGACAAATGGGAGAGCTTAGGATTGTTTGTGAAATACGGTATGATTACCGACGACAAGTTTTTGGAAAAAGGAAATAAGTTTTTGATTTTAGAAGATGCAGCTGAAAAAGGCAAGTTCTATACATTAGACGAATACAAAACAGCGACCGAGGCAACTCAAAAAAACAAAGAAGGCAAGCAAGTTTTATTGTATACCACTAACCCTATTCAGCAGGATGCTTTTATTCAAGCAGCTGTAGGAAAGGGTTATAAAGTGGTGAAACTAGAAACAATGGTAGACGCTGCATTTATTAATAACGTAGAAATGAAGTGGGAGGGTGTTCAGTTTGTACGTGTTGATGCAGATGTTGTTGACAATTTAATTGATAAGCAAGAAAATGTAGATTCGGTTTTAAGTA
>JBDKLP010000010.1:0-14529 GCA_039795575.1 Bacteroidota bacterium | reverse complement strand
ACATTCTAAACATTTCAGGACCTTAACCAATGTGAATCAAGAGGACATGGACAAGGAAGTGGGAACATCCACAGGTGCAATGATTAAATCGGCTGTGTTTAGTCAAATTATTATTTTGATTGTGTATTTGCCAATTTTATCACTGGAAGGTATTGAGGGAAAAATGTTTAAGCCAATGGCCTATACCGTTGCATTTGCTATACTGGGGGCATTTATATTATCTATTACTTACGTTCCCATGATGGCGGCCTTAGTGTTGAATAAAAAATTGAAACACACACCTACTTTTACCGAAAGGCTCATGCAATTTGTGGAAAGAAGGTATCAGCCATTATTAAATAAAGTTTTGTCTTTTCCTAAAGCAGTAATCGCGTCTACGGTGACTTTGTTTGTGTTTGCTATCTTTTTATTGTTGAATATGGGAGGTGAATTTATTCCACAATTAGAGGAAGGGGATTTTGCTGTGGAGACAAGGGTTTTGACGGGTAGTAATTTAAATAATACTATTGATGCAACTCAAAAAGCTTCCAAGTTGCTCGTTGAAAATTTCCCAGAAGTACAAAAAGTAGTTACTAAAATTGGTAGTGCTGAAATACCAACCGACCCAATGCCTTTTGAAGCTGGGGATATGATGGTGATTCTAAAAGATAAAAAAGAATGGGTTTCGGCTAAGACTTTTCCCGAGTTGAGCATGAAAATGACTAAGGTATTGGAGCAAGTGCCAGGTATCTCAGTGGGCTTTCAATTTCCGGTTCAAATGCGTTTCAATGAATTAATGACAGGTGCTCGTCAAGATGTGGTATGTAAGATTTTTGGAGAAAATTTAGATACATTGACAAAGTATGCTGGGAAATTAAATTCAATTATTCAAACTATTGATGGAGCCGTAAACGTATATGAAGAAAAAGTAACAGGAATGCCCCAGGTAGTAATTAAATACAATCGAGATGGGATGGCCAAGTATGGATTAAATGTGGCGGACATTAACAAAGTAGTGAATAGTGCTTTTGCTGGTCAAGTAGCAGGACAAGTCTATGAGGAAGAAAAAAGATTCGATATGGTAGTGCGTTTGGATGGAGAAGCTAGAAAAAATATGACGGATATCGAAAATCTATCCATAACTACGCCAAAAGGTATTGCTATCCCTTTGTCAGCGGTAGCGAATATTGAACAGATTGAAGGGGTCAATCAAATACAAAGGGAAAATACCAAACGTAGAATTATTGTTGGCTTCAATGTAAATGGAAAAGACATTCAAAGTATTGTTAAAACCTTACAATCAAAAATCAATCAGCAATTGAATTTGCAAAAAGGTTATGCCATTGTGTATGGAGGTTCCTTTGAAAACATGACAGCTGCCAAGGCAAGATTGAGTATTGTAGTGCCAATAGCACTTTGTTTGATATTTTTATTACTATACTTTGCATTTGGATCCGTTAAACAAGGGCTGTTAATTTATACTGCGATACCACTTTCTGCAATGGGAGGTATTTTTGCTTTAAGCATGCGCAGCATGCCATTTAGTATTTCTGCAGGAGTAGGCTTTATTGCCTTATTTGGAGTTGCTGTCTTAAACGGTATTTTATTGGTATCTGAGTTTAACAGGCTAAAGGCAGAAGGTTGGCAGGATGTAAAGCGTATTGTAATACATTCAACAAAGTCAAAATTAAGGGCGGTACTCATGACGGCTTTTGTACCTGCACTTGGTTTTATTCCAATGGCCATTAGCACTGGCGCAGGTGGCGAGGTTCAAAAACCATTAGCAACCGTAGTAATTGGAGGGCTTATTATTTCAACATTATTAACTTTATTTGTATTGCCTGTTATGTATATATTATTCGATAAAGGGTTTGCTTATTTTAACAAAACCAAAACCACTGTTTTGCTACTTGCATTGATGTTATTTGGGGCGAACATGGTCCATGCACAAGAAAAAATCACTTTAGCGGCAGCGATAGACAGTGCAATCAAAAACAATGCATCAGGAAAAATTGGACTTGTGCAAATCAAGTATCAAGAAGCGTTAAAAAAATCAAATTTTGATATTGAAAAAACGGCGATTGGTTTTGGTTACGGGAAAATAAATGGATTCAATAATGACAATTTATATTCAATTAGTCAGAATATTCAGTTTCCGACAGTTTATAAATACCAAGGTGCAATCAATCAGTCCAATATTGATTTAAGTGTGCTGACGAATTTGCAAAAAATGGTTGAATTGAAAATGAATGTAAAAAAACATTTTTATCAATTGCTTTTATTGACACAAAAACGTAAATTATTAAATGCGGCCGATAGTATTTATAGCGAATTTGCATTAAAAACGGATCAGCATTTTTCAGCCGGAAACGCCGATGTCCTTCAGAAAATCACTGCTGAAAATCAATTGACGCAAATTCAACACCAGCTTCAGGCCCTAAACACGACGTATCAATCCATGTTAAACCAATTTAATCTACTTATTAATTGTAAAGCTTTTTATGCGCCTGCAGCTGAACAATTAATTTTGACAATTGCGAACATACCCGAATTATCGTCACTATCACAAACCCCATTGCTTAAATTGCAGGATGCCAATATTGTAAAAGCAGAACATCAATTAAAATTAGAGCAAAGTAAAATGATGCCTAGTTTGAATGCCGGTTTTAATTCGGCTACGATTGTTGGATGGCAAACTACTACACAAAATAATGAGCGTTATTTTGGAACGAATGATCGATTTAACTCAGTGAGTGCTGGATTGGCGCTTCCAATATTTAGCAGTGCTCAAAGATCAAAAATTAAGGCTAGTCGTATTGCTGTTGAGCAAAATAAAATAGAAAAATTAGCATTTAGCCAGCAAGTTGAAGCCAATTTTAAGGATGCGATTGCATTGTATGTGCAAAATACATCTATCCTTGCTTCCTATCAAAATAAATCCTTGCCCAATGCAAAACTGCTAATTGAGGCGGCCACTAAAAAATTGAATTCAGGTGAAATAAGTTATATAGAATGGGTAATGCTAATCAACCAGTCAATACAGGTTCAAAATGAATATTTGGGCTATGTGCAACAGTTAAATGAAGCCGCAATTGAAATTGAAAAAATGAGTGCTATTAATTAAAAAACAAATTATTATGAAATACATTTCTATTTTATTTATTCTTATTAGCGCATTGCTAAGTGCTTGTACGGGGACAGGTTCAAAAAATGAAAATCAAGCTGTGCAAAAACAAGATACTGCAAAACAAGAAACGGTGAGCTTGAACGCAGCACAATTAAAACTCGCTGCTTTGTCCTATGGTTCAGTAGAATCCATAACTGTTCACAAAACATTAAAAGTGAATGGCCATATTGATGTTCCGCCAAGTAATATCGTATCCGTAAGCATACCCATGGGGGGGTATTTAAAAAATACACAGCTTATACCTGGGGTTTTTGTGAAAAAAGGTGCATTGTTGGCCACTATGGAGGATCCTGCCTATATCCAGTTGCAACAGGATTATTTGACTGCGAAAAGCAAGTTAGAATATGTTGAAGCCGATTACAATAGACAAAAAGCCTTAAACGAAACCAAGGCTACAAGTGATAAGATCTATCAATTGGCTAAATCTGATTTTGAAAGTCAAAAGTACCTTGTTAAATCATTAAGCGAAAAATTAAAATTAATTGGTTTGAATCCTCAAACCCTTAATGAGTCTAATTTATCCAGAACCGTTAATTTCACATCGCCTATTAGTGGTTATGTTACAAAAGTTAATGTTAATATTGGCAAATATGTAAATCCTACTGATGTGTTGTTTGAGTTGGTAGACCCAAGTGATTTGCATTTAAGGCTCACTGTTTTAGAAAATGATGCTGCAAGCCTTAAAGTGGGTAATGCCGTTCAATTTTACACCAATAATAATACAACTCAAAAATACATGGCACATGTGGCAGTGATTACTCCTAATATTGGAGAAGAAAGTACTACCGAAGTACATTGTCATTTGGTGAATGAAAAAATTAATATTTATCCAGGAACTTTTGTGAATGCCGAAGTGGAATTGAATAATGCTAAAGTAAACGCAGTCCCAGAAGAGGCGATTGTAAAATGGCAGAACAAAGATTTTGTTTTTGTGAAATTATCGGAGACCCAATTTTCATTATATGCTGTAACAGTAGGAGTAGCAGCCAATGGTTTTGTAGAAATAAAAACTGATTTATCCAACAAGCAAATTGTTACAAAAAATGCCTATACCTTGCTAATGAAATTAAAAAACAATGGAGAAGAGTAGTTAAATACTATTCATTGGATTCAAAATATGCAATACTGCCACCTACCCAGGTGGCATTTGCGTTATAAGATACGCCAATCATTTTTCCTTTGCTAATTCTGCTCAAATTCAAAGTGGCAATATATTTTTGAGTAAGTGTATCTAAGAAATAAAACAAGCGAATTTCAGTTTTTGCTGCTCCTGTGGGTGTTTCAATAACGGGGGCGTAATTTACTTTTTCTTGCAAAATCCAATTTTCGGGATCCTTAATACGATCAATATCTGCTTGCTGAACATCAATGATTACTCCTTGTCCTGCAAAAGAAAATAAAGGCTTCAATACATAATTAGAAAGCGGGTTGGGCATAGTGGAAAGCGCTGATAAAAAGTAGGCTTTTGGAACATAAGGTGAGGAAAGCAAAGGCAATAGAAATTTACTTATTCGATAGTAATGATTGGGATGTGTTACCCATTCAATGTCTAATGGCTTAAGAAGTAATTTACCTTTTTCTTGAATGTTTTGATTTTGTTTACCAAGTTCATCCCAAACAATTCTATTGTAAACACGTTCAATTTGAAAATCTTTACCATCGCGATGATAATACAGTTGATTACCCCTCACAAAAACTTCAGTTAAGCAAACAACAGGAATATCCAATAAGTGCTGCGTAATGTAAAAATCAATTTTTGTTTTTTGTTTGTTTGGGAATAATTCAAGTAATACAGTATGCTTAGAGTTGGTGCCTTTTATCGTTTTAGATAAAAATGATAAATAAGTTTCCCCATCGAAATTATTTAGGTAAGGACTATATCCATTAGGAATTTCAAAATTTTTTCGAAATGCCAAATCATGTTGGTACTCAAATCCAAATAAGGAGGGAAACCCTTGTAATTCTATAAGTTTTGGTATGGCTTTCCCTGTATTATCCTTGCAAATAGCAAAGTCCATTACAATACAAGCAGGCAATCCCTGTTCATTAGGTGGTGTTTGCACCTGTTTCAATGCATTTTCGGTGAGTGCTTTAAAATTGGGCCCAGTTATAAATGCATTGATGCTATCACCAGCCGCTAGCAATTGTGCTTTAAATTGTTGATCCAAAAAGATGGGTGTTTCCGCTAGTCGAAAATCAATACTTCCCATCCAATTCTGTTCTATATCTGCAATCATTTGCTGATACTTGCTTTCGGTAAATGCGAGATTGTATTGTTTTCTTATTTCAGGAATCATCCTTTTAACGCTTTATCTAAGAAATTAGGAATGAAATGGGTATGTGTGCTATGTATAGGAGAATTTTGATCAAGGTGGTCTACAATTCTATTCCATTTTTCTATGCCAAATTCATCTATGATAGATTGCTTAGTAGAAGGTTCATTAAAATAAACTACTAAATCTTGTAAAGCAGCTTCGGGATGAAATTGCACACCATACATGTTCTCTGAAAATTGTATGGCCATCAATGCACGCTCCAACGCTACTTTGGGACGCATTTTCTCTAAAGCCATAATTTTCGCTTTCATGCTGTTGATTTTTTCGTCATTGGGGGCAATGATTTGATAGGATCTGCTTTCAAGTGCATAAAATGTTTCTTGTAATCCATTGAATAAATCATCTTCAATTAGCGTGTGTACGGGCAATACCCCAATTTGCCTTGATTTTCTTAAACATACCGTTCCCAACTCAAAATACCTACATGCTATTTGAAAACTATGGCAAATAAGCAATACGGGTTTATTTAGTTCCAGCATGGTATCAAGCCATATTGTATACAATCTATCCCATTCAGTTTCCTTGCTGTCAATAGGTGAGCCTGGACCTCCGCTTGAAATATAAATGTCAAAATCTGTACTTGGAATTTCAGCCTTGCCTCGAACGTCAAAAACTGAAACACTAGGTTTTATTTTATTTTTATTGGACCATTCCCCTATGATATGATGTATACAATGCATTCCGATATTAGGTGCACCATCATACAAATCAAGTATTGCAATACGAAGGGGGGTATTGGCCATTATAAATAACTTAAGTTCGTTTTTGGACTCAATACCAATAAGGTTTCATACATCAACTGAATCGTATCTGCAATGTCTTTTTTGTGAATCATTTCAACAGTAGTATGCATATACCTTAATGGGATGGAAATAAGTACCGAAGGACAGCCATCATTTGCATATGCAAAACTATCAGTATCCGTTCCCGTGCTTCTGCTTAAAGTTCTAAATTGAACTGGTATTTTTTTACTTTCAGCAGTATCTTCAACAATCTTCAATAATTTATTGTGAATCGCAGGCGCATAAGCCAAAGAAGGACCTTTCCCACATTGTATATCTCCTTCAATCGCTTTATTAATCATTGGTGTATGCGTGTCATGCGTTACATCGGTTACAATGGCAATATTAGGTTTAATGCGACGCGCAATCATTTCGGCCCCTCTTAAACCAATTTCTTCCTGCACTGCATTTACGATATACAATCCAAAAGGTAATTTCTTTTTATTTTCCTTCAGCAATCTTGCCACTTCGGCAATCATGAAGCCACCAATTCTATTGTCAAATGCACGACCAATGATAAAGTCATTGGAAAGTTCATCCATTCCATCGGTATAAGTTACCACAGCACCAATATGAATGCCTAGTGCTTCCACTTCTTTTTTAGTTCTTGCTCCACAATCCAAGGTTAAATTTTCTACTTTGGGTTGAGGTTCCTTTTGTTCTGGATTGCTATAACGGGTATGAATGGCAGGCCATCCAAAAACGGCTTTCACTGGCCCTTTTTTTCCATGAATCCAAACGCGCATACTTGGTGCGATTTGATGATCCACTCCACCATTTCTCTTTAAATAAATCAATCCCTGATCGCTAATATAATTTACAAACCAACTAATTTCATCGGCATGTGCTTCAATGACCACTTTAAATGGAGCGTCAGGATTAATAACGCCTACGGCTGTTCCGTATGGATCGGTAAAACTAGTGTCAACATATTTTGAAATATAATCCAACCATATTTTTTGCCCACTGGTTTCAAAACCAACAGGGGAGGGGTTGTTAATATAGGTTTCAAGAAAGCTGTATGCATTTGCATTGATCAATGCTTTCTTGGTTGCTTTTTTTACTGTTTTACTGCTCGCTTTTGCCATAAAATGGGTTTTAATTAAATCGAGTGCAAGATACTACTAATTGCTTTTATTTTTTAAGTGCATTTATTGAGAATATTGATACTTTTGTGCTCATGAGTAAAGCGCAAATCCATCTTCCTTTTTCGCCTTCCATTTTGTGGGATTTAGCCCCTTCAAAATTTTTGGAGACTGCGCAATTGTTATGTAGTTTTCAAGCCCAACACAATCCAGTCTACAAGCAATGGATTGAACTATCTAAACAAACTAGTTCAGATATTAATGCGGTGGATAAAATTCCTTTCTTACCCATTTCTTTTTTTAAAAATCAAGATGTTTATATTGGAGAAAAGCCCAGTACCTTATTTGAGAGTAGTGGAACCACCCAGGATGTAGTGAGTAAGCATTGGGTGGCCGATACTCATTTGTATGAAGAGAGTTTTATGCGTTGTTTTAATTTATTCTACGGCGATGTGACCGAATATTGTATTATCGGATTATTGCCCTCTTATTTAGAAAGACAACATTCTTCCTTGGTCTATATGGTAGATGCATTAATTAAAGCGTCTGGGCATGCACAAAGTGGATTTTATTTGAATGAGTTTGAGAAATTGGATACCGTATTAAAGCAGTTGGAAGCCAGTAAAACCAAAATCTGGTTTATTGGAGTGAGCTTTGGATTGATTGATTTTTCGAATGCTTTTCCTCAACAGCTTCAACACGCAAATGTGATTGAAACAGGTGGCATGAAAGGGCGTAAGGAAGAACTTACAAAAGAAGCATTACACGCATTATTAAGTCGCAATTTAGGAGTAAGCAATATCCAATCGGAATATGGAATGACGGAATTGTTGAGCCAGGCCTATTCCTTAGGGGGGGGAATATTTAGATGTCCACCTTGGATGAAAGTATTGGTTGGTGAGGATGCCGACCCTACGGCTTTAAAAATAAAAGGGCGAGGGGTGCTTCATATTATTGACCTCGCAAATATATATAGCTGTGCTTTTATTGCCACACAGGATATGGGAGAATTGTATGAGGATGGTAGTTTTAAAGTACTAGGGCGTGCCGATAATAGTGACAGAAGAGGATGCAGCTTGTTAGCTATATAATTAGTCCTTAAATAGTTTTTCGATCTCAAAAGAATACATTTTATTTAAGTCATAATTGTATTGTCGCTTATCTGTTTTATCTCTATTTTTTATAATCAATGGCTCCGTGTTTTGTGTTGCCATTTTAAATTTCTGATTAATTCTAACAAAGTAATCGCTTCGGCTTTTGTTTTGAGTAAGTGTATCTTTTTGTTGTACTCCTATTATTTTATTGATTGTTTTGGTAGTAAGAGCTTCGCCTTTAAGATGGCTTACTAATAAGGCTTCTACCAATTCTTTTTCTACGATAGTAATGGAAGCAAAAAAGTTTTGATACAAAATGGTTAATACTTCCTTAGGGATTCTTTTATTCTTAAAAATAAATTTACGAACACCAAATCCAGTCAAAATTATTGATAAGATAATAAAAAATCCAGCTTTGTATCGATTGTAAATGATGCCGCTGTTTTCGAGAAGGCTGTATTCATTCGTATAAATAGGGATGGTATTTAGCGTGTCAATACTATTTAGGTCTAACTGAGTTTTTGTCCATTCTAAATCCTTGCCCGGATCTTGCTTTACAAAGTAAAAATCCTTGCCTAAATTAAATTGAAATACACTTTGAAGCCGGGTCTTGTCATTGTTATATAAACCTAGCCAAACCTGTCTTAAACGATTGTTTTCTTTTGTATTAAATTGTCCCATTTTGTTTTTTTCAAAGTCTACCCAATAAAATTCAAGTTGACTTTGAAATATCAATAAATTATTGACATGCAATTCCATTTCTTTTGAGTGCTTGTTGGCAAGGATTTTTTTGAAAGCAGGGGATAGTTTACCAAGGGTTTCCCAGTTTCTGGAATGGAAATCATATACATAGCAACTGTCGGTGGCGGCTGTTTCAAAGGAGCTGGGATAATTAGGATAATAATAGGAGTTACTTACATAGAGTTTGGGGTCTTTTCTGCTATCATCATAATGCATGATGGCATCTTTTTGCTCGTCAAAATAACTTTGTACCGATCGGTTGGTTTGTATGAGTTCCCACTGGTTGGTTTGGGGACTATAATAGCAAAGAATGCCTCTGATTTGCCAAAATCCCAGTCCACCATATTGATATAAAGTATCGTTTACAAAAAAATCTTGTGCGAAAAAGTTGACGCCAGAATGAATGGTTTGATCCATTCTTTGGATGCCAATTTGACCTCCTTTTTGATAAGCCTTGTACAATCTTCCTGTACCTAATGGTTGAATAAATACGTCTTTTCCTTTTTTAATTACCATGGAATTGGTAAATATTTGGTTGTCTAGCCCAAAGTTGAATCGATTGGTAAGGGTAATATTTGTTTGGTGGACTGTGTCCGACATCAAAAGCTTTAACAAGCTTATTTCATAATTCTTTAATAGGTTATTTTCCTTTTGTGCACTCAATGAGCACAACGCAAGGCATAAGCAAATCAATAAACCCATTTTTTTCGAAATTGAAACCATGAATCAAAGCTAAGTAATAATCACAATAAGAAATTTTCTTATTTGTTTTGTAAAAAATTTAATAATTCTTTAATATGTATATTATTATTTAATAATTTATTACTTCAATAAAAATTATTTCTTTACTAACATCATCTAATTAGAATATTCACAAATACTTCAATGCATATTTGTTTTTCAAATCAAAAATAGTTGTATATAAATTAGAGAAATATTAAATATATAAAAGTTATTATCCTTTGGGGGAAGGATAATCGGGGTAATCAGGATCCGTCTTGGTTGCCCCAACTTTTTTTATGAGCAATACTCCCAACAACACCAATGTTGTACCAGTTAGCTGTAAAAAAGTTAATGGTTCTCCCAATATATAATGTGCTTGGAACAAAGTGGCTACAGGTCCAATACTCGTGATAATGGCTAAATTATTACTTCCCACTCTTTTCATACCCCAGTTGAGTAAAAAGGAGGGAATCACCGTAGCAATGAGCCCTAATGCAAGTATATAACCAAGGATCGAATGAGGAATACCTGCCATCATTGGGTTGGTTCGAAAGTTTGTTTGAATAAGAAAATGTATGAAAATTCCCAAACTGGCTGCAAGCATTGCGCTACTTGTATAGCGTGCAGCGCCCATTGCAGAGACGAGTTTACCTGTGCCCACTAAATAAAAAGCATAAGTTATGCCACAGAGCAATACCATCACTGAGCCATAAATAAAATGTGCGCTATTGTTAATTTGCTTGAGTTCTCCCCAATAGGCAATAGCGATACCCAAGTAGGTTACTCCAATGGACATCCACTGTTTTTGCGTGATTTTTGTTTTGAAAATTACTCTATTAATGATTACTGCTAAAGTTGGATATACAAACAATATGATTCTTTCAATACCCGCCGAAATATATTGCAAACCAACAAAATCAAATAAGCTACTCATATAATAACCGAGTAGCCCCATTGCAATGGCCCATTGCCAATGTCTTTTTGTAATTGGTAGAATTGATTTTTGACTGCTATACCAAAAAGTAAACACATAAAAAGGAAATGCAATTAACATCCTTAACATTAATAATGTTGTGGCGTCAATTGCAGCTCCTTGATAACAGAGTTTTATCCAAATGGCTTTTGTAGAAAATAGGATGGTGCCTATTAATGCAATCACAAAACCCTGATGATATTTTTTTTGCTGTTTTATACGGCAACGTTGAAATCTCTTAATGCATCATTCAAGCTGGTCTTTAAATCGGTACTTGGTTTTCTTTGGCCAATAATTAAAGCACAACTTACTTGATAATCTCCAGCCGGGAATGATTTACGGTAAGATCCAGGAATAACAACACTTCTGGCCGGTACACGTCCTTTGTATTCAATAGGTGTATCGCCACTAACGTCTATAATTTTAGTACTTTTAGTTAATACTACATTGGCTCCCAATACCACTTCTTTTTCCAAGTGTACACCTTCTACAACAATACATCTACTTCCAATAAAACAGCCATCTTCAACAATTACAGGACTTGCTTGTAAGGGTTCTAAAACGCCCCCTATACCTACACCGCCACTCAAATGCACGTTTTTCCCAATTTGCGCGCAACTGCCTACTGTAGCCCAAGTATCCACCATGGTGCCCTCATCTACAAAAGCGCCAATGTTCACATAGCTTGGCATGAGCACTACATTTTTGGCTAAATAAGCGCCATATCTTGCTACTGCATGTGGAACGGCTCTTACACCCAATTCGGCATATCCCGATTTCAATAACATTTTGTCATGAAATTCAAAGGGCGCTAATTCCCATGTTTGCATTTGTTGAATTCCGAAATACATTAGAATGGCTTGTTTTACCCATTCATTTACTACCCAATCATTATTGCTTGGTTCAGCCACTCTTAATCTTCCTTTATCTACTTCCTCTATAACTTCTCTAATTGCATTGCTATAGGTTTCTTCTTTTAACAAAGCACGGTCGTTCCATGCTGCTTCAATTTTTGTTCTTAAGTCCATGATTATCAATTTTGGCAAAAATACATGCTCATTGCCTATTTTTTGCCATTTATTATGCACAATAACACATGTTATTTATTAAGCGGTATTGTTTAATTTGCAGCATGTTACCATTTGAAAATGATTTACAATCTAGTTTAACGGTGCTCAATAAAGGGGGACTCATTTTATATCCCACCGACACCGTTTGGGGAATTGGGTGTGATGCTACAAATCCGATTGCAGTTCAACGCATTTTTGAATTGAAAAAAAGGGTAGATAGTAAGGCAATGATCGTTTTGGTTGAAAACGAAAATTCCTTGTTGAAGTATATTACGATGAATGAAGTTAAAGTGTTTGATTACATCAAAGGAATTCACAAGCCAATAACGGTAATATACCCGCATGCGAAAAATTTAGCCCACAACATAGTGGCATCGGATGGTTCTGTTGCGATTAGAATTTGCAAAGATGCATTTTGTCAATCGCTTTTAAAATCATTTCACAAACCCATTGTGAGTACTTCAGCAAATATTTCTACTTATCCTACTCCATTATGTTTTTCCGATATTTCACTAGATATTTTGGAGGGGGTAGATTATATTGTCAATCACCGACAAGACGAAACCGAATTACAACAGCCCTCCTCCATTGTAAAATGGGAAGCAAATGGAGCATTGACAATCATTAGACATTAATTATTATTACATGCAAAACCTTTCCATAATTATTGTGAGCTATAGATGTTGGGACAAGCTTGCTATTTGTTTGGATAGTATATCAAAACAAAGCCTTGCTAATTTAGAAGTGATTGTGGTAGACAATCACTCCAATGATGGAAAGGCTGCTGCATTCATGACCAATTTTCCACATATCAAATTTATGCTACAAAATATGAATGGGGGATTTGCACAAGCTTGTAATAAAGGCGCATCAGTGGCCAAAGGCGATGGATTTCTTTTTCTGAATCCCGATACCATTTTATTACCCAATACATTGGGACCCTTATTGGAGCAAGTGAATGCCCATCCCGATTGGAAATTAACTGCCATAAAACAATTAGACGAAAAAGGAAGAGACACTTACCCTTTTGGATTGTTTATGAGGTGGTGGAATATTTGGCCACCTATTCGTAGCATTGAAAGATTTTTTAAACGCAATCAATATGGGAAAAAACAATTGAGTGCAGCAGCAGTGAGTTACCCAGAGTGGCTTTCGGGTTCTTTTATTCTTATTCGCAAGCAAGATTTTGAAACCATTGGAGGTTGGGATGAATCCTTTTGGATGTATAGCGAGGATATGGATTTGAGTAAACGTGCTTATGATTTAGGATGGAAAAGAGTACTCTATAATGAATTAAGTTGTGTGCATAGTCATGGTGGATCCTCAAGGGCTAACCCAAAAGTGAAGGCCATTACTAAAACGGCTGTGATCAAATCGGCTTATCATTATATGCAAAAACATTTGCGATTTCCAGGAAAGTGGATTGCAATTGGCACTCATATTTTAGTAATCGGGATTGAATTGATAGTAATGTTTCCATTTTCTAGCACGAAAAGAAATATCTTATTGCAATTAATAAAACCAATCAAGCCCTAAACAAATTGTACCTTCGCGCCATGCAAATTCAACTCGATAATAGAGAAACAGAACTATTACAAGCGGTAGCTGAAGCTGCGGCTAAAATAGGGGTGCCTGCATTTGCAGTGGGTGGATTTGTACGTGATAAAATTTTAAACCGTGCTACTAAGGACATTGATGTGGTTTGTATTGGCGATGGGATGGTATTGGCACAGGCTTTTGCCAAATTGTTTCACCCTACACCGCCCGTTTCCTTGTTTAAAACATTTGGCACTGCACAAGTGAAATTTGATGATATTGAAATAGAATTTGTTGGGGCTAGAAAAGAAAGTTATGCGCGCCATAGCCGAAAACCTGAAGTACAACCAGGCACTATTGAAGACGATCAAAATAGAAGAGATTTTACAATTAATGCATTAGCGATTGAATTAAGTGTTACGCATTTTGGACAAATAATTGATCCCTTTGGTGGATTGGAGGATTTGAAAAATAAAATTTTAAAAACGCCTTTACAGCCTGCACAAACTTTTGACGATGACCCTTTGCGTATGATGCGTGCAATCCGTTTTGCTACACAATTGGATTTTGAGATTACTCTTGAAACTTTTAAGGGCATACAACAAATAGCCGATCGAATTAAAATTGTATCTCAAGAACGTATTACCGACGAGCTGCAAAAAATAATGATGACGAAAACTCCTTCCAAAGGTTGGTATTTATTAAAGGAATCGGGGTTGTTGCAATATATTTTTCCTGTTTTATTGCAATTGGAAGGTGCGGAAACAATGGATGGCATTGGACATAAGGACAATTTCTCACATACATTACAAGTGCTGGATAATGTGGCAGCAAGTTCGGATGATATCTGGTTAAGATGGGCTGCTTTATTACACGATATTGCCAAGCCTAAAACCAAAAGATTCGAGCCTGGTTTGGGTTGGACCTTTCATGGACATGAAGTAGTGGGTGCTAGAATGGTGCCGAAAATATTTACCCAATTAAAATTGCCATTGAATGAAAAAATGAAAAGGGTACAAAAAT
>JBDKLP010000009.1:0-56086 GCA_039795575.1 Bacteroidota bacterium | reverse complement strand
CCTTCAATGGCCCCTTTTGAACTCGCCACCAAGGAATGGAAATTCAAACCTACTTGCACTGCCACGGTTGAAAATAAAACAACGGAAGCTGCTTCCGCTTCTTTTAACATTGGCAAAGCAGCCTGAATCACTTTCACTGCGCCTACCACTTGTAATTGATAATCTGCGACAAAGTCGGCAGGGCTTATTCTTGCAAATGGTCGTAAACTAATTGCACCAGGGCAATAAACCAAGCCATCTAATTGAGCAGGCAAAAAACTAAAGTCCAGGGTTTCATCCATCACATTCAATGCATGAAATTGGGCTGAAGGTTTATCGGTAATATCGTGTTGGTTAAATGTAGCATACACATGGTGCCCATTGGTTACCAAATCTTTTACTACTTGCAATCCAATACCAGAAGATCCGCCAACTACTAAATAATTACCCATAAAGCTTTTGTTGTTATAGGTATTAAACATAAATGCACCGAAAAAGTTGAATAATGGCTAAGAAAAAGCTTAACCCTCTTGCAAAATAGCGTCCCATAATAGCGTACGCTTTTGTAAAGAAAGAATAGATGCTTGAGTAGCTTCCTCCCATTTAACAAGATCATTGCCGCAAAGCGCTGATACCATTTCAGTGGCCAATTGACTGTGGTGCCCACCATCTACTTCAATATGTCTTTCAATATAATATTTGAAAACGGAAACCAGATCAGGATGTTCTTGATAAATTTTATTTAAGATTGCAGTAAACATATCAGGGATTAAATCCTCTCTTCCAAAAGTGAATACAGCTGCTTTAACATGTAGTGGCGCTTTTTGCGCTATTTCAAAAGTATAATGTAAAAACGCTTTTACTTGAGTAGGAATATCAGTGGCATCAATAGCTGCTTCAATGGTATTACCTTCTTTTAATAAACTTAACAAGGCTTCAATTTTACGCGTTTCAGCGCCCATTTGCTTCATAGCTGTTAAGTACAATTCAAAATGACTGATTCGGTTGCCCGCCTCGTCTACATCTGATTCCTCTCCTGCTACTATTTCATTGATTAAAAAACGGGTATTGGCAGAGCCCACTGGCACCCATGGCAATTGAACACAAGTAAGCCCAATTTGTAAGGATTTTAGCAAACTCATAAAGTCCCAAACTGCAAACACATGGTATTGTGCAAACTTTTTTAAACCATCAAAATCCTTTATTTGACTGTATACAGGATGCGTTAACAAAGCAGCCCTTGTTGGCTGAATACTTGACTTTAATTGTTCGATAGGGATGGACATCTTGCTTGTTTTAGTTAAAACAATTTTGGGATAAATTTGTTTTAGAAATGCAAAGGAAACTATAATTTGAATTACAATCAAGTCATTAAACAAAATGGAATTGAATTTTCCAAATATCATAAACAAGGACGGTAAAGCACATTATTTTGGCACTGTATTTAATGCGGAGCAAAATGAATACTATTTTAATGAACTGTTAAACAAAATAGAATGGGCAAATGAAAAGATCATGATGTTTGGCAATGAAATCACCACCAAACGTAAGGTTGCCTTTTATGCTAATGAGGGTATTGAATACAGGTATGCTCAAAAAACAAAAAAAGGAATGCCCTGGACGCCACTATTAATAGACTTAAAGGAGCTAGTCGCCAAACACACAAAATGTGAATACAATGCATGCCTATTAAATTTATACCATGAGGGAGATGAAGCAATGGGGTGGCATAGCGACAATGAAAAAGAAATCATTCCCAATAGTTCTATTGCATCCATTAGCTTGGGGGCAGCACGGAAATTTTCGTTTAAACACAAAACAACAAAGGAAACCCATTCTATCATTTTAGAAAACGGATCTTTATTAGAGATGTTTGGTACTATTCAACAAAACTGGTTACATGCACTGCCTAAATCTAAAAAGGTAATTGGACCAAGGATTAATTTAACCTTTAGACAAATGGCAATATGAAGAACGATAAAGGCAGAAATATAAAAAAAGAAAACCTCCCAGCTAAAACATGCCTGCATTGTGGCAGACCATTCAGCTGGAGAAAGAAATGGGAAAAGACTTGGGAAGAAGTTAAGTATTGCAGCGAAGCTTGTAAAAAGAAAAAATATGCTTAAACTTCCTCGTTCTCTAAATCTTCCAAATTGGCATCTGGCAATTCCAAAGTTTTAATAGGTTGAATGGCACTACCTGCAATCCCTTTAATGGAATTGTACATGTAGTTGGTGTTCAACAATACTTTTTCAATTTGTTTTTCTCTTTTCTTCCAATGTCCCATGATAGAACGTTTTTCGGAAATCAAATCGGCTTGCATCTGAGTAAATCCTTCTACAATGGCTTCTACCTGTAATCTAAATTCATTACTGATTAAAAAATCATAGAGCATCAAGGTTTTTTCCCCTTTATTTTCTTGTGAAGCAGCCACTAAATTCAATTGCACGATGCTTTCTCTTAATACAAAGCACAATCCTTTGAATTCTTCAAAAGAACAAACCCAAATACCTTCTACCATACCCATTCTATCCATATTCTTAGGAAAAGCATCGGTCACCAATACACCGATATTAGCTCCCTTGGCACGAATATCATCACGTAATTTCTCTAACCATTTAGGTTCGAAGTTTTTAGTACGTTTGCTTTCATAATAAATGGTTCCACAGTTTTGTGTACTACGTGTGTGTACAATTTGAACGCAATCGGCACCGCGATCACCTTTTTTAATTTCTTCAATCGTATCCAAAGGGAAATTAGAAGTTAACCATTCTTCAATCGCCAATTCTTGTACCTCACCCTGCAATTGCATAGAGCCTTGCTCCTGCTTGCGTTTCATTTCCTCAGTTAGTAATTTTTGGTCATTTAATTGCTTTTGTAATTCAGCAACCACCATTTCATTTTTTTCTTGCTCCGCCTTTCTTATGCGTTCTTTCTCTTCATTGATTTTTTCATTCATCAATTTTGCCGTTTCAGCTTGTATTGCTTCCTTTAACTCATCCTTCTCTCTTTTGATTTGTTCAATTTCGGCTTTTGCTCTATTCAATTCTTTTACTTGCTCTGATTTTTCATTCAGTTCTTTTTGAATCATTGCAAAGCGCTCTGACTGCTCTTCCTCCAACTGCGCTTTAATTTGTTGTTGAAACTTATCTTTTTCTAATTTTACGGCTGCATTTAATTTTTGGGCCAATTCAGCTTCCTGGTTTTGCTTAAGCGTTTCAATCTCCTTTTTTTGCTGTTCTAATTTATCTACCTCTTCCTGGTATTTCTTTTTCTCTTCTACCCATTTTGCATTGTACTTCTTTTTAAACTCTTCTTCTAAATTATGCGCAATAACATTATTCACATCAATTTCTTGACCACAATTAGGACAGGTAATTTTAGTTTCGTTGGACATAGGGACACAATGATTTATTCCATAAAAATAAAGCAGTTTGTCCTGATTAAAAAGTAAATATAAAACGAATATGATGCGCTTACCTAGCTACCGACCCACCATCCATAACAAGATCTGAACCTGTCATAAACGATGATTCATCAGAGGCTAAAAACAAAGCCCCATTGGCAATTTCAATCGGATCTGCCATGCGCCCTTGTGGTGACATTTGATGTATCATTTCCTCCATACCAGATGCTTTCATAAGCTCTTCTGTCATAGGAGTTAATACGCCGCCTGGGCAAATGGTATTTACCCTAATTTTATCTTTAGCTAATAAAACCGCTAAATCTTTGCTAAACAATACCAGCCCTCCTTTTGATGCAGTATAAGCGGCACCATTCCCTCCTACCAGACCGGCAATAGAAGCCACATTGATAATGGAAGCACCACCCGATAATCTTAAAAAGGGAATGCAGGTCTTACAACCAATAAAAGGACCAGTTAAATTAATAGCCAATACATTTCCCCAAAGTTCTATTGGAGTGTCTTCGCAACTCACATAACCTGGATAAATGCCAGCATTATTTACTAGGATGTCTAATTTACCATATAATTCCATTGCCTTATTGGCAACTTTTTTCCAATCCGATTCACTGGTTACATTGTGCTTCATGTACTGTATCTCCAAACCTTCAGCACGGGCTGCAACCACCCATGATTTTAATTTCTCTTCATTGGAATCGGTCGCTAATACCTTTGCGCCTTCTTTGGCAAATAATTTGGCTTCTGCTGCCCCCATTCCTCCTGCAGCACCCGTCACAATTGCAACCTTATCTAATAATCTTTTCATATAAAAGGATTTGATACAAGTTACCATTATTATTGGCGATCAGCAATGACAAAAATCAGTGCCCATATTGTTCTTAGTTCAAATTATTATTTGCAATTGGTAGTAATATAGGAATCTACATTAGGATAATGCTTTTGTTTCGCCACTTGCAAGGCTCCACATGCAAAATCTTTTTTACCTAAAGCAATAAGACACATGGCTTTATAAAACTCTGACTTTCCCGTATTGGAAGCAGGAAGCACTGAAGCTTTGTCAAAATAAGGAATGGCTTTTTCGAACTGCTTTGCTGAATAATAGCAGATACCTATATTTTCAAGATGGGTATAATTTGCAGGATCAGCCTCGGAAGCTTTTTGATACCATTGTGCAGCTACAGTAAACTGCCCTTTTTGAAAGGCTTGCATACCTCGCGATGTAAAATCACTGGCAGCAGGGGCGATTGCCGAACCTCCACTTGCAAACAAACCACGAATTTTCACAAATGTAGTGGTGTCTTTGGGAAATAATTTTAATGCTGAATCCAAGATTTTTATTGAATACGCATTTTGGGGGCCTAATAATTCAAAACGTCCCAATAAAAATTGGTTCCATGCTTCTGGTTCATTTCGGTACTTTACATAAGTAGCGAAGGCTTTATTCAATTCAGCGGTATCTTTTTGTTTTGATGCAGCGAAAATGACATTCTTGTAATAACTCGTAGCCCTTGGCCAATTATAAAATGCACGTTTTGCGTAAAAAGCAACACTATCAAAATTTTGTTGCGCAGCAAATACAGCGGTTTTAATAAAGTCGTTGTAATGCAAGGCTGGATTGATATTCGCACTTTCATTCAGCAAGCGCATGGCCTCATCATAATGTTTGTCTCTAAAATAATACCTTGCTACCAAGGCGGGAATGGGCAAGGTAGAGGTAGATAAATTCGGAAAAGTAGGAAATGCATCCTTTACCTCGTCCAAAGCCATTTTAGGATCGGCATCAATTTCTCCCATCACAAATTTTTGCACTTTAAGAGATTGATATACCTGGTTGTTGATATATATAGATGGAACAACCATTACAAAACAAACTAGTAAAAATATTTTAGTCCCCCATTTTGCAAAAACGACATGCACTGCTTGCTCCTTCTTTTCAAAAAGATAATGTGGCGCAAATACAAGTGCTGCAGAAAATGCAAACATGGTTTGCATGGATGTGCGCTCGGTAGGAAAGTTTAAAAATGCATCTACAAAATAACAGGTAATACCCATAAAGGCAATGGTAGCCATTAAATGATAGTCCTTCCATTTTTCATTCATCCAAATGCGAATCGTAAATAGCAAAACCAGCAAAAACAAAGTCGCATACAAAACCCCACCAATAATTCCCAGGTCGGCAAAGGTTTCTAAAAAATCATTGTGCGAGTGATAAGGCACAAACAAATCATTGGTAAATTCTTTTTCATAAGGAATAGATGCCAATTTCCAGTTCCCATAACCGCCACCAATGAATGGATGGTGTTTGAAATAATCAATAGCACCCGCCCATAAGTGTAAACGACCACCACTATTGTCTACACGGATATCTGCAACCCTTTTGGTCACCGTACCATAGCCGCCCTGTGTTCCCTGGATAGCAATTGCATTTTCTAAAACCATATTGGCTGCAAAAAATGCAATGATTACGGGTACAATAAATAATGCCAATTGAATGACGATAGATTTTTTATTGGATTTTCTTTTAAAATACAGAGTAGATGCTGTGAAAATGATAAGGATTAAAAACAAGCCAACAAACGTGGACCTTGTATTTAAGATAAATAAAGCAAATACACCTAAGAATAAACTTAACAACCCAACTACTTTGCCTGTAATCTTGCTATTCAATATATAATACAAGGCAAATGGAAACTTAATAAGCAAACTTGCCGCCATCACGTTTTTATTGCCATTATTCCCCATTAAACTAATCACCAAGCTATCCAATGACATGTCCCCTACTTTTTCAGAGAATCCTTTAATCACCGTAAAGGCATCGTAAAGTAATACTAAGGAACCTAACAAAGACAATTGCAGAAAAACGGATTTTAAGTCTTTTTTATACAATAAAATAGACAGGTTGATAAAAACCAAAAAGGTACTTACCAATCTTGCTAAACAAACCAATGCCTCTATACCATTAATTGCATAAAAATAAGAACCTAGTGCCCATAATAAAAACAAACTATAAATTACAGTGAATCGAATTTTAAAAATACCTTGAATGGCTTCTTGGTATTGCTTATAATTGTAGGCAATGTAAGCAAGTACTATCAGATCAATTGTGCTTGTATACAACCACTGCGCACCCATTACATCGGCCCCATCCAAATCGGGCACAAAATGTACTATTAAATAAAGGGCAGCAAATATATTTAATAAGATTTCAGCGCTTTTTTTCATGGGGCAAATTTAAGCAAATTACTGCAACACAAAGCCCTCATGCATTTCTGGCACAATCACTTCTTTAAACCCTTTTTTACGTAAGCGTTCAGCAAAATGATCTTGCACTTCGGGTTCCCCATGCACCACATATACTTGTTTGACAGCAGCAGGTACTTGACAGGCTAAAAACTGCATCAAATCCTCATAATCGCCGTGCGCACTCATGCTACGAATGGATCCCACTGCAGCTTTTACAGGATATATTTCACTATAAATACGCACTTCCTTTTGCCCATTCATTAAGCGACCTCCCAAAGAATGCGGTTCACAATAGCCTACCAATAAAATTCCACATTTTGGATTTTCAATATTATTTTTGATATGGTGCTTAACTCTTCCTGCATCGGCCATACCCGA
Organism: Bacteroidota bacterium; assembly: GCA_039795575.1. Taxonomy (GTDB): domain Bacteria; phylum Bacteroidota; class Bacteroidia; order Chitinophagales; family Chitinophagaceae; genus Sediminibacterium. The sequence continues at coordinate 49,062 of JBDKLP010000009.1, read as the reverse complement.
AGCTGAAATAATTACTTTAGGATGCAAATCTTCATTCAAAGCTTTACTTTCATCTACTGTTTTGATATAACGCAATCCTTCAAAATCAAATGGGTCATCATCCACTTCTAGCACATGCTGTATGGTCTTGTTAAATAATTTAGGAAAAGATTTTACTACATCGGTAGCTTCGATACTTAAAGGACTATCTACATAAATAGGAATATGAGGCAATCTTTTTTCAATAGACAACTGGTTTAACTCGTACAAAATTTCCTGCGTTCTTCCTACACTAAATGCGGGAATAATTAAATTGCCTTTATTTTCTACACAAATGGTGTTAATCCATTTTAATAAATCATCGGGAGTGGTATGAATTAAGTCGTGCAATTTATCGCCATAAGTACTTTCAATAATAATAAAATCGGCAGCAGGGAAAACTGCAGGAGATCTTAAAATCATATCACGATACCTACCCACATCCCCACTAAATGAAAGGGTTTTGGTTTCACCAGCTTCTTTTATTTTTAAATTCACTGCCGCACTGCCAATAATATGTCCAGCGTCAGTATATAATAATTCAACATTTTTTGAAATGGAAGTGGGCGTATTATAATCAATCTCAGTAAGCAATGGAATGGTTAAATCAACATCGTCCATAGTATATAAAGGATCGATGGGAGGCAAGCCCTGCTTAGCTCTGCGCTTATTGCCAAATTTGGCATCGTCTCTTTGTATCATGGCCGAATCGGCTAATAATATTTCGGTCAAAGCCTTGGTGGCAGGCGTGCAATATATCATTCCCTTAAACCCCTCCTTTACCAATTTGGGCAATAATCCAGTATGGTCAATATGTGCATGCGACAAAATCACAAAGTCCAATGTGGTTGGATCAAATCCAAAATGGGCATTCAAACCATCTGTATCCCTTCCCATTCCTTGAAACATTCCGCAATCCAATAAAAAATTTTCTCCACTATCTAGTTGCACTAAATGTTTAGATCCAGTAACAGTTCGCGCTGCGCCGTGAAAGCTTATTTTCATTTGAAATAATTATACTACTAAGATAACTTATAAAGCAATGGCAGCCACCAAATAATCGGCGATTAATATTAAGATGCAGCTCACTACCACTGAACGAGTGCCTGCTTTACCAATTTCTAAAGCACCTCCTTGTACATAGTACCCAAAATAGGCTGGCACTGTGCTAATGATAAAGGCAAATATGAACGACTTATAAAAAGCAATATTTACATAGCTTGAATTAACCCCTTTTCGTATTCCATTTAAGAAAACCTCATTAGGAATCACACCCGTCCAACCTCCTACCAAGTATCCTCCCCAAATTCCAATCACAGCGGAAATACCCACTAATAATGGCACCATGGTAAAAGCACCCAATATTTTAGGAAGAATCAAATAATTTCTAGAATTAATGCCAATAATTTCCAATGCATCAATTTGTTCTGAGGTACGCATATTACCTAATTCACTTGCAATTTTACTACCTACCACCCCGGCGAGCACAATACATAAAAAAGTAGGAGCAAACTCTAGCAACATGCCATCGCGCACAATAATACCTATAGTAGACAATGGCACCATAGGATTCACAAGCTGTGCAGTAGTTTGAACAGTCATAACAGCACCCAGAAAAAAGGAAATGATTACTACAATTGGAAGCGATCCAATTCCAATATCCACGCATTGTTTAATGTACTCTTTCCAAAACATCCTAGGATTTTCGGTCTTAGTAAACATACCTTTTAACATCAAAAGGTATTTTCCAAAATGCGTGAAAAAATTCATAACGTAAAATTAATGTTTATTTTTTACGTTTTTTCATGCGCTTCCACCAACTAGTTCTTTGCACTTCCGCATCGGTATCAATACGGGTTTTTAATTGCGCATCTACCACCGATACAGTTGCCATGTTAATGATATTTCGAACGTCCGAGCCCAATTGCAATACGTTTGCCGGCTTTTTCAATCCAAGTATAATTGGACCAATGATATCTACACCACCTACTTCTTTCAATAAATGATAAGAAATATTACCAGCATTTAAGTTAGGGAAGATCAAAACGTTCACATCGGCATCCACTAAATCACTAAATGGATAATTTTCTTTTAAAATTTCCTTATTGAAAGCCAACATGCCTTGTATTTCTCCATCCACAATTAAGTTGGGATTTTTTTGCTTTACGATACGTGTTGCCTCGGCCATTTTTTTAGCTTCTGGAGTATCACTACTACCAAAATTGGAATAGCTTAACATAGCTACTCGTGGTACCATATTAAAGTTGCGCACTTCTTTGGCCACCAACAAAGTAATGTCGGCAATTTCTTCGGCAGTAGGATTTACATTCACCGTAGTATCAGCCAAGAACAAAGGCCCCTTCTTGGTTAATAGCAAATACATACCCGCGATCTTACTTCCATGTTCTTCCACACCAATGGTTTGCAATGCAGGCTTGATACCATCGGCATAATTACGTGTTAAGCCCGACAACATTGCATCGGCCTCACCCGTTTCCACCATCATGGCACCAAAATAATTTTGCGTACGCATCAATTTCAAACTCTCGTATTTATTAATGCCCTTGCGTTGTCTTTTTTGAAAGAATAAAGAACCAAAAAATTCACGCTTCATTTCCATTTCGTCACTTCGTACGTCGATAATTGGAAGATCGGCAATGTCAATATTATTTGCTTCTGCTATATTTCTAATTCTTGTTTCATTTCCCAATAATATTGGATATGCAATGCCGTCGTCATATACAATACTCGCTGCTTTTAAAACTTTTGTATTTTCAGCATCGGAGAATACCAAACGTTTTGGATCGCGTCGTGCTTTATTACTTAAAATACGCATCAATTGATTGTCCAATCCTAAACGTTTATTTAATTGTACAATGTATTCATCCCAGTTGTTGATTTTAATTTGTGCAACGCCCGATTCCATAGCAGCTTTGGCCACTGCTGGTGCCAAAGTACTTAACAACCTTGGGTCCAATGGTTTTGGAATTATATAATCACTACCAAAACAAAGGTTTTGTTGATTATACGCCATGTTTACAATATCAGGCACAGCTGATTTTGCCAGTTCCGCCAAAGCTTTTACTGCAGCCAATTTCATGGCTTCATTAATTTGCTTGGCACGCACATCCAATGCGCCTCTAAAAATATAGGGGAAGCCCAGTACATTGTTCACTTGATTTGGATAATCGGAACGGCCTGTTGCCATAATGATATCCTTGCGAGCAGAAGTCGCTGCTTCATACCCAATTTCGGGATCGGGATTGGCCAACGCAAATACAATAGGATTTTTTGGCATGGACTGCACCATTTCGGGTGTTACCACATTGCCCACACTCAAGCCTAAAAATACATCGGCATTTTTAAATGCTTGTTGTAAAGTAATGTCTTTAGATTTTACAGCGAATGGTTTACGATCCTCTCCTAAATCGGTTCTGCCTTGATGCAAAACACCATCCTTATCAAATAAAGTGAAGTTTTCATAGCGCGCTCCTAATGCAACATATAATTTAATACAAGCCATGGCTGCTGCGCCAGCGCCACTTACTACAAATTTGGCTTTATCAATTTTCTTTTTTTGTAATTCCAATGCATTCAACAAAGCAGCACTACTAATGATGGCTGTTCCATGTTGATCGTCGTGCATCACAGGAATATTCATTTGCTCCTTTAGTTTTTGCTCAATGTAAAAACATTCAGGCGCTTTAATGTCTTCCAAATTAATCCCTCCAAATGTAGGCTCCAAGGATTTTACAATTTGTACAAATTTATCGGGATCTGTTTCATTGATTTCTATATCAAATACATCAATATCTGCAAATATTTTAAACAATACTGCCTTCCCTTCCATCACTGGTTTACTTGCTTCAGGACCAATATTTCCTAATCCCAATACAGCAGTTCCATTTGAAATTACACCTACTAAATTTCCTTTTGCAGTATATTTATATACGTCAGATGGATTGTTTTGAATTTCTGTACAAGGAATGGCAACACCCGGACTATAGGCCAAAGAAAGATCCTTTTGAGTTTTTGTTTCCTTAGTGGGGATGACTTCAATTTTACCAGGTCGTCCATTGGCATGGTATTCGAGTGCTTGGTCTTTGCGAAGGTTCTGTTTATTAGACATGTAATCAGTTTATAACGAATGTTAGTTTTAGCTTAATTCAAAGTTACTAAAATAATAGGAAAGGCAGTTTTAACAAGCTAAATAATTGAAAACGAACAAGATATTGTTAATCTTGGAACAAACTTACTCCTAACCAAGCCATCATACCAACTCCATTTGCAATAGCTGCTTCATCAATTTTGAAAACAGGTGTATGTACATTGTGAATAGCACCCAAACTTTCATTGCGCACACCTAAGCGGAAAAAGCAACCTGGAATCACTTGGGAATAATAACCAAAATCTTCCGCTCCCATTCTTAATTCTGTTTCCTCAACATTTTCTACACCCATATATTGATCGGCTAGTTTCCAAGCTGCTTCGGTAATAATAGGTTCATTGTCTACAGTTGGATAACCTACATCTACTCTAAAATCAATTTCAGCACCTGTTGCCAAGGCAATGCCTTTAGCTTGTTGCATCATCAATTCATGTGCTTGAAAACGCCATGTTTCATCCATGGCTCTAAAGGTGCCCATTAATTTTACTTCACTCGGAATTACATTGGTGGTATTGCCACCATGAATAGAACAAATAGATAATACAGATGGATTTTGTGGATTTCTATTGCGTGAAATAATGGTTTGTAAGCTCGTAATTAATTGTGCAGCAACCAAAACAGTATCTATTGTTTGATGTGGAGTAGCCGCATGGCCACCACTCGATTTAATGCTTACATACAATTCATCAGCACTCGCCATCACACGCCCTTTTCTAAAACTTAATTTACCAAAAGGCAAACCTGGATGCACGTGTAAGCCAATAATACCTTGTGGTATAGGATTTTGCAATGCCCCATCACGAATCATATGACTCGCCCCTCCAGGATTTTTTTCCTCACCTGGTTGGAATAATAATTTAATTGTGCCTTCAAATTCATTACGTAAACTCCATAAAATTTTTGCTGCGCCTAATAATATAGTAGTGTGTACATCATGCCCACAAGCATGCATCACACCCGGATTTTTTGATTTATAATCTACTTCATTTTCTTCTTCAATTGGCAATGCATCCATATCGGCACGCAAAGCAATTACTCTTTTACTTGGATTTTTTCCTTCAATAATTCCCAACACACCAGTAGTAGCAATCACCGTAAATGGAATACCAATTTTAGTGAGTTGCGCTTGTACATATTTACAGGTTTCAAACTCTTGATAACTTAACTCAGGATGCGCATGCAAGTGTCTACGAATAGCAATATTCGCTTCTAAATCCTGAGCCGCCAATGTTTTTATTTTTTCTAGTAACATAGTATTTAAAGTTACCTAATTAATAATAGAGTTAATAATTGCTTTTAACACCATCTGTTACTGCACCAGTTACAATCGCTACACCAGCGCTGCAACCAATTCGAGTAGCACCCGCATCAATCATGGCTTTCGCAGCAGCATAATCTCTAATACCACCCGATGCTTTAATATGCACGGCTTCGGGCAAATGTTTCCTAAATAATTGCACCGCTTCTACACTTGCCCCTTTTTCGGCATAACCTGTAGAAGTCTTTAAAAAGTCAATGCCTGCCACTCCATAAATATCACAACACTTGATGATTTCATCATCAGTTAAAACACCCGACTCAATAATTATTTTTACTACTTTCCCTTTGGAACGAATAATGGGCATGATATGATTAATCTCGTCTGCAATTGCTGGCCAATCACCATTTTTAATAGCAGAAATATTCGCCACTACATCCAACTCATCGGCTCCATCCACCATGGCTAAAATAATTTCAGCAATTTTAGCTTCAGTTGCACTATATCCAAATGGGAAGCCTATCACTGTAGCCACTTTAACAGTGGACCCTTCTACTTTTTCTTTTGCCAACTTTACAAAATTGGGTGGCACACATACTGCAGCAAAATCATATTGTTTTGCTTCAGCACATAATTTTTCAATATCCGCTACCAAACAAGTTGGCTTCAAAATAGTATGGTCAATATATTTGTTAATAGGCATCATAGTGTTAAATATTTATAGCGTTCAAAAATTAAACAGCATCCTTACCATGACAAGCCTTGTATTTTTTCCCGCTTCCACAAGGACATGGATCATTACGACCAATTTTTGGACCCACGGTAATTGGTGCTTGCTTTTGTTCACTTGGATCATGGTATTGTTTTTCACCAACACCTTCCTCTGTTCTGCCCGCATTTAATTTGCTTAAATCGGTTTTTTGCACGCGTCCTTCTTTCACACCTTGATCGATTGGCAAATGCACATGGCACAAGAATTGAACCAACTTGTGATTGATTTCAATATCCATTTTACGGAACAACTCAAAAGCTTCCATTTTATAAATAACCAAAGGATCCTTTTGTTCGTAGGTAGCAGTTTGAACAGATTGCTTTAAATCGTCCATTGCTCTTAAATGTTCTTTCCATGCATCATCAATCAAACTTAAAGAAATTGATTTTTCAGCTTGTGTAGCCAATGTTTGGCCGCCAGTACTCACATTCTTATCTAAGTTCACCAATACATTGTAAGCAACCTTTCCGTCACCCACTGGTACAATTACATTCTCAATATGATTGCCTTGCTCTAATCTTATTTTCTTGAATACAGGAATACTTTCCTGCATGATTTCTTTTTTCTTATACTCATAATGTGCAATCGCCTCTTGGTATACCGCTTCTACTAAATCATTTTCTTTACCAGCAGTAAATTCTTGATCAGTAATTTTAGTATCAAATCCAGCATGAACAATCAAGGCTAATTTAAAGTCCTCATAACTACCTGCTGTTTTATGAGACAAGACCAATCCTTCTATTACTTGATAGAATGCGTTGTCAATATCTAATGCCAATCTTTCACCAAATAAAGCGTGGTTACGTTTTTTGTAAATCACCGTTCTTTGTTTGTTCATTACATCATCATATTCCAACAAACGCTTTCTAATACCAAAGTTGTTTTCTTCTACTTTCTTTTGTGCACGCTCAATAGATTTGGTAATCATGCTGTGTTGAATTACTTCGCCTTCTTTGTAACCAGCAAAGTCCATCACTTTAGCGATACGCTCACTTCCAAACATGCGCATTAAATCATCTTCTAAGGAAACAAAGAATTGAGAAGAACCCGGATCCCCTTGACGACCCGCTCTACCTCTTAACTGACGGTCTACACGACGTGAATCGTGACGCTCAGTTCCTAATATAGCCAAACCACCCACGGCTTTCACTTCGGGGCTTAATTTAATATCTGTACCACGACCTGCCATATTGGTTGCAATAGTTACTGCACCTGTTAAACCTGCTTCGGCAACCACTTGTGCTTCACGCGCATGTTGTTTCGCATTCAATACATTGTGAGGAATATTTTTTTGACGTAACATTCTACTCAACAATTCACTTACTTCCACACTAGTAGTTCCTACTAATACAGGACGTCCTTTTTCTCTTAAATCTTCGATGGTGTCAATTACTGCACCAAATTTTTCACGCTTGGTTTTGTAAACCAAATCCTGCTCATCGATTCTTACTGCTGGGATATTGGTGGGAATAGATACTACGTCTAATTTATAAATGCTCCAAAACTCAGCCGCTTCTGTTTCGGCCGTACCCGTCATACCACCTAATTTGTGGTACATTCTAAAAAAGTTTTGTAAAGTAATAGTAGCATAAGTTTGCGTAGCAGCTTCAATCTTCACATTTTCTTTTGCTTCAATCGCTTGGTGTAAGCCATCGGAATAACGACGACCTTCCATAATACGACCTGTTTGCTCATCTACAATTTTAACCTGACCTTCTATCACCACATATTCTACATCGTTATCAAATAAAGTATATGCTTTTAATAATTGATTCACTGTGTGAATACGATCGGCCTTGATACTGTATTCGGAAATGATAATTTCTTTTTGCTGTAATTTTTCCTCTGCACTTAAAGCAATATTAGTATCAATTTGATTCAATGCAACGCTAATGTCTGGAAGTAAGAAAAAGTTAGGATCTTCTCCTGCGCCTGTAATTAAATGCAAGCCTTTTTCTGTTAACTCAACTGAATTATTTTTTTCATCGATATGGAAATACAAATCGGCATCCACATGATGCATTTCTCTTTGTTGATCGGCCAAATAATAGTTCTCCGATTTTTGCAATTTTACCCTCACACCTGGTTCACTCAAAAATTTAATCAAGGCACTATTTTTGGGTAAGCCTCTAAATGCGCTGTACAAAGCTTTTCCGCCGTCCTTAGGATCGTCATTGCCATCGGCAATTTTCTTTTTAGCCTCAATTAAAAATTGGCTTACTACTTTCTTTTGTGCTTCTACTAATTTTTCTATTCTTGGCTTTAACTCAAAAAATTGTTGCTCACCAGTTTGGTGTCCCACTGGACCAGAAATAATCAAAGGTGTTCTTGCATCGTCAATTAATACGCTATCCACCTCATCTACCATCGCATAGTGATGCTTGCGTTGTACCATTTCCTCTGGTGTATGCACCATATTATCTCTCAAATAATCAAATCCAAATTCATTGTTGGTTCCGTAGGTAATATCGGCGCGATAAGCATTTCTGCGTTCTTCTGAATTAGGCTGGTGTTTGTCAATACAATCCACCGTGATACCCAACCACTCAAATAAAGTACCATTCCACTCACTATCTCTTTTCGCCAAATAATCATTCACCGTTACAATATGAACTCCTTCTCCAGCCAATGCATTCAAATAAGCTGGCAAAGTAGAAACCAGGGTTTTACCCTCACCTGTACTCATTTCGGCAATCTTTCCTTGATGTAAAACAATCCCTCCAATTAGCTGTACATCATAGTGCACCATATTCCATGTAACCGGCGTACCCGCTGCCTTCCAAGTAGTTTGGAAAACAGATTGATCTCCTTTAATTTCTACATATTCTTTTTTAACCGACAATTCGCGATCCAATTCAGTTGCAGTAGCCACTAATTCCTCATTATCTGTAAAACGGCGCGCCGCTTCCTTTACTACTGCAAAAGCCTCGGGCAAAATATCCCAAAGTGCTTTTTCAATTTCCTGGTCACGATCCTTTTTAATGCTGTCGATATTTTGATAAATCGCGTCACGGCCCATTAAATCACTTAAACCTAAAGCCTCAGCCTTTGCTTGTTCGGATTCAATTAATGCATCTAACTCACTGGTTTGAGCCTTGATTCTTGCTTTTAATTCTGCAGTTTTACCTCTTAGCTGATCGTTACTCAAGGATTGGTACCCTTGAAAATGACCATTAATCACCCCTACTAAATGCTGGATTTTTTTTACGTCTTTCTCGCTTTTGGAACCTCCAAAAAGCTTATTGATAATTTGCAACATATGCCTTGTAAATAATTGTGTTTAGTTCCCAATCTCAATATACGTGCCAAAGTTTTTGGGCCGCCTATCAAAGGGTCTCAAAGGTAAGGATTTGAGGGCAGTTTGGCCATTTTATAGGCTATCCAATATAAAAATTAACTTGAGGGGCCTGAAAAGTGGAAAATGGGCAAAAATATGATACCTTTGCTCGCCTAAAACAAGGAAACTTTAAAGCTATGGCTGGTCAGTTAAAAGAAGTAAGAAATAGAATAAAAAGTACTCAAAGTACTCAGCAAATCACTAAAGCCATGAAAATGGTTAGTGCTGCTAAATTACGTCGTGCGCAAGACGCCATTACCCAAATGAGACCCTATGCTCGAAAATTGCAGGATATGTTAAGCAATATCATAGGAAGCTTAGAGGGAGATATGAATTTGGCCCTGGCAGAAACCCGTCCAGTGAACAATGTTTTATTAATCGTGATCACTTCGGATCGTGGTTTGTGTGGTGGATACAATGCAAATGTTGTAAAACTTGCTAAAGCTACTATTGAGGAAAAATACCCAACTCAAAAAATCACTATTTGGAATATTGGTAAAAAAGGTTACGAGAGCTTGTCAAAATCAGGCTTTACTACCAATGCCGATTTTAAAGATATCTTTTTGCAATTAACTTTTAGCAATGTACAAGCTGCAGCACAAGCCGCAATGAATGCATTTGCGAATAAAGAGTTTGACGCGATTGATATTATTTACAGCGAATTTAAAAACGCTGCAACTCAAGAATTTAAAGCCGAGGCATTTTTGCCTATTCCTAAAATTGCAGGCGCCAACAATAAAAAGAAAACCGATTTTATTTTTGAACCACAAAAAGAAACTTTGGTTGCTGAATTGATGCCCAAAATTTTAAACACTCAATTGTTCAAGGCTGTTTTAGATGCTAGTGCAAGTGAGCATGGCGCTAGAATGACTGCTATGGACAAAGCAAGTGAGAACGCAAACGAATTATTAAAATCATTGAAAATATCTTATAACCGTGCAAGACAAGCCGCAATTACAACCGAGTTAACGGAAATCGTAAGTGGTGCTGCTGCATTAAACGGATAAGAACTATCTATTATGGAAATTAGTGAAATCATCCCTCATATTGAAGCGTTAATTTTTGCAAGTGACAAAGCCTTAAGTGCAAATGACGTAACTGAATTAATTAACAATGCATTTGCCTTTTTGGAAGAACGCATTGAGTTAGATCAGGTAGAGAGTGCCTTAAATGGTATTCAAGAAAAATATGCTACTGAGTTTTATCCATTTGAGTTAAAGCAAAGTGGTGGCGGATGGCAGTTTTTAACAAAAGCTGAGTTTCATAAAACCATAGCACAATTAAATGGAGACAAATTCTTAAAGCGTTTATCCAATGCTGCTTTAGAATCATTGGCCATCATCGCTTACAAGCAACCTATTACCAAAGGGGAAGTGGAAGCCATTAGAGGTGTGAACAGCGACTACTCTATCCAAAAGTTATTGGAAAAAGAATTAATTATTATTAGTGGCCGTAACGAATTATTGCCAGGTAAACCATTGGTATATTCTACTTCAAAAACTTTTATGGATTATTTTGGCATTAATTCTACCGAAGATTTACCTAAAATTAAGGAAGTATTGGCCGATCAAATTGTAGAAGCTACTGTAATTAAGCCCGAGGATTTTACGGACAATAGCGTATATGAACAGGTTTCCGATGAGGCTGCAGAGGAGCGTGCTGAAGAAGAAACTCCAAATTTGCCTGCCGAAACTGGCGACTTTGAAGCGGAAACAACTGAGGAGGACTATACCCCAGAAAGTCCTGCAGAATAACACTTGATCGTATTTGCGTTCATCCTTTTTTTCTAAAATTTATATCATAGTTATCATCACTGAACCTTGTTCTCATTGTATCTTCGTGCTATGAAGTCAAGTATCTCTTACGAACAATTAAAGGCAGTGGCCAATGAATATGGTACGCCGTTGTATGTGTATCATGCCGAGAAAATTGTAAGTCAATACCAAAATTTATTAACTCATTTTTCGAGTAGTAATGCAAGATTTTTCTACGCATGTAAAGCACTTACCAATATTCATATTTTAAATGTGGTAAAACAAACAGGATGTAATATTGACTGTAGCTCTATTAATGAAGCTAAATTGGCATTGCATGTAGGTTTCGCTCCAGAAAATATTTTATATACAAGCAATAGTGTGAGCTTCGAAGAAATTTGCGAAGCAGTAAGTTTAGGTATTCATGTAAATATAGACAGCCTTTCCAACTTAGATAAATTTGGTGCAAAATATGGAAACAGCTATCCTGTTGGTGTGCGTGTACGTCCTAATATAATGGCGGGTGGTAATTTAAAAATTTCAACTGGTCACGATAAAAGCAAGTTTGGTATTCCCGTTACTCAATTGGATCAACTCAAAGCCATTCAAGCAAAATACAATATCAATATTGCAACCTTGCATATTCATACAGGCAGTGAAATTAAAGACGTGGCTGTATTTATACAATCGGCCGATGTGTTTGATACTTTATTAGAGCAATTCCCTACAGTAAACGTGTTGGATTTTGGGGGCGGCTTCAAAGTGCCTTATCAACCAGGTGAAAAAGGGACAGATATTGCTTTATTAGGCGCCGAAGTCAACAAAGCCATGGAGCGACTTTCTCAAAAATATGGACGCACTTTAACCGCATGGTTTGAACCAGGAAAATATTTAGTGAGTGAGTGTGGCTATTTTATTACCAAAGTGAATGTATTAAAACAATCAGGAGCTATTCAATTTGCTGGGATAGATACGGGTTTGAATCATTTAATTAGACCTATGTTTTATGACTCTTACCATCATATTGACAATATCTGTAACCCCACAGGCACTCCTCAACACTACGCAGTAGTTGGTAATATTTGTGAAACCGACACTTTTGCATGGGATAGATCCATTCCCACTATTCAAGAAGGAGATTATTTAGTATTTTACAATGCCGGAGCATATGGATACGAAATGGCCAGCAATTATAATGCTCGATATAAACCAGCGCAAGTACTCATTGAACAAGGAATTGCAAAACTCATTAGTAGACGTGATCAATTTGAAGACTTATTATCACTTCAAGTACCTTTAATTAAATAAGATGATTGATATACAACATATCGGTAAAACATTTGGGGAGAAAACAATCCTTGCGGATATCTCTGCACAATTCAAACCGGGTATGTGTAATTTAATTATTGGTGCCAGTGGTAGTGGAAAAACGGTACTTACCAAATGTATCGTGGATTTAATTCAAGCCGATCAAGGTCAAATTTTTTTTGATGGCATTGAGCTTAATAAAATGAGCAAGGAACAACGCAAGGAATTACGCAATAATATTGGCATGCTATTCCAAGGTAATGCCCTTTTCGATTCTATGACGGTAGAAGAAAATGTTAAGTTCCCATTAGATATGTTTTCGGGCTTAACAGAAGCAGCGAAAATTGATAAAGTAAACAAGATATTAGAGCGTGTAAATTTAACCGGTGTGAATGAAAAATATCCTGCTGAAATAAGCGGAGGTATGAAAAAAAGAGTCGGATTGGCACGCGCGCTGGTCCTAAGTCCAAAATACCTTTTCTGCGACGAGCCAAATTCTGGACTTGATCCGCAAACCTCTATGGTAATTGACAAATTAATTCACGAATTGACTGTTGAAAACAATATCACCACCATTGTGGTTACCCATGACATGAACAGTGTAATGGAGATTGGAGATTATATTTTATACCTACACCAGGGCCATAAGGAATGGGAAGGCAGTAAGCATGATATTATTTATTGCAAAAACGAACTTTTAAATAAATTTATTTTCGCTTCCGATTTTTTGCAAGATGCAAAAACCCAGCGCATGCTCGAAGACAAACAATAACAAATCCCTTATATGAAATATCTATTAAAAAATATATTAGGCATCCTAGCCATCCTATTGGCAAGCAGTACACAAGCACAAGCACAAGTACCAGCCAACACAAATAATGCGCCAGCTGTTGACCCTAGCGCTCCTTACATGAAGGATAAACATATCCCTACTTTCAGTATAGTATCGGTTGATGGCAAAGAAATTACCAATAAACAATTGTCCAATAAATACAAATACACTTGCATTATTATTTTTAGTCCCGACTGCTCTCACTGTGAACATGAGGCATCGGAAATCTCTAAAAATGCCGATAAATTCAAAGATGTACAATTTATATGGGACAGCTACCGTGAAATGGACCTCATTAAGAAATTTGCCATTAAATACAATTTATCCGATCAGCCCAATGTGATTATTGGACGCGACCCCGCTTTTAGCATTCCTAGTTTTTATAGACCCAAAATGACCCCCTTTGTGGCTTTGTACAATAAGGGCAATTTAGTGCGTGTATGGGATCAGGGTGCTGAAGTAAATGAACTAATTAAAATCATCCAAGGCAATTAAGTATTTACCTAACTTTGCCCCGTAAATGTAAACCCTTATTTAAAAATAGACATTATATGAAAATTACCGTTGTTGGAGCAGGTGCAGTAGGCGCAACATGTGCAGACAATATTGCTCGTAAAGAATTAGCAAGCGAACTTGTATTATTAGACATCAAAGAAGGTTTTGCCGAAGGTAAAGCACAGGACATGATGCAAACAGCTGCATTATTAGGTTTTGATACCAGAATAACTGGTAGCACAAACGATTATTCAAAAACAGCTAATTCTGACGTAGTAGTTATTACTTCAGGTTTACCTCGTAAACCAGGCATGACACGTGAGGAATTGATTGGCACCAATGCGGGTATTGTAAAAGGTGTTTGTGAAAACATTTTAAAGCATTCTCCTAATGCAATTATCATTGTAATTAGTAACCCAATGGATACTATGACTTACTTGGCATTGCAATCTACTGGCTTACCAAAAAACAGAATCATTGGAATGGGCGGAACATTAGACAGCGCTCGTTTTAAATATCAATTGAGCACTACATTAAATTGCAGCCCTGCCGATTTAAACGCTTTGGTAGTAGGTGGTCACGGTGATACTACAATGATTCCTTTAATCAAGCATGCTACATGGAATAGTATTCCAGTAACGAAGTTCTTAAGCGAAGATCAACAACAAACTATTATCAATGATACCATGGTGGGCGGTGCTACATTAACTAAATTATTAGGCACATCAGCTTGGTATGCACCAGGTGCAGCAGGAGCAGCATTGGTAGAAAGCATTGTACGTGATGAGAAAAAATTATTTACTTGTTGCGTAAGCTTGAATGGCGAATATGGTCAAAAAGATATTTGCTTAGGCGTTCCAGTTGTAATTGGCAAGAATGGCTGGGAAAAAATCGTAGAAATGGACTTGTCTGCTGATGAGCAAGCCGCTTTCAATAAGAGCGCAGACGCAGTAAGAAATATGAACGATGTATTGAAAACTTTATAATTCAAACGCGATTTAAAATCATAAACACAAATAGGTGTTGCACAATAAAGCCCCGCAATTGCGAGGCTTTATTGTTTTAGTCAAACTATAAGTAAAGAAAAATTAAATAAGCACAACACCCAATTGTTAAAATATAGTAAAGTGTTAAATCCAAAACACTTGGCATAAAATTAGAGAAGTATTTCAACTTACTTAAGCAAGTTGGTTTAAAAAACAAATAAATCAATTTTAGTAGATGCGTAATTAGTGCAAGTGAAATGAATCCAATGAAAACATAGTGAAAAATCAATTTCATTATAATAATATTTTTATCTTAATAATTTTTACCACCAACCTAAACACTCCCCTGTAGAATAAACCATAGTCGCAACTGCTAATATACCGCCAACTCTTCTTCCAATTAGAGAAACTGCTGCGATCACAGTTTCTTCGGTTGCCCCAGCTACAATACTATTCCAAATTGACCTTGCCTGAGATATGCCAATCAAATCCGAAACTGCTGTCATAAAACAATTCATATTGTCACTTGGTGCTTTAAAAACGCCTATTCCACTTGCAGCGAGTCGTACCCTTTTATGCTCAAGCTCTTTTGCAGCCAAGCACATTCCTAAAATTACAATTCCCTCTGGATTATCAATAAATTTTTCACTGACATCTAAATTAAATTTATGTTGAATATAGCTAGCAATTTGATTTGCCTTTATTTTATTGTAATTCACTATTTCCATTGAATCTCTAGAAGAAAGCATTTTTTGCATTTTTTCAGCACTTTCATAAAAAAACAGGTCAGTGATTGAATTCATATTGTTTGCTGAAATTTCTGCACGCCAATGAACAGTTTCTGTATTTTTTGTGCATGCTAAAAAATTGGAAGTCAATAAAAAGAATGTAATAAAATAAATACTTTTATGATATTGTAGTTTGTTTTTCATTAAATAAAATTAATTGAAGTTCGTTTTCAATTAATCATCGAAAAAAAGCTTACGGAAATTTCCATAAATATTATTCGACCATATTCTAATTTCTCCTTCATGCATCCTAAATGCTGAAATTGAATTTTATTGAAGGCTAAATTTTATTTAGTTTCATTTAAACATTTGAATAGATGGAAGGTAAATCAGACAATATTGCACGCAGAATGGGTCAGCTATTAAAATTCGAAAGAATGAATCAGCAAATTACTATAGCTAAAATTGCGATGGACTTACACTTAAATCCCTCAACAATTGTAAGTATTGAAGATGCCAAACATCAAGCACATTTTATAACGGTCTATAAAATAATTGAATATTTGAAAATCGATCCTGTGGTTTTCTTTAATGGAATAAGAGGAGAAGAAAGCTTGCTAAGCTAAATTAAATTGCTTCCAATTAAGATGCCAAAAAGTATCCATTTGCTTTCTCCGCAATCTCAACTAAATTTTGTTGGCGCATACAAGCAAAATGACCATGAGGACATTTTTTAGTGCCATAGTTGGAACAAGGTTGGCATTGCAAATTGGGTACAATTGCATTAAAATACATTTCCCCTTTTGCAGTGTCTTCATTTGAATAATAGGGCTCTACTTGTAATGCAGGAGAAGTACCTCCCCAAATAGCTACCGTTTTTTTATGATAAGCGCAGGCAATATACAAGAAGCCAGTATCGTGCGAGATGACGGTTTTGGATTGCTGCACTATCAAGGCCGATTCGTGCAAACTAAATTTACCACAGGCATTGAATATTTTTGTAGCGTCAATGGAGGCCACTTGTTCCCCCTCCAATGCATCTTCCTTCCCCCCCACTAATACAATGGGGTGATTGAGCATTTGGCAAAGTTGTTGCAACTGGGGGATGGGTAATTTTTTTGTTGCATAGGATGCTCCTATCACTAATGCAATATAGCCTGAACGATGAGTGGCAGGCAATGCAGTAGTAGGCAATTGTACTTGAACAGGTACAAAATAATCCAAGCCCAACCCATCATTTACAATGCCCAATGGGGCTAGTATATCCACACTCCTATCCACGATATGACGCTTGGGCATAAAATTCCAATGTAACTTGGTGAGCAATAGTTTTTGCCAACTTAGTTTTTTATAAGTGAGTGCTGGAATGCCCAAGGCTCGTTTAATTTTAAAAGTCCTAAAATTTTTATGTAAGTCAATGATATAATCAAATTGCAATGCTTTTAATACCTCAATCGTTGTGGCTAAATTTTTATCTAGATAATGAAAATGATCGATATAGGGATTTGCTTCGGTTACCGATTTCATTGATGGCTTGGTCAAAAAATGAATTTCTACCCCAGGCAATTGCTGCTTGGTAGCGCGAATAGCTGGAGTAGTAAAAACAATATCTCCAATAGAAGAAAAACGAATAAATAATAAACGCATATTGAACAACTTTAAGCCTCAACAATGCCTATACTAAGGTAGAATTTGATCTGTTTCCAAATAATCCAAATCCTTGTGATAGGTTTCTTCGGTATACACAAAAGCAATCAGTGTAATGACCATTACCAAAGAACCAGTTAAAATACCACTTTGAATAATAGTCCAACCCAATTTTTTTTGCAAAATATCCAAGAATAAAAAATTAATTAAAGGAAGGGCACCACGAACCATATTAGGAATAGTAGTAGCCGCAGTGGCTCTTAAATTGGTGCCAAATTGTTCTGCAGCCATTTGATTGAAAATAGCCCAATATCCCGTACTAAAACCAAGCAAACCACAAATGGCATACATGTGCTCATCATTGTGGTTTAAAACCGAAAAAAACAGCACCATTGCAAGGGTATTTAAAGTATAAAATACCAACAATGCTTTTTTACGACTTTTAAAATATTGACTAACATAACCTATTGCTAAATCACCTAATGCAATGCCTATATATGCAAACATAATAGACTTGCCAGAATCAATGGCATTTTTACCATATATGCTAGTTGCAAATTTATTACTATAATTCACCAGCACTCCAATTACAAACCAAGTAGGCAATCCAATTAAGATGGCTTTAAGGTATTTTGAAAAACGCTTTTTGTTAGTAAAGAATTGGAGGAAATTTCCTTTTTGAATGCTTGTTTGTTGAGCCGATTCAAACATAAAGGACTCTGCAACACGAATTCGTAATATTAATAAAAACACACCCAATACACCGCCTAGTTGATAGCACAAGCGCCAATCTTTTGTGTATTGAAAAGTAAAATAAGCAAACACGGCGCCAAACAAGCCAATCCCTGCTACCATGCTTGTTCCAATACCTCTTTTGTTTTTAGGCAACATTTCCGAAACCAAGGTAATGCCTGCACCTAATTCACCTGCCAAGCCAATGCCGCCAATAAAACGACAGTATGCATATTGGTCAACATTGTGTACAAAAGAAGTGAAGATATTGGCAATAGAGTATAATAAAATGGATCCAAACAACACTTTCAGTCTTCCTTTTTTATCGCCAATCACACCCCATAAAATACCACCAATTAACAAACCCGACATTTGCCAATTAATAATATGAGCGCTATCTACAATAATACTTTCAGCAGTAGCACCTACTGCCATTACACTTGGCTGACGCACAATCGTAAATAACAAAAGGTCGTATACATCTACAAAATATCCTAGGGCTGCTACAAATACAGGCAAAGACAATAATCCAATTTGACGCTGATTGGGCATGAAAAACTATTTAGATTTATGAGTAACCACTTTAATAATTACTGGTACGGTAGTGACAAACACAATTCCTAACACAATTACTTCTAAGTGCTTTTTTAAATCAAATTGAAAATGATTCAAAATCCAGGCTTGTAAAAAATGGCCTGCACACAACATAGTGGCCACCCAAGTAATACTTCCTACAATATTAAAAAAAACAAACTTCTTTTTATCCATTCCAACAATACCAGCCACAATTGGAGCAAACGTGCGCACTATGGGAATAAAACGTGCAATTACAATTGCGCGTCCTCCATGCTTTACATAAAATTCTTGGGCTTGTATAAGATATTTTTTCTTGAAAAATAAATTTTCTCTCCAATCATACATGGCAGGACCCACATGCTTCCCAATCATATACCCAACATAATTTCCTAATATGCCAGCTACAGAAATAAAAGAAAAAAGAATACATAAATTCACCCACTCATTTTGAGAAGCAAAAATTTGTGCAGCCAATGGTGCACTATATATACCAGCTACAAATAACAAACTATCCCCTGGTAAAAAGAATCCAAAAAACAGTCCAGTTTCTGCAAACACAACCAACAATAAAAGCCATAAGCCCCCAAATTCAATATAGTATTGAGGCTGCAATAATTGACTCCAATGAAAAGCTTCTAATAATTGAATCATGCTATTTTATTTAGGCTTGTGGATCTTCTAAAGCACCTTCCCATTTACTTACTACGGTTGTTGCTAAGCTATTGCCCAACACATTGGTAGCAGTGCGGAACATGTCACAAAAATGGTCAATTGGCAAAATCAAAGCAATGCCTTCGGGTGGAATATGAAACATGGCACAAGTAGCTGTTACTACCACCAATGAAGCACGCGGCACTCCTGCAATCCCTTTGCTGGTTAACATCAATACTATCAACATAGTTAATTGTGTGCCAAGGTCTAGATGAATGCCATAGGCCTGTGCAATGGCCATGCTCGCAAAAGTCATGTACATCATGCTGCCATCCAAGTTAAAAGAATACCCCAATGGCAAAATAAAAGAAACAATTTTATCCTTACATCCAAATTTCTCCAACTCTTCGGTCAATTTGGGAAATACAGCCTCACTACTTGTTGTGCTAAACGCAATAATCAAAGGACTTGAAATTATTTTAAGCATCGATGGCATGCGTTTGCCTAATATCAAAAAGCCAACTGTAATTAACACGATCCACAAAACCCCAATACCCATTAAAAAATACAATAAATACTTTCCGTAAAATAAAAATACAGCCAAGCCTTTTGTTGCAATTACCGCAGCCAAAGCACCAAAAACACCCAAAGGTGCAAAATTCATTACATAGCCCACCATTTTTAAAATGATATGGGCAGCAGCATCAAATGCTTTAATTAATCCACTTGCTTTTTCCCCCATCGCTGCAGCAGCAACTCCAAAGAAAATACTGAATATAACAATTTGTAAAATTTCATTGTTCGCCAAAGCCTCGAACATACTTTTGGGGAATACATGTTCTATAAATCCACCTAAACTAAAGCTCTGTGTTTTACCCATTAAATCCTTTGCCCCAGTTAAATCGGCATTGGATAAGGCAATCCCTTCACCTGGTTTTAATACATTTACCAACACCAAGCCAATTAACAAACTCACTAATGATGCAGTAACAAACCATAATAAAGCTTTGCCACCTACTCTTCCTACTGTTTGAATATCACCTAATTTAGCGATACCCACCACTAAAGTGGTAAATACCAATGGCGCGATAATCATTTGAATCAAGCGCAAAAAGATCGTCGTTAATAACTTAATATTTTTAGCAAAAACCTCGATAGTAGACGCCTCGTAATTTTCATGTATTAAATAACCAAGTGCGGCCCCTGTCACCATTGCAATGATGATGTACAGAGTAAGTTTATTCGATTTTTTCATAAGCGGTTAGACATGCAATATAAGACATATGTCACAAAAAAATACCCCTCAAAATGAGCTAACATTCATAAAAAAGACCTGATTTTTTGCAAAAAAAGTCCTATTTTTCAATTTGTATAGAAAATGTTCATTAACCCCAATTGACCATTTGAGGATGGCAATTGTTAACTGAAAAAAATAACTATGAGTTTATTTAGAAAAAAAGACCTGGCTGCTATGTTGGCTCAAGCTGAAGATGGTGGAAAAGGCTTAAAACGTACCTTAGGTGCGGGAAATTTAATTGCATTAGGTGTGGGCGCCATTATTGGTGCCGGCTTATTTGTAAGAACGGCCGCTGCTGCAGGACAAGCTGCAGGACCCGCAGTTACAATCTCCTTTATAGTTGCAGCCATTGGTTGTGCTTTTGCTGGCTTATGTTATGCAGAATTTGCGGCTATGATTCCAATTTCAGGAAGTGCATATGCTTATTCTTATGTAACGATGGGAGAAACTGTCGCTTGGATTATTGGTTGGGCCTTAATTATGGAGTATGCATTAGGCGCAGCTACCGTTTCCATTGCTTGGAGTGAGTATTTAAACAAATTGCTTGGAGGAAGCATCCCTTATGAGTGGAGCCATTCTCCTTTTGAAAGCATTACGGATGCAGCTGGGGTATTACACCATGGCATTATGAATGCACCTGCTTTAATTATTCTTTTATTATTGACTTTATTATTAATTAAGGGTACACAAGAATCTGCAATTGTAAATGCAATTATAGTATTCATTAAAGTTGCGATTGTATTGCTCTTTATTGCTATTGGATGGCAGTTTATTCGTCCTGAAAACCATACTCCATATATGATTCCTGCTGGCCAAGCGCCTGTAGTAGATGCGTCTGGCAAAGTGATTGCCGATTATTCTGGCGTATTTAAGCATGGTTGGGGTGGTGTATTAGGTGGAGCTGCTATAGTGTTCTTTGCCTTTATTGGTTTTGATGCGGTGTCTACTGCAGCTCAAGAAGCAAAAAATCCAAAAAGAGACATGCCAATTGGTATTTTAGGATCATTAGTAGTTTGTACTATTTTGTACATTTTATTTGGTCACGTATTAACAGGCGTAGCTCCTTGGACCGATTTTGTGGATCCTGCTAAAGGAAAAGAAGCTTCTGTTGCTTATGCAATTTCTACTTATATGACAGGATATGGCTGGTTGGCGACTGCGGTTACCGTTGCTATTTTAGCTGGATTTAGTTCGGTTATTTTAGTAATGTTAATGGGTCAATCTCGTGTATTCTATTCCATGGCCAACGATGGTTTATTGCCAAAAGTATTTTCCGATTTACACCCTAAATACCGTACTCCCTACAAATCAAACTGGATTTTATTTGTGTTTGTAGGTGCATTTGCCGCTTTCGTTCCAGGAAGTGTTGCTGGTGACCTTACATCATTTGGTACTTTGTTTGCCTTTGTATTGGTAAGTGCTGGTGTTTGGATACTACGTGTAAAATCTCCAAACATGGAAAGACCATTCAAAACACCACTAGTACCATTGGTTCCCATTTTAGGGGCAATCATCTGCTTAGGCATGATTGTGGCACTGGATGCGCAAACTTTAAAAGTAGCATTTGCATGGATGGCCTTAGGATTAGTAGTATACTTTACCTATAGCCGTAAACACAGTAAATTGAACTAAGCAACCTAAATTCAGGTATTACTTATAGGAATAGCCAGACTGAATTGTCTGGCTATTTTTTTTGCCGTATTTTTGCAGACCTTAAATCAATACTATGGGAAGGATATTTGAAGTTAGAAAAGCCACGATGTTCAAGCGATATGATCGTATGGCAAAACAGTTTACCCGTATCGGTAAAGAAATTGTAATTGCTGTAAAGGCAGGTGGCCCCAATCCCGATGACAATCCGGCTTTAAGAAGATGTTATCAAAATGCGCGTAGTGCAGGTATGCCAAAAGATAGAGTGGAAGCTGCTATTAAGCGTGCTATGGGTAAAGACACAAGTAACTATGAAGAAATTTTATACGAAGGATATGCACCACATGGTGTGGCTATTTTAGTAGAAACTGCTACCGATAACCATGTTAGAACGGTTGCCAATGTGAAAAGTCATTTTAACAAAGGTGGTGGTGCCATGGGCAATAGCGGTAGCGTTAGTTTTCAGTTTAAGAAAATGGGTGTGTTTAAATTAAATCCAGAAGGTTTGGTAATAGATGATTTGGAATTAGAATTAATTGATCATGGCTTAGATGAATTGGGAGATAGTACGGACGACAATGGCAATCCTATATTAGTATTAAGATGTGCGTTCACCGATTTTGGAAACTTGCAAAAAGAATTAGAAGCTAGAAAATTAAACGTAATTAGTGCCGAATTTGAATGGATCCCAGGCACTACGGTTCCAGTTTCCGATGAGCAAGCCGAAGATATCAGTAAATTAATTGATCGTTTAGAGGAAGACGAGGACGTAAACAAAGTATTCCATAACATGGGCTAGAATAAAAAAATCCCCTTTTACTTATCATAAAAGGGGATTTTTTTATTCTGCCATCATTTCAACAACGACTTGTATAATATCTTCGGTATTGGGTTTTGAGAAATAGTCTCCATCACTTGCATAAGCAGGGCGATGGTCTTTTGAACTAATAGTTCTAGCTGCAACATCTAACCATTTATAGCCACCTTGAATTTCAATTACCTGCTGGTACATATAAGCACTTGCACCACCTGGTACATCTTCGTCAATAAACACGATACGATTGGTTTTTTTCAAGGACGCTACAATTTGATGATTAATATCAAAAGGCAATAATGTTTGTACGTCAATGATTTCACAATCAATACCCATAGCTGCTAAACGAATGGCTGCATCTTCAATAATACGCAAGGTAGATCCATAGGAAACCAGCGTAATATCAGCGCCTTCTTTAATTACTTCGGGTTTACCCAATGCCACTGTGAATTCTCCAATATTATTAGGCATGGTTTCTTTTAATCGATACCCATTTAAACATTCAATTAATAAAGCAGGATCATTTCCTTGTAATAAAGTATTGTACATGCCCGCAGCTTGTACCATATTTCTAGGCACACAAACATACATTCCTCTCAAGGAATTAATAATCATGCCCATGGGTGATCCGCTATGGAAAATACCTTCCAAACGATGTCCACGTGTACGAATAATGACAGGGCTACTTTGCAAGCCATTACTACGATAATGCAAGGTAGCCACATCGTCACTCAAAGTTTGTAAGCCATATAATAAGTAGTCCAAATATTGTATTTCGGCAATCGGCCTTAGACCACGCATGGCCATTCCATGGGCTTGCCCCATGATAGATTGTTCACGAATTCCTGTATCAAAAATACGGTCTACTCCATGCTTTGTTTGCAATCCAGCAAAGCCTTGATTCACGTCTCCTATATTGCCCAAGTCTTCACCAAAAGCATATACTAATGGGTTACGCTCAAACAATTGATCAAAATAAGTATTTAATACTTCATATCCATTTAATACCTTAGATTGGTCGTCATATATGGGATCTACCACCGACACATTTAAAGTGCTTTTTGGAGATTGATTGTATAAATGACGACTATAATAAGGTGCTTCCTCTTTTAAATATTGTGCTAAGAAATTTTGAATGGCACTTGCATTAGGATGATTGGGCATTTGCTCCACTAAACTATGCAGGGTTCTAAAAATATTTCTTTTTAAAGGCTCTTTATTATGCACCAATTCGGCTAAAATAGAATTGGTACTTTCTAATACACTCCCTTCTATCCCACTTAAGGCAATAGCAACCCCTTCATTCAATTTTGACTTAATTGGACTAATGTATTTTTCCCAAGCCAAATCCTTGCCAGCACGCACTTCCTTTTTCACTTCCATTTCCATTTCATGCAATTGCTCTTCGGTAGCAAGCTCACTTTGCAATAACCATTCACGCATTTTTTTATTACAATCCCAAGCACGTTCCCATTCTAATCGTTCAGGACTTTTATAACGCTCATGGCTGCCGCTAGTAGAGTGCCCTTGAGGTTGTGTTAACTCTTGCACATGAAACAAAACAGGTATATGTGTTGCACGCGTAAAAGCAATGCCTTGTTCGAAAGTCTCACACAAAGAAGCATAGTCCCAACCTTTAACGGTATAAATTTTAATGCCATTCGTACCTTCTTTTTTTTCAAAACCTTTCAAGGCTTCAGAAATAGAACCTTTTGTAGTTTGTAATTTAGTAGGTACTGAAATACCGTATCCATCATCGAAAACCGCAATAGCTAAAGGTGCTTGAATTACACCAACGGCATTAATGGTTTCCCAAAATTGACCTTCGGATGTACTTGCATCACCAATCGTGCAAAAACAAACCTCATTGCCATCATTGCTTAAATGCTTAAACAGTTCCTTGTGCTTTGACGTTCTAAAACAATTAGAGGCAAAAGCCATTCCCAATCCACGCATCATTTGTCCTGCAGTGGGTGCAATATCTGCCGAAATATTATGTCGATTTACTAAGTCGTTCCACTCCCCATTTTCATTTACAAAAGCAGTTGCAAAATGAGCATTCATATTTTTGCCACCACTATAAGGATCATTGTGAACGTCGGCATATAATTGTGAGAAATAATGCTCCGAATTCGCTACCCCTAGGGCAAACATAAAAGTTTGGTCACGGTAGTAACCACTTCTAAAATCACCTGGTTGAAAAAATTTAGCAAAAGCTACCTGCGCAATTTCCTTGCCATCTCCAAAAATGCCAAATTTGGCTTTACCTGTTAAGACTTCTCGTCTACCCAATAAACTCACTTCTCTGCTTGTTAATGCCACACGATAGTCGGCCAATACAGAGCTGCGAAATGCCTCAAAAGAGAGCATGTCTTGGTTAGATACTGCTGCTGCTGTGGATTCCATAATACAAAAGTAATGGTCAAAATGCAATAAAAATCAATTCCTAGATAAAAACAGCGAATTCCTATTTTTTCAATAATTTAGCCTATATAATTACCTAAAATAGTACCTTTTTTAGGCCAACAACATCTTAAAATAACCTTAACTAAAATCGTTTTATGAAAATCAAATTCCTTGTTCTTGCAATGATCCTTGCAGTAGGTAGTTTTGCCCAAAACAGCATTCAATTTGAAAAAACCAGCTATAATTTTGGCAAGATAAAGCAGGGAGTACATAAATCGGTGGTGTTTAGCTATACTAATTTGGGCAATAAACCAGCAGTCATTGAATTTGCCAATGCAGAATGTGGCTGTACACAACCCGACTACAATCAAAACCCGGTGTTAAAAGGACAAAAGGGTACCATTAAAGTAACCTATACCGCACCTAACGAAGGTGTATTTAAAAAACGTGTAACGGTAAAATATGCAGGCGAGAAAGCAGTGACCGAACTAGTCATTGAAGGCGAAGTAATCAAATAAAAAAAACGAGCAAGCCCTTACTAATATTAACTTACATGAGTTAATATTTTAAAAAAATGTTTTCGTAGAAGCGCCCATTTTTAGATGGGCGCTTTTTTATTCTACACTTGGCGCTTATCTTTGCTCGAATGATAACTATAAGTGAACGCGGAAAAAAAATGCCCTCCTCTCCAATTCGGAAATTGGCATCCTATGCAGATGCTGCAAAAAAAGAAGGCGTTAAAGTATATCATTTAAATATTGGACAACCCGATATTGAAACACCTGCTATCATGATGGAAGCAGTGAACAATGCACATTTAAAAGTATTGGAGTACACCGACAGTGCGGGTATATTAAGTTTTAGAAAAAAATTAGCAAGTTACTATCAGTCCAAAGGAATTGATGTGGATTATAATGATATCCTTATTACCATTGGGGGCAGTGAAGGGATATTATTTGCCTTCATGGCTTGTTTGGATGCAGGAGATGAAATAATTGTACCCGAACCTTTTTATGCCAATTATATTGGCTTTGCCATGGCAGCAGGTATTAAAATTATTCCAATCACTTCTTCTATTGAAACGGGGTTTGCTTTACCCCCTATCGATTCGTTCAGAGAAAAAATTACTGCCAAAACCAAGGGCATTTTTATTTGCAATCCTAATAACCCAACAGGCTATGTGTATAGCGAACAAGAATTATTGCAAATTCGAGATTTAATTAAGGAAAAGGATTTGTATTTATTTTCAGACGAAGCCTATACTGAATTTAGTTATGAGGCGAATGTGAAAAGCACCCTAACATTACAAGGCGTAGAGGACCGTGTAATTATGATTGATACTTTTTCAAAAAAATACTCAGCTTGTGGGGCAAGAATTGGCGCTTTAGTTACCAAAAACAAAGCGGTAATTGAAGCGGTGATGAAATTCTCACAAGCCCGTTTAAGTCCTCCTACTTTGGAGCAAATAGCTGCAGAAGCCGCCTTAGGTTTACCTAGCGATTATTTTGATGCTACAAGGGAGGAATACAAAAACAGAAGAGACACTTTAATCAATAGACTTTCTAAAATGAAAGGGGTGTATTGTCAAGTTCCACAAGGTGCATTTTATGCCATGGCAAAATTGCCAGTGGATGATACCGATGCATTTTGCCAATGGTTGCTCACCGATTTCAGAAAGGAAAATGCCACCATCATGCTTGCTCCTGCAAGTGGTTTTTATACCACTCCAGGCCTAGGTAAAAATGAAGTACGTTTGGCCTATGTATTAAATGAAGCCGATATTCATGCGGCAATGGATTGCCTAGAATTGGCATTAGCAAGTTATCCTGGTCGCGTTATTTCTTAATAATGAGACTTAATTAGTGATTATTACCTTGCGTAGGAATCGCGTATAAACTCTTATCTCTCGCTTGGCTTACTTCCATGATGATTTGATAGATGAATTTGCTTTTCACTGGCTTCCCATTAATGGTTGCAGGAGTAAAATCATAGGCATCAGGAATGCTCGAGTCCAAAGATTGAGGATTCTCTGAATTATAAAAAGTAGAACTATAATTGATACTTAATTTTTCTGTTTTCCCTGTTTCTGAAACTGAAAATACATACTCCATTAACACTTTATCGGTTTGCTGTTTCACTGCTGTAGGCAAGTTGCGTTCATTGTATAATAAATTAAAGCCATAGTTCACGCCTCCTAATTTTTGCGGCGCCACTACTTTAGCATTTACATAGCCTGCAGTATCCACCACCGATGCTTGTTGTACAATGGTTTTGCGATCGGCTACATTGTAAATCATTTTTGCTTGCGCATAATCATATACCTGAATCAAATCGCCAGATTGGCTATAGTAGTTCCAAACGCTATCTTTCACCCCTTGCTTGTATTTGCCTCTTGCTAATTCATTATTAGCCTGATCCATCACAAAGCATTCCCCATTCTTTAATTTCTTACCGTTCACTTTAATATACTCAGCGTTTTCTACCAGCGTGTTTGAAACTCTATTTTTAATCCATTTGCTGGTTTGAGCAAAACTATTAAATGACAATGTGATTCCTATAATTAATAATATTTGTTTCATAGTTCTAATATTTACTGTGAAACTACGAAAATCTTATTATAAAAATGGGGCTGCCAAATAAATGACAGCCCCATTTAGGTAAAATTTAACCTTTATTATCTTGCATGCAAGTAAGTCAAAGTATCTAAGAATCCTCTTGCATCATTCGCATTGTATCTCCAATAAAGATACATTGTTTTTGTGCTTTGGTCTTGTCTACATTGTCCAGAGCCTGCACCTGTGTAAATACTAATTGGTGTAGTAGTACTACCTTGGTTGTATATATTGGTTACCAAGTTAGTTGCAGGATCAAACACAACTACAGGTGAAACTGAACCACCATACCAATTAAGGGTATTGTTAGGGCCAATTCCAATTGGGTGTCCAAATGCACCAGCTGCAGGCCAATAGTAACCTACTGAAGCTGCACCTAAGGTTCTCATTTCCATAGTTTCATCGTAAGGAAAATTGTATGGAGAACGAGTATGGAAACCTTTCATACGGTAAACACCGTCATATTTGTTTCTAACACCAAAAGCATAAACCGATGATCCAAAATTACCACTAATAACACCGCTACTTACAGCAGATATTTTAATGGGCAAAGCATAAGCAGCATTAAAATTAAAATCACTACTTAAAGTAACTGTAGCTTGTACAGTTGTTTGACTAGTTCCTTTTTTAATTACTACAGTGCTAGGAAAATTAATTACCGTTGCGACTGGTGCCACTTTACTTGTACCATTAGTGGTGTTAAAAGTTGTTAATGTAGCATCGTCTTTACTTAATGTAACCGTAATGTCATTAGGTGCAGTACCTGGACCTGTGTAATGTACATTAATATTAAATTTGGCGCTATCACCTGCGGCAAGTACTCCTAAGTCAATATAGTATCCTGGGACACCAGCTGGAGCAGTATTGTCGGTTGTATTCGCCAACTCAATTACGTTTGTAGCTGTCGAAGGATCTGTGTTCATGTTGGCTTCCTTTAAACAAGAAGCTAACATTAACACTGCAGAACCTAAGGCTAAAATTTTTATTTTCATATTTTTCATTTAGATATTAATTAAAAATTATTGAGCCCAAAATATCAAAGATGTAAATGGCGAAATGCCTTTTGGAACATTTGCTGAATTATATGAACCTTCACTTGGTGGATATAAAATTCTTGTAGGCAAATGGTCTGGTCTTGTACTCTCTGAAAATTTAGACGCGAATGTTTGTGCGGCAGTGGCACCAGCTGTATTAATTATTGTAGGATAGCCTGTTCTTCTGTAATCGTTCCAAGATTGTTCGCTATTTACAAAGTTTAATGCAATCCATTTTTGAGTAATAATTGCTTCCACTTTTTGTGCAGTTGTAGTTGCTAATGCATAATTTACTAATGGACTAGCTGCATTTGTAGTTAAATAGCTTGATGCGCCCGCAACTGGATCTGCTAAAGGTGCAGCATAAGATCCATCAGGTAATGCATATAAGTATTTAAATGAAGCAGTAATACCATTGTTAAATAAGGCAGCAGCATCTCCAGTTACAATTCCTCTAACTGAAGCTTCCGCTTGTAAGAAATAACTCTCAGCTGCAGTCAATAATGGCATACCTGCATTTGGTCCTTTTAAAGTACCTGTTGAGTTACCTGCTGAAGTACCTGTACGACTTGAACTTGGGAACCAGAAAGATCCCTCTGGACAAGATGCGATGGTTACTGTTGAGTTAGTTTCTTGGCCTAATTGGTTAGTAGGTGTAGAAGGATATTGATAGTACATCGCTTGATATCTACCTGCATCAGATACTTTTACGCCATTGTAGAAAGTTAATGCATAAGTTGTTGGCATCCAAGCTTTGTTACCAGCAGCACCTGTATAGCTCCAAGCCCAAGTATTCCACTTAGGATTTTGCTTACCGTTGTCTCTTGTGTAACCTGGATTAATCATAGCGTCAGTAGTTAAGAAACCATCAGCACTGAAAGTAGAATTAGCAAAAGTAACTTTACCGTTACCTCTTACCAAGATTCTTAATTTCACAGTGTTTGCCAATTGTTTCCATTTGGTCATATTACCACCAAATACACCATCTTGTGTTGCACTTGGAGTTTTAACTGCTACTACATTAGCACCTGCATTGATCAGAGTGATAGCAGAATCCAATTGGATGGCTAAATCTTTGTAAATATCTGCAGCTGCATCGTATTTAGGGCTTAATACAGAAGATCCTTTTAAGGCATCTGAATAAGGCACATCATTATAAGTATCCACTAACAATTGGAAATGTAATGACTTCATGATTTTAGCCATTGCATTATAGTAATTGTATTGAGGATTTCCTTGAGATTGATTGATGATTGATTGATAGTCCTCTAAAAGGTCATAAGAACTTGTAAACAATCCACCGTAATCGCCTGATGCGAAATTGTAAGTAAATGCCGTACCAAAGCCACCATAACCACCCGCGTTAGCAGCATAACCGCCAACTTGCGCACCGTAGGTATTGAAGCTATTCAATACACCCGCTGTGTAGTTTAATGCTTGAGGCAATATTAACTCTGGCGTAGCAGAGGTAGCAGCATTTGGATTCGCATTGATATCCAACTGCTTTGAACAGGATGAAGCTAAGAGCATCACGCCTGAAAGTATTATTGCTGTTATTTTTTTCATAGAATTTATCTTTTTGTTCATTTCACTTTAGTATTTAATGCTAAAAGTTAATTTGATGGTTATTTATCATTTAGAATTTAAATGAAACAGTTGCACCATAGTATCTTGATGGTGGTGTTTGATAACCAGTCAAACCAATACCATTGCTAGTATTACCTCCACTGCTATATTCAGGATCGGTATAATAGTTGTCTTTAGCTAACCATACAAATAAGTTACGTCCTTGAACGCTCAAAGTACATCCTTTGATGAACTTGGTTTTAGCCAAGTACGAAGCAGGAACGTTGTAAGACAATGATAATTCTCTCAACTTCCAGAAATCAGCAGAAGTTACGTAGTTTGAAGTTACGTCTCTGTTGATACCATCTGTCCAGAAACCATTGTTACCATTACCATTTGCGATTGCAATATTTGTATTCGCAACGTATTTGCCAGGATTGTTTGGATCAGCAATTACAGAATTAGGGAATACAAAACGTTGACGATCATAAATAGCAGTTCTCCAACCAGTACCAGACCAGTCCATACCAGAACCAATGCTGTTGAAGATTTGGTATCCACCACGGTATTCAAATACAAATGACAATGAGAATTGCTTGTATTTAATAGTACCGTCTAAACCTAATTTATGTTTTGCAGTTGCATTACCTAATACAGAAATAGTATCTGATTTAGTAGGCAATCCAGTGTTTGCATCAACAATTACATGACCAGCTCCATCGCGCTTGTAATCATATCCCATAATTACAGGGAATACGGCTCCAGCCACTGCATAAGAACCAGCACCACTTGAATAGGTAGACAATGCTAATTTAGGTAAGTCATTACTAATATTCAATACTTGGTTGTTTAAGTAAGTGTAGTTACCACCCACAGTTACTGACCAATCTTTATTTTTGATTGGAGTAATATGTAAAGTAGTTTCTAAACCTTCACTCATTGTTTCACCAGTATTTGTTCTTAAGCTAGAGAAACCAGTTGAGTTAGAAACACCCGTACTTACTGTTTGGTTGTTTGTATTCGTATGGTACCAAGTTAAACTTGTAGTTACACGATCACGGAACAAGTTCAAATCAAAACCTGCTTCATAACCTTGTGTAATTTCTGGTTTTAAACTAGATGATACTAAAGTATTTCCAATCGTGTAACCTGCTTGACTTCCAAAAGGGAAACCATTTGCAGAAGACACAGTAGGTAATAATTGGTAAGCACCAAGGTTAGTAGCGTCACCTAAGTTTACTTGTCCTACTTTAGACCAACCACCTCTTAATTTTAAATAGCTAACTACGTTGCTATTTTTAAGTTGAGGGATCGCATCTGTAGCGATGAAAGAAAGGTCAGCAGAAGGATAGAAGAATGATCTATTTTCTGGAGCCAAAGTAGAAACCCAGTCATTACGACCTGTTAAGTGTAAGAATAAATAATTCTTGTATCCAAAACGAGCATCAGCATAAGCACCCATTTTGCGCGCTAAATAATTAGACTCAGAAGCGCCTGGAGTACCTACACCATTACTTACGTTAAATAAATCAGGAATTACCAAACCACTCGCACTCACATTTACATACTTAGATTGATCTTGTTGTAATTGAGTACCTGCGATTAATTTCACAGAATAGTCTTGCTTAATAGTTTGAGTGTATTGAGCAAAGAAGTCTGTTAATAATTGTGTAGTGTATCCCATACCATCTGCTACAGTACCAGTGATGTCTGATTTAGAACTACCATCGGTATGTTTAGCAAAATCGGTATATTGGAAAGCACCTGTCCAATCTTTGTTAGAGAAATTTCTTGTAGAGATACCTTGACGAGCAACGATATCTAAACTTTTAATTGGAGTAAATTTCAATTCAATGTTAGCAGTTAAATAGTCATTTCTTGTAACTGATCTATTATTCGCTGCAGTAAAATAAGGGTTTGGATACCATGGGTTATAATAACCATTTGGATTCGCAAACTTGTTATTTTTCCAATCAGCATATCTTGTGATATCAACGTTACTAGGCATGTTCAACATTTGATCATACATAGAAGTTGTTTGAGAAGTGATATCGTATCTGTTTTGCGTATAAGAAGTTGAATAAGTCATCATTAAATTCTTAGTGAACTTTCTTGTACCATTCAATCTTACGTTTGCACGGTTATAGCTATCACCTGGAGTGGTACCAGTTTGAGAGATATATTGACCAGAGAAATATTGAGTTGAAGTTGCATCACCGCTAGACACATTGAAGTCTGTTTGTTGGATAATTCCTTTTTTCCAGAAATCGTTGTGACCAGGATAGTACTTGTAATAAGTAGAATCTTGAGATCCATCAGCCAAAGCTGGTCCCAATGCTCTCTTAGTTCCGTCAAATGCAGGACCATAAGATTGGTTCTCTAAATAAGAGAAAATAGGTTGACCATTTGCGTCTGTACCATAACCAGTACCACCCGCACCAAACTTAGTTTGTACTTTAGGGAAGAAAGCTACACTTTCAATAGTAGTTGTTTGAGAAACACCTACTTGAATTAAGCCACTCTTACCTTTTTTAGTAGTGATGATCAAGGCACCGTTAGATGCTTGAGAACCGTACAATGCAGCAGCACCCGCACCGTTCAACACAACTACATCTTCCACATCTTCTGGGTTTAAGTTACCCATTACAGAAGTTGGAACGATTACGTTATCCAAAACTACTAAGGCTTCGTTGTTACCAGTCAAAGAACGTTGACCTCTCAAGATCAAACGGAAATTGGGGTTGATACCACCACCAGTGTTACTGATTTGTAAACCAGCTACCTTACCTTGTAAGTCAGCCGAGATACTAGTAGATTTTCCTGCAATCAACGCATCACTTTTGATGATTGTACCTGCAGTACCAATTTCCTTACGCTTTGTTTTCACACCACCCGCAGTTACAACCACTTCATCCATTTGGTTTACTGCTTCGTTTAATACAACGTTAAGCGCAGCTGCGTTACCAACTTTTACTTTTTGAGATTCCATCCCAACAAAAGAAAGTAATAACACATCATTGCTTTCAGCTTTAATTGAAAACTCACCTTTTGAATCAGTCAAAATAGCATTTGCTGCCTTTCCCTGAACTCTCACGGTTACGCCTTCTAAGGGTTTCGCGTTAACATCTGTAACCTTCCCTTTAACACTTCTACCTTGACCAAATGTCACTAGGGTAGAAAAAATTAACACAACGAGTGTGTAAAAGAGTTTTTTCATACTCAGAATTTAGATTAAAAAAAAATCGAATTGCCCGTAAATTTAGCATAAAAACCAACTAATTGTTAATAATACGTTAACCAATATGAAGAATTAAAGGATAAATGGCAATAAAAAAAGACATATAACTGAAATACATTAATTTATTAATTACATTTTTTTATATATAATTAAATTCTAGATCGGAATTTAATAAAAACATAGAAAATTGGCTAATACAGACATGAAAAAGGGGACTCATACCATAATATGAGCCCCCCTTTTTATAAAAATTTTGAAATTCGTTAGTTTAACTGCCTCTTGAACCTCCTGTTTTGATTGGCTTTTTATTCGCACCACCAGTTGATTTTGTATTGGCTTTGGCGATGAATTTAGAACTGCCTCCAGCTTGTGGAGTTGTTTTAGTGGTAGTAGCCGCTTTTTTATCGGCCACTTTTTTATTGATTGCAAATCCCATAATGAATGATTATGCTATAAATGTAAGCAAATTTTTAAATCCACAACAATCCTGCTTTATACAAACTAGTTATAGGCTTATTGTCCCAAAATAATTCAAAGCCCTCTAAGCCAGCAGCTGTATAATTTTCTTTGATTTGTGCAATAGTTAAAGCTGCACCTTTTTCAATATCCAAAGAGACCAATAATTGTAACAGCCACTCCCCCTTTGCAGGTTCTACACTTATCGCAAAATTGGATTTAGTGGTTTGAAATTGCAATTGCATTTCCTCCCACCTATTCCCTTTTTTAGATTTTAGAACAATGGATGCAGTAGGCATAATACCCATCCAAATGGCTTTGTTATTTTGCGCATTATATATTTCTGATTGCTCAATTGCTGTTTGAATATAATTTGGTGCTATAGTAGTTTTAGGAATTTTAAATTCAAACCATTTTTGTAAGGGCATTTCAAAACAAGCACCATGCATATAATTGAGCAATGCCTTCTTTAAACCGAAACCAAATATTTCATGGTTGGCTCCCGTTGGGTCCACATGTTGTATATCGTTGTTGGCAAAACTACCAATGGCTTCGGTTGTCTTTTTAACCTGGTATTTTGCAGGCTCTAAACCTATAGGACTATGTGCAGTCATGGTAAACAAATGCCAAAATGCCGATTGCAAAACCCCTGTTTCAAATAACTGTCTTACCATTTCCAAAGCATCCACCGTTTCTTGCACCGTTTGTGTAGGAAAGCCATACATCAAATAGGCATGTACCATAATTCCGGCTTCGGTAAAATGTTTACTCACCCTCGCTACTTGTGCTACTGTAATGCCTTTATTAATCAAGGCCAAGAGTCGATCCGATGCCACTTCCAATCCACCACTTACTGCAATACATCCAGATGCTTTTAACAATAAGCAAAGATCTCTGGTAAAACTTTTTTCAAAACGCACATTGGCCCACCAACTCACAATTAATTTTCGCTTAATAATTTCAATAGCAACTGCCTTCATTAAAGAAGGTGGAGCTGCTTCATCTACAAAATGAAAACCAGACTCCCCAGTCTTTTCAATTAAGGTTTCCATCCTATCCACAATCAAACTCGCAGCAATAGGTTCATAGGTTTTAATATAATCCAAAGAGATATCACAAAAAGTACATTTACCCCAATAACACCCATGTGCCATGGTGAGTTTATTCCACCTGCCATCACTCCACAAACTATGCATAGGGTTAATCACTTCAATCGCAGAAATATATTGATTCAACCAAAGCCCCTCATAATCGGGAGTGCCTAAATGTGATTGCTTATAATCTGAACAAGCACTACTACTATTGATATAGACAACTACTCCGTTTAACAAAACAAAACAACGTTTTAGCTCATGCTGTTCTAGCTTCCCATCAATATGCTGAATCAATAATTCAAGTGGAGCTTCCCCATCATCCAAAGTAATAAAATCATAAAACTCAAACACCCTAGGATCAGAAAGAGATCTCAATTCTGTGTTCGCAAAACCTCCACCCATAGCCACTTTAATATGTGGATAGTTTTGTTTTAACCATTGCCCACAGCGTAGCGATGTATATAAATTTCCAGGAAAAGGAACCGATATACAAACCAGTTTGGGTTGTATATTTTTGATATGATTGGAAAAAATAGCA
The DNA here is from genome assembly GCA_039795575.1 of Bacteroidota bacterium. Lineage (GTDB taxonomy): Bacteria > Bacteroidota > Bacteroidia > Chitinophagales > Chitinophagaceae > Sediminibacterium. Next base: position 13,095 of record JBDKLP010000009.1, on the reverse strand, counting down.
ATTAAAATTTCATCCACATAAGTATATGGCTGTTGCAATGCCGCATACAATTCATCAAAAGAATTGGCGGACCTGCCTAAACTTTCTGCATACCTGCTAAATCCAAAATGCGGATCGATATTTTCTTGAATAAAATCGCTCAAATCTTCCAAGTACATGGTTGCGATATGCTTGGCCATATCTATTTTACCCATGCTTCCAAATGCCCAATTTAAATCATCAATTTGTTGAAAACGATTGGCTTCCGGTAAAAATTGTCTTGTACAAATAGAATGTGCTAAAGTGTTGGACCTGCCTTGTAAAAACAAAATAACCTGGTCAATAGTTTTGATGTATACCTGCCTTAATTCAAAAATGCGTCGACTGTTTTCCGAAAAAACCAAGGAAGGTTCGGCTGCCTGTTTTTGCTGTACGGTATTAAATAACTGCTCCAGTCCAGTTTTAGAAAAAATAGCCAAAGTTACTTCAATACCCAAATCGGCTTGTACCGCAGGTATATTTTTTGTGTTGAAAAACCCCTTGAGATAAGCAGTAGCAGGATACGGTGTATTCAGCTGCGTAAAGGGAGGCGTAATTAAAAAAATTGGTGACGACAAATCCATTGTATTTGAACGCAAAAATAAGGGTTCAATGGCGCAATTACTGACCTCTTCTCAAGGAATCTACTATTTTCTTAACAGCTCCCTTTTTCATGTCATTGTTTTCATAATAAAACAAATCCTCACCCTTACGCGTGTAAATGGCTAAAGTAGCGGAGGAAGCCGCACCTCCTGTGGTAAGCGATCCTCCTGGAGGAAAATATTTCACCATGGCCACATCCTTGGGATATAGATCATATAAAAAATCGGGATCAGAGAGTTGCTCATCTACATATAATTTAACACCTCCATCATCGGTCATCGAATTTACCCTGTTCATGGTAAGCACATAATTGCCATTCATTCCTTTTTCAATATACAGTCCTGCAATTTTTCCTCTTAAATATTCCATAATAGGCATGATAATATTGGGTGGCGGATTGTCAATAAAGTCCAACACTTTTACATTCACCATATTTCGAAACATGCCACGAATTACATACCTATCATTTACTATTGTAACGGGCGAAGCCAATTTCTTTTTCACTGTAGCTTCCTTTAATGTAAAGGCAGTATCGGGAAGATTTTGTGCAAACAATGTTTGTGCATTTATTATGAGCACAAAAGCAAAAACAAATTTGAAAAGGAGTTTCATTTATTGGATTTGCATGTAATGTACTAATAAAATTTATTAGAATTCAGATTGCTATTTAAGCGGCTCTACTAGTATACAATCTTTCTTCGTTACATACGGCTTTTTTGAACAAATAGTTATATATAGGATTTAAGTCAAATAGAAATGTTTTTTCAACTAGAGGTAAATAAGAGCAACTAGTTACAACTAATTCATTGCAAGTGCAGTAACTTTAGTAAAAGTAAGTAATATGAAAATTATTTTTTGTATTCTATTCTTTACATGTGTACTTAGTACAAGTGCAAAAAACCTGCCCTCCTATACAGATAGCGCTTCGGTATTACTCACCAGCATCCCTTTTACTGAACTTTACGGAGGTATTATAATTGTACGTATACAAATAGATCAATATCCAGACAGCTTAAATTTTATTTTTGATACTGGCAATAGTGGCATATCCCTTGATTCAGCAGTTGCAGCGAAACTGGGATTTACAACACAAACAAGTGATAAAATTATTAAAGGAGTCACTGGCAATAGAAAAGCAGTATACTCTTACAATCATTTCATTCATTTAGCCCAGCTAAAAGTGGAGCACTTGCATTTTCATGTACTGGATTATGAACAATTGTCCGGAGTATATGGCCTATCCATTGATGGCATTATTGGCTATAGTTTTTTTGAACGCTATATCATAAACATTAATTATGACAATCATAAAATAGAAGTTTACCAACCAGGTAATTTTCATTATCCGAGGGGTGGTTTTTATATACAACCAGAATTCTCCATCTTTCCAATTAACAATTTATATATTGAAGATTTGCAAGCAATGAACTTAAAAACCATTTTTGATATTGGAGCTGGTTTAAACCTATTACTTAGTACTAAATATGAAAATCAACTTTGGGCCCCTAGTAAAATCTCCAAAAAATTTGAGACGCAAATTGAAGGATTGGGTGGTAGAAAAACTGTAGAGTTGAAAGTGCTAAAAAAAATAAAAATAGGTCCCTATACATTTAGGAAAGTTCCCCTTCATTTATTTAACGATGAAAACGATATTTTACACTATCCTACCATGGGAGGTATATTAGGCAATGATTTATTGAGAAGATTCAATATCATACTTAATTATCCCGAAGGCAAGTTTTATTTAGTGCCCAACAAAAATATCAACGAGCCATTTGATTATACTTATTCGGGACTAAGTGTCGCCCAAGACAGCAAAGCTATTACAATCGTTGACATTATAAATGATTCTCCAGCAGCAAATGCATCATTACAAGTGGGCGACCAAATATTTTATATCGATGGTCAATTTGTAAATAATGTTCAACAATTCAATATCTTTTTTAGAAACACATTTAGAAAAGTGAAACTTGGCATCATTAGAGGTAATGTGGTAATAGAAAAGACTTTGGTCTTAAAGGATATAAGAAAGAAATAAATCAATTAGTCAAAGTGCATACGACCTAGGATTTAAATACCCGCAACACTTTACAAGATTATTTAAACAAAAAACGGGCAAATCGCCTGTAACATATAGAGATTTAAATTAGTAGCCTTTTGTGTAACCGAAAATAAGAAAGGATGCATAGCAAATACTGGGCCAGCAGAATTTAATCTTACTTTTCAATGAAATAACATTCATTGTAATTCGTTGTAGTTATAAATTAAAATATTAGACATTATATTGAATATAAAACTTCTATGAAAACACTAAAAGCCGGATCTTATATCAAAAGCACTCCCGTATTGAATGGTAGTTGCTTCGAGGATACAAACATTTTGATTGTTAAACACGATAAGGATGGAAGTTTGGGCTTTATAATCAATAAACCTTTTGGCAAATCCTTGCATGAACTCATCGAATTCAATTATAGCAAGCCATTCCCGCTATTAAATGGAGGCCCAGTAGACCAAGATCATCTTTTCATTTTACATAATCGCCCCGATCTTATTGAGGGTAGTGAAAAATTAACCGATGGTCTTTATTTGGGTGGCAATATGGACCAAGTGATTGAAGCCATCAACAATAGTAGCTCTCACCAACAGCAGATACAAATTTTCATTGGCTATTGCGGATGGGATACAGGAGAATTGGAAGCGGAGATAGAAGAGGGATGTTGGACAATTTAAATAAAAAAGGGATGATAAACTAGTTATCACCCCCTCATATCCATGTACCTATCTAATTTATTAATATACAGAAAACTCGACTCTTCTGTTTTTCTTACGTTTGCTTATACAAGCGAGCCTGTGACACATTTTCAAAACAAAATAGCCTGTCACCAAAGTGATAGGCTATTTTGTTAGACCTTGATTGCTAGTGTTATAACACAGCAAACATATTGAGAATCAGTATCAAAAATGAACATTCAGTGTGCAGCGCTCCTCATTCCATTGCTTTATGACTTATTTTGAACGAATTTTTTTGTAGAGATTTATTGCTACAAATAACAATAAAAGCAAACCAAAAATACCAATCATACCCCAGAAAAAACTTATTAACTGCTTTACAACCACAAGCAAAACAATTGCAAACAATAATACCGTTGGGACCTCATTCCAATATCTTACTTTTTGGGCAGAATATGGGTATTCGTCCTTCATAGATTTATTATATAAATATTGCAAAGAAAAGTGATAGCCATATAGTAAAATCACAAGGAATATTTTTAACAAAAACCATAAACCTTCTTTCTCAAAAATTATCTTATACCACCCTCCATTAAAAGTAACTACAATTCCAAAAATTAAAGTTATAATTGCCGAAGGCCAGGTAATACCATACCAAAGTCGTTTGAGCATTATTTTTAATTGATCCTGTATCACTTTCTTTTCCTCATTTGCTTTTTCATTTGCTTCTGCAAGGTATATAACTAGCCTTGGCATATAAAAAAGACCAGCAAACCATGTTACAACAAAGATGATATGTAATGCCTTTAGATATGGATACATGTGATAGATTTTATTAACGAAATGGTTGGATTAATTCATTTACTGCCGAAACCCAAGATGATTGTGCATTTAAACAAGGTACCATCTTAAATGAATTTCCTCCTGCTTTTAAAAATATCTCCTTTCCTTCTTCTGCTATTTCCTCTAATGTTTCTAAGCAATCAGAAACAAATGCTGGACATACCACCAGCAAATTTTTGACACCTTCGCTAGGCAATTCTTTTAATCTAACTGCCGTATAGGGTGTTAACCATTTGTCTTGTCCAAGACGTGATTGAAAGCTTTGTTCAAATTGATCCTGTTTTAAACCTAATTGTGCTGCCACCAATTTTGTAGTAGCAATTGTTTGATGTCTATAACAAAACTCATGGGCTGCAGAGGCTACTTCACAGCAATCCTTTGTTTTTAAACAATGATTGCAGGTAATATCCCCTTTTTTAATATGTCTTTCAGGTATACCATGATAACTTAGCACTAACTTGTCATATGATGTTTCTAAATAGGGGGCAATTGAGTCTGCTAATGCTTTTATGTAAATTGGATCTTCGAAATAAGGTGGAACAACTGTTAATTTAAATGAATATTTGTTTTGAGCATGAATTTGTTGCGCGTATTCAACTGCTGTTTCATAGCTACTCATTGCATAATGCGGATATAAAGGAAATAGTATCACTTCTTCAATCCCGGGTACCATTTTTTGTAAATTATCAAAAGCAGTTGATGGATGAGGATTTCCATAGCGCATACACACTTCCACAGCCTCTGGTGCTATTCCTTGTAATGCTTTTTGTAGTTTATAGGTATTCACTAATAATGGAGAACCTTCTTTAGTCCATATAGATTGATAGGCATGTGCCGACTTGGGTGATCTAAATGGAACTATTATGCCTTTCACCAATAATGTTCTAGCTATCCATGGGATGTCAATAACTTTCTCATCCATTAAAAATTCTCTCAAGTAATTTTTAACATCCGGTACATTAGGAGAATTTGGAGAACCTAAATTCATTAATAATATCCCCTTTTTTGTCAATTTTTCCATTTTTAACTGATTGATAAAATTTGATATAAAGATGATGAAATTTTATGATTTATATCAAGTATTAAGCAAATATGACAATCCCATGACAATTGGTTTCTAACTAAAAAATAACTTCGTATTCACATAAAAACTAATGAATTTACAACATTTCTTGCTCGTAGGTATTAACTATAAAAAAACCGACGCTTCTATACGTGGGCTATTTGCTGTAAACGACCAGGAAAACATTTGTTTATTAAATGATGCAAAGGGAGTTGGAATACATCAAATTTTTGTATTAAGTACTTGTAACAGAACCGAAGTATATGCCATCGCAGACCATGAAAGTATATTGTCACTTTTGGCAAGGCATACTGCTGGCAATATTGAAACACTTACAGACAAATGTTATATTAAAAAAGGAACTGAGGCTGTACAACATTTATTTGAAGTTGGCGCAGGTTTGGACTCTCAAATTTTGGGTGATTATGAGATAATTGGTCAACTAAAAAACGCTTTTAGAATTGCTAAAGAGCAACTAACAATTGATGCTTTTTTAGAAAGACTATTTAATACAGTATTGCAAGCATCAAAAGCAATTAAAAATAATACCGAATTGAGTAGTGGAACTATATCTGTATCATTTGCAGCAATTCAACATATTTTAGGGAAGGTAGACCAACCTGAAACTAAAAGTTTTTTACTAGTAGGCACTGGAAAAATTGGCATTAACACTTGTAAAAATATTTTAGACTACATACGCCCTTTGAATTTATGGGTAATGAATAGAACAGATGAAAAAGCACAAATTTTATCTACTCAAATCAATGTACAATTCAAGCCCTACAAGGACTTAGTGAATGTTGCAAATGAGGCCGATGTAGTAATAGTTGCGACTAATTCAAAAGATTTTATTATTAATCAGTCCGACGTAACAACTGACAAGAAAAGATTTTTCATTGACATGTCTATACCTAATAATGTTGACCCAGAAATTGTTTACAATAAGGATCAATACCTTGTTAATGTGGATGATTTGTCAAAAATAAACGATGTCACATTGTCTATTCGAAAAGCACAAATTCCAGTGGCCTTGGAAATTATAGCAGAACATTCTTCAGAATTTTACGATTGGCATCAATTGAGAAAGTACGCGCCAATTTTGAAATCATTAAAAGAGAATTTAAGTGCAATTCAAGAACAAGCCTTGCCCGAAATCTCTAACAAACCCGAATTAGTGAACAAAATGGTAAATAAAGTCGCAACAAATATTCGAAATAATACACATGACACCTGCTTTTATATGCAAGCTGTAAATGAATTTATTGCTCAACCAATTTTTAATTAGTTATGTCTGCAATTTGGAAAATCGGAACAAGAGATAGTCAATTAGCTTTATGGCAAGCCAATTGGACAAAAGAATTACTATTCAAAAATGGGGTTCAAACTGAGCTAGTACCTGTAAAGTCAGAAGGAGATATTGACCTTATAACGCCTTTGTATGAAATGGGAGTGCAAGGAATTTTTACAAAAACCTTGGATGTGGCTATGTTAAAGGGTGATATTGATATTGCAGTTCATTCTATGAAGGATGTACCTACCCAATTACCCAAAGGCATTATTCAAGCAGCCGTATTGCCAAGAGCAAATTATGGAGATGTATTGATACTCAATAACCAATTGGCTAATAATAAGTGCAATGAACAAGTTGGGCATGCAAATGACTTATCTCATGCCTCTTTAAATTTAATAATTGCAACAAGCAGTGTGAGAAGAAGAGCGCAATGGTTAAATAGATTTCCAGGTCATAGTTTGGAGTCTTTAAGAGGGAATGTTAATTCTCGTTTAAGAAAAGTATATGAAAGCGAATGGAATGGCGCCATTTTTGCAAAAGCTGGATTGGAAAGAATTGGCGTATTGCCAAACGATGCAATAGATATTAAATGGATGCTGCCAGCACCTGCACAAGGGGCGGTAGTAGTAGTAGTTAAAGAAGATAATGAGGCTTTGGTTGAGTTGGTAAAACAATTAAATGATCCTGCAACAGCATTATGCACAAAAATTGAAAGAGATTTTCTTAGAACCTTAATGGGTGGATGTACAACACCAATTAGCGCATTGGCTCAAGTTGATAACGAAAATATAAATTTCATTGGCCAGTTAATGTCATTGGACGGAAAAGAAAAAATAGAGGTTTCAAAACAAATTCCAATTACAAATGCTCAAAATATTGGAATTGATGCTGGACTTGAAATTTTAGAAAATGGAGGTGCGTCAATAATTGAAAAGATTAAGCAAAGTGTCTAAAAATATACAGATATTATACACTGGTCAAGCAATTGAAAAGGGAATTGAAGAAAATATTCCAAGAAATTTGGCAATAGATACAATCCCATTTATTGAAACAGCGCTTTCAACGGACTTAAATACACTTGAGGAATTACACAATCTTGAAAGAGAAAATGCATTTATAGTTGTTACAAGTCAGATTTCTGTAAGTTGGCTTAAAAAGAACATTAAATCAGTTCCAAATTGGAGTATTGCTTGCATGAAAGGACAAACTCAAAAAGCTTTAGTTGAATTGGGATGGGAAGCATTAATACAGTATACTGATACAAATAGCTTAGAAATTGCTAAAAAAATTGCATTAAATACTCCAAAATCAACTACAATTAATTTTGTTGGAAGCAATCAGAGACTAGCTAACTTGCCTGATTATTTAAAAAAAGAGGGATATCAAGTAAAAGAATTAATTGCATATACTACCACTGAGAAGTATCAGGAAATAGAAAAGCAATATGATGCTATCATTTTTTTAAGTCCAAGTGCAGTAAATAGTTTTTTTGAACACTACTCAATTGGAGAACAAGTTGCATTATTTGCAATTGGACAAACAACAGCCGATGCAGTTTCTAAAAAAACAAGAAATAAAATAATTATTTCAAATGGCAATAGTCAATTGGAATTATTTAATACTATAATCAATCATTATCAATCTTTATGACACTAAAAAACGATTTATTAATCAGAGCATTAAAGGGGGAAAATGTAGAACGAGTTCCTGTATGGATGATGCGCCAAGCAGGCAGATATTTACCTGAATATATCAAGATCAGAGAAAAATATGGTTTTTTTGAAAGATGTCAAACACCTGAATTAGCTGCTGAAATTACAATTCAGCCTGTAGATATTGTGGGTGTAGATGCGGCCATTTTATTTTCTGACATTCTAGTGGTGCCACAAGCAATGGGATTGGAAGTACAGTTGGTAGAATCCAAAGGTCCATTTTTGCCAGACCCCATAAAAACAAAAGCCGACTTAAATAGAATTCGTGTCCCAGAAATTCAAGAAACCTTAGGCTATGTGATGGATGCAATTAAACTAATTAAGCAGCAATTAAATGGCAGAGTACCTTTAATTGGTTTTGCAGGTGCACCATGGACTATTTTATGTTATATGGTACAAGGCAAAGGAAGTAAAACCTTTGATGAAGCAAAAGCATTTTGTTATACGCAACCTCAATTAGCACATCAGTTGTTACAGATGATTACAGATACTACCGTTGCTTATTTGTCTGCACAAATTGAAGCTGGTGCTGATACGGTGCAAATTTTTGATAGCTGGGGTGGTTTATTAAGCCCTGCCGATTTTGAAGTATTTTCTTTACAATATATTCGACAAATTGTAGCTGCAGTTAAGGACAAAGCACCTACTATTATTTTCGCCAAAGGAGCATGGCATTCATTAGAAGCAATGAGTCAAACAGGCGCAGCTGGTTTAGGTATTGACTGGTGCATTACAGCACCAATGGCAAGACAATTGGCAGGGAATAATATTGCATTACAAGGCAATTTCGATCCTGCGAAATTATTGTCCCCTATTCCAACTATTGTGAAAGAAACAGAAGACATGTTGCGTGCATTTGGAAAGAAAAATTATGTAGCTAATTTAGGTCATGGTATTTTACCAAATGTACCAGTAGACCACGCTAAGGCTTTTGTAAACACTGTTAAAAACTTTGACTACTCAAAAATATAATTATGTACTTACAAAGAAGAAATAGAATATTAAGACAATCTCCAGCCATTCGTGCAATGGTTGCAGAGCATAGTTTAACGCCAAATGACTTTATTGCCCCTTTATTTATTGAAGACGGCACGAATTTAAAAACAGAGATTAGTTCCATGAAAGGCTATTATCGTTATTCATTAGATAATACCATTAAGGAAGTAAAGGAGTTGTGGTCATTAGGCATTAAAAGTGTTTTGATTTTTGTAAAATCTCCCGATGAATTAAAAGACAATACAGGAAAAGAAGCATGGAATCCAGATGGTATTATGCAAAGAAGCATTAAAGCAATTAAGGATGCGGTGCCTGAAATGGTAGTGATGACCGATGTAGCTTTAGATCCATATTCATCATATGGCCATGATGGTATTGTGAAGGACGGAGAAATTGTGAATGACGAAACGGTAGAAGCTTTAATTAAAATGAGTTTAAGCCACGCTGCTGCGGGAGCTGATTTCATGGCGCCTAGTGATATGATGGATGGCCGTATTGGTGAAATAAGAAAAGCATTAGAAGAAAATAATTTTACAAGAGTAGGTATTATGAGCTATAGTGCTAAATACGCATCTTGTTTTTATGGTCCTTTTCGAAACGCATTAGATAGTGCACCAGGCTTTGGTGATAAAAAAACCTATCAAATGAATTACGCAAATAGAATAGAAGCAATTAAAGAAACCTTAATGGATGTTGAGGAAGGTGCAGATATTGTAATGGTAAAACCGGCTATGGCTTATTTGGATATTATTCGAGAAATTAAAAATGCAGTAACGGTTCCTGTTAGTGCCTATCATGTAAGTGGTGAGTATGCAATGATTAAAGCTGCAGCCGAAAGAGGTTGGATTGATGAGGACAAAGCAATTATTGAAAGTTTGACTTCTATTAAAAGAGCAGGTGCCGACTTAATAGCTACTTATTTTGCAAAAGATGCAGTTAAATTAATTCACGGGTAATTATTTATATCAAGATATTATGTTACAGTTAACTAAGAGTAAGCATTTATTTGAACAAGCACAAAAAGGAATACCAGGTGGAGTAAACTCACCAGTTCGCGCCTTTAAAAGTGTAGGTGGCACACCCCTATTTATTAAATCGGCTAAGGGTGCCTATTTATTTGATGAGGATGGCAATAAATATATAGACTATATAGCCTCATGGGGTCCAATGATTTTAGGTCATGCACATCCTGAAGTAGTGAGTGCCATTCAAAAGCAGGTGGAATTTTCTACATCCTATGGTGCTCCAACAAGTTTAGAAATTGAAATGGCAGAATTAATCAAATCAATGACACCCAATGTTGATTTAATTAGAATGGTAAGTAGTGGGACCGAAGCTTGTATGAGTGCGATTCGTTTAGCAAGAGGCTATACCGGCAAAAATAAGTTTATCAAATTTGAAGGCTGTTATCATGGTCACGCAGACTGTTTTTTAGTTAAAGCGGGCAGCGGTTTGGCCACTTTGGATATCCAAACGGTTCCAGGGGTTACTGCAGGCGTAAGTATGGATACTTTAACCTGTGCTTTTAATGATTTAGATGCAGTTAAAAAATTAGTTGTAGAAAATAAAGATCAAATTGCAGCCATCATAGTAGAGCCTATTGTAGGCAATATGGGTTGTATTTTACCTAACAAAGGATTTTTGGAAGCATTAAGAACCATTTGTGACCAAGAAAAAATGTTGCTCATTTTTGACGAAGTGATGACAGGTTTTAGATTGGCAAAAGGAGGAGCACAAGAATTATTAAATATTAAAGCCGACTTAGTTACTTATGGAAAAGTAATTGGAGGTGGAATGCCAGTAGGTGCTTTCGGCGGTCCCATTGAAATTATGTCACATATTGCTCCATTGGGTAATGTATATCAAGCGGGTACATTAAGTGGCAATCCAATTGCTATGCGTGCTGGATTCACATTGTTATCTCTTTTAAACAAAGGGGATCATTATAGCTCCTTAGAGAAGAAAACCATTTATTTGAAAGAAGGATTAACAAGGGTATTGTCTAAAACTAATATTCCTTTTGTCATTAATCAAATGGGATCAATGATTAGTTTACATTTTAGCAAAGTGCCAGTAATTAATTTTGAGACAGCTGCTGCTGCCAATAATGCTTTATTTAATCAGTTCTTTCATAAAATGCTAGAGCATGGTATATACCTACCGCCATCTGCATATGAAAGTTGGTTTTTAAACGACGCCTTAACTTATGCCGACTTGGATGCAACAATTCAAGCAGCAGAAGAAAGTATTCAATCATTAGTATAAAAATATTTTATGCAAGTTAGTACCGAATTGTTGAACAAATACAATGTGCCTATTCCAAGATATACAAGTTATCCTACTGTGCCTTATTGGGATGAAACCATTGATATCAATAAGTGGCAAACCTTATTTGCAAAAAGATTTAATGAATGTAATGAGGAAGCGGGCATTAGCTTGTATTTACACCTACCCTTTTGTGAAAAGATGTGTACGTTTTGTGGTTGTAATAAAAAAATTACAACCAATCACAATGTTGAAGAGGAATATTTACAGGTAATATTAAAAGAGTGGAAAACCTATCGTGCATTAATGGGAAGTAAGCCTGTGATTAGTGAATTGCATATTGGAGGCGGAACACCTACATTCTTTTCTCCCGAAAATTTAAAAAGAATTTTTACGACCATATTTTCCGATGCAATTGTTCCTGAAAAACATGAATTTAGTTTTGAAGGGCACCCCAATAATACTACTCGAGAACACCTACAAACTTTATTCGAGTTGGGTTTTAACAGAGTAAGTTATGGTATGCAGGATAGCAATCCTGAAGTGCAAGAGGTTATTAACCGACAACAACCACACGAGAATGTAGTACGTGTTGTTAATTGGGCTAGAGAAATAGGGTACGATTCTGTTAACTTAGATTTAGTTTACGGATTACCATTACAAAATTTAGAGCGCATTGAAAAGACAATTAATGATGCATTATCTGTAAAACCAGACAGAATTGCATTTTATAGTTATGCACATGTGCCATGGACAAGTAAGGCACAAAGATTATTTGACGAGAGTCACTTACCTAATGCTGCCACTAAAATGCAATTATATCAATTAGGCACAAAATTATTTACGGATGCAGGTTATGTGGATATAGGTATGGACCATTTTGCATTACCCACCGACTTGATGGTGCGTGCAAGAGACAAAGGCACTTTGCACCGTAACTTTATGGGTTATACTGTACAACAAACAGGAATGTTATTAGGATTGGGGGTTTCGAGCATTAGTGATATTTATTATGGTTTTGCTCAAAATAAAAAAACGATACACGAATATTATGAAGAAGTAGAAAAAGGAGCATTAGCAGTTACTAAAGGATATTTTTTAACCGATGAAGACCAAGCAATGCGACAATATATTTTAGATGTAGCCTGTTTAGGCGCGGCCAATTTTAATGAAAAAGACCTTCCAATATTGCAAAAATATTCATTCCCTGTTTTAGCAGAACTAGAAAAAGATACTTTTGTAAAATGGAATGACAAAGGACTAACTGTTACACCTTTGGGCAAGCATTTTATTCGCAATATTTGCAAGGCTTTTGATATAAAGTTATTATCTGCAGAGCATCAAAAACAAACTTTTAGTAAAGCTGTATAAATTTAAAATGACTTAATCAAAGGGTGATGAATTGATCTTTCCAAAGCAATAAAACTGAGTTTACCTCACGCAAAATGCTTAATATGAAGCGTTAATTAAATCAATCACTTTTCTCTTTACCTCATTTGATGCAAAAGCATGTTTAATGGCTTCTAAGTTGCACTTTTTAAAATAGCTCAAATCCCAATTGAATTTCTGATTCA
>JBDKLP010000008.1:0-49337 GCA_039795575.1 Bacteroidota bacterium | reverse complement strand
AAAGGCCCTGAATTTAATATTTGGATCAAATAATTTGGATAATAGCAAGGGTAACCCTACCTTTGCCGTCCGCAAAAAACATGAATTATGAGCGCAGCAGTAAAGTTTGTACACGAGCAATTAACAGCAAAAAAAGAGTATCCAGCATTTAAAGCTGGTGATAATATTACCGTAAACTACAAGATTGTAGAGGGTGGTAAAGAGCGTATCCAAAGTTTCCGTGGTGATGTAATCAAAACACAAGGAAATGGGGCTACCGCTTCTTTTACTGTTCGTAAAATCTCTGATGGTGTAGGGGTAGAGCGTTTATTTCCTTTCTTATCTCCAAACATCGATGGTATCGTGTTGAATAAGTCTGGTAAAGTACGTCGTGCTAAATTGTACTACTTACGTGATCGTAGTGGTAAGAGCGCTCGTATCAAGGAAAAAAGATTCTAGTATACCAAAGGAAAATTCCTTTGCATTGAAGATAGTAACGGACTCCATCTTGGGGTCCGTTTTTTTGTTAATTCATGTTAAAACTTAGTTTTCTGTTTTAGAATTAACGTACCTTTAAACTTCTAAATACAAGATTATGGGAAACTTAGGATTTCAAGAATTGTTAATCATCGGCGTAGTAATTTTAGTAATGTTTGGCGGAAGAAAAATTCCTGAATTTATGAAAGGATTAGGAAAAGGAATCCGTGAATTCAACGATGCTAAAAACAATGTAAAGAAAGAGTTAGAAGATGGCATGAACGAAAAAGACGAGAAATCTGCTAAATAGTGTTTCTTTTTCATAACATCAAAGACTACCATGCTGCACTCGCGGCTGGAGAAACGTCTTGCATACAAGCGGTTGATTTTTTCTTAGAACAAATCAATCAATCCCAACAACTCAATGCTTTTTTAGAAATTTTTTCAAAGGAAGCCCAAACACGTGCAGCGGAATTAGATCAATTACGCGCAGCGGGTAAACCTATGGGAAAGTTACATGGTGTAGTAGTGGGTATCAAAGATGTGCTTTGTTATGAAGGACATAAAGTAAGTGCGGCTTCTAAAATTTTAGAAAATTACACAGCTGTCTATTCTGCAACGGCTATTCAAAAATTATTATCGGAGGGTGCCATTATCATAGGAAGACAAAACTGTGATGAATTTGCCATGGGAAGTAGTAATGAAAATTCTGCTTTTGGCCCTACTAAAAATGCATTGGACCCAACACGTGTTCCTGGAGGTTCATCAGGTGGATCTGCAGTTGCGATTCAAGCCAATATGTGCATGATTAGCTTAGGATCTGATACAGGAGGATCGGTACGTCAACCTGCCGATTTTTGTGGTGTGGTAGGGCTTAAACCAAGTTATGGTCGCATTTCAAGATATGGTTTAATTGCTTATGCATCTTCCTTTGATCAAATTGGTATTTTCTCCCACACAGTGCAGGATGCTGCCCTTGTATTAGAAGTTATTGCTGGGCAAGATAATTTTGATAGCACAGTTTCCATAAAGGATGTGCCAGCCTATAGTGACGCTATAGAGAAAGTATTATCCTCTAGTAATGTTGGTCCTAAAAAAGTGGCTTATTTTAAAGAAACGCTTTCTCATCCAGGATTGGATCCCGAAATAAAACAACAAACAGAATCCTATTTAGCAGCCTTGGTTGCAAAGGGTTATTTGGTTGAGGCTGTTGACTTTAGTTTATTGCAATATTTAGTACCTACTTATTATGTATTAACTACTGCTGAAGCTTCTAGTAATTTATCTCGTTTTGACGGGATCAAATTTGGACATCGCACGCCCAATGCAATTGAAGACCTTACCGACTTATATAAAAAATCTAGAACAGAAGGGTTTGGCGCCGAAGTACAAAGAAGAATTTTGCTGGGTAGTTTTGTATTAAGTGCAGGTTATTTTGACGCCTATTTTACAAAAGCCCAACAAGTACGTCAACAATTGGTTGATTTAACCAATCAATTATTTGCTCAATACGATTTGATTGTTTCTCCTACCGTACCTAGTCCTGCATTTAAATTAGGCGACAATAAACAATCTGCTACAGAAATGTTTTTAGCTGATATTTATACCGTGTATGCCAATTTAGTGGGCATACCTGCCATTTCCATTCCTATGTTTCAACATAGCAATGGCATGCCTTTTGGGTTACAATTAATGAGTGCTGCATTTAACGAATCTATTTTATTGGAAGCAGCAGCTCAGTGGATGGATTCGAAAAATAAATAGCATGTTTAAAAACAAATTCATTTTATTTTTATTGGGAAAGCAAGTATGTTTTGTATTTGTATTCATTATAAGTGGTTTAGTTACATCTGCGCAATCCAATAGCATGAATAAAGATTCCACCAATAGTCATACAATTGGTTTTTCTAGTTTATTTAAAGTGAAATCACTAAACTCACAAGATGCCCGTTTTCAATTTGAACTCAATCCCAAAGCGGTTAGTTTTATTCAAACCTATATGGAAAAGCAAGGGCCAGAGTTGGTTAAAATGAAATCCTGGGCAAGGCCTTATTTTAATTTATACGACGCCATTTTGCAAGCACATGGTATTCCTGTGGAGTTAAAGTATTTAAGCGTGATAGAGAGCCATTTAAGCGCCGATTTAACTTCCTGGGCAGGTGCTGTAGGTCCATGGCAAATCATGCCCGATGAAGCCACTCGTTTGGGACTAAAATTAACTCCTACTGACGAGCGTACCGATTATTATAAAAGCACAAATGCTGCTGCTACTATTTTACAAGAATTGTATACTGAATTTGGAGATTGGTTATTGGTAGTCGCCGCCTATAATGGTGGTGCTGGACGCTTAAGGCAAGTGATTAAGAAAAAAGGCACCAAGGATTTTTGGCAATTACAATACGAACTGCCTTTAGAAACCCGCAATCATGTAAAAAAATTCATTGCTACACATTATGTCTTTGAATTGGCAGAAGCAAATAATTTGGATGCTATGCAAGTGATAATTCCTGGCGAATCTTTGAATAAGGGAACATCAGTTTTATTGAATGACCAATTACAAACATATACCCTAAGTGGAAGGTTTCGTATTGCAATTATCGCGCAGTATTTGAATTTAGATATAACTGCATTGTCTGCGCTCAATCCTGGTTTTGACAAAATAGTAGCAAGTGGTAAATCCTATGCACTTAAAATACCTAAGGATAGGGTAGAAATTATTGAGGCCCATAAAAATGATATTTTACAGGCCTCAATACAATCTTTATATAAGATTAAAGAATAATCAATTCTTAAAAATCATCGTCAAACTCATCTTTTTCGCCGAATAAATCATCGTCGTCTAAGTTTAAGTCATCGTCTAGTCCAAAGTCATCATCCTCATCGGCCCCTTTCTTTCCCTTGCCTGGTTTTTTAGTTCCTTTTTTAGGCATGTCAAATTCTTCGAAATCTGGATCCCAACTATCGTCTTCTTCAGCCTTTCCCCAATCATCATCATCTAAGTCATCCTCTAAATCAGAAGCATTCGCGTCTTCTTCTTCTAAGTCATCATCATCGTCCTCGTCAACAGCTTTTTTCTTAGTAGATGCTTTGCTCACTTTTTCCGCAGCATCAGGGTTTGCTTTTTTTGTTGCGGACTTTTTTTCTTTAATAGTTTTTACTGCCATAGTTGATTCAAAATTACACTGTAAAATTTCACCCATTTTTTTTATTTGCCAAATAAAAAAGGATTTTTTTTTGTGATTTATAAGTTGTAAAAAAGAGTCCTTTTTCGAAATTAAAGATGGATAATTTGATCGCGACCTGGACCGTTAGAAACAAATTTAACAGGTACGCCTAAATAAGTATTAATATATTCAATATAGGATTTCATAGTAGCTGGTAAGTCGGCTTCGTTTTTCATTTTTGTTGAATCGGTATTCCATCCTTGCATTGTTTTCCAAACGGGAGTGACAGGCGTGCCAACCAATTGGTATGGAACTTGATCGATTTGTTTGCCTTCCATTTCGTAAGCAACACCGAGGTCTAATGTTTCAAAAGAATCTAATATGTCGGCCTTGGTCATAATAATTTGTGTTACCCCATTAATCATACAAGTGTATTTAAGGGCAACCAAATCAATCCAGCCACAACGACGAGGACGTCCAGTGGTAGCACCAAACTCACTTCCAATTTTTCGGAGTTCCTCTCCTTTTGCATCATGCAATTCGGTAGGGAAGGGGCCGCTACCAACTCGGGTGCAATAGGCTTTTGAAATACCAAACACTTCGCCAATTTGTTTAGGCGCAATTCCTAAGCCTGTACAAACACCTGCAGAAATCGTATTACTAGAGGTCACAAAGGGGAAAGTTCCAAAATCAATGTCTAACATTGAGCCCTGTGCACCTTCGGCCAATACTTTTTTACCTTTTGCGATTTGTTCATTAATAAAGTATTCGCAATTAATGATGTTTAAGGTTTTTAAAAATTCAATGGCTTCAAAAAATTCAGATTCCATTTCGCTAATATCTTCATTAAAATTATAGCTGTCCAAAATCTTTTGGTGCTTCATTCTTAATGTAATGTATTTGCTAATGAATTTTTTATCTAACAAATCACCAACGCGCAAAGCGTTACGACCCGTTTTGTCCATATAAGCCGGGCCAATTCCTTTTAAAGTAGATCCAATCTTGCCTTCGCCCTTTGCCAATTCCGAAGCCTTGTCCAAAGCACGATGACTAGGAATAATAATATTAGTCCGTTCAGAAATAAACAAGTTCTTTTTTACATCCACACCCATGGTAGCTACTGCATCACATTCTTTTTTTAGCGTAACTGGATCCAATACTACACCATTACCAATGATGTTTATTTTATCCTGGTGAAATATTCCAGAAGGAATTTGGTGTAATACCATTTTCGTTCCGTTTACATACAAAGTATGTCCCGCATTGGGGCCACCTTGGAATCTTGCAATGATGTCATAGTTGGGAGCAAAATAATCTACGATTTTACCCTTTCCTTCGTCACCCCATTGAAGTCCTAATATTACGTCTACCATGTTTGATTGTTTGAGGCCACAAAAATAGCCCCCGAAGATTGGATTACCTATTTAAAAGAAAATAAATTCACTGAATTTTTACACAGTTTCCGTATCAAATCTGTTAACTTGTTGAATACCATTCAAAGACTTGATTCTGTCAACAAGTAATTCTAATTCATCTTTATCGTGCACATATACCTTAATGGTTCCTTCAAACATGCCCTCCTTGGATTCAATGGTTAGGGCGGCAATATTTATTTTCAATTCTCCACTAATGATATTAGTGATTTTATTAACAATACCAACATCATCTAATCCAATAATGCTAAGACCTGTTAGGAAAGAAATTTCCTTGTTTTTTGCCCATTTGGTTTTTACAACACGGTGTCCATAATTGGCGAGTAATTGTGTCGCATTCGGACAGGTAGTACGATGAATGATTAATCCTTTTCCAGTGCTTACAAAACCAAACACATCATCACCAGGTATGGGGTTGCAACATTTGGCTAAATTATATTGAATTTGATCACTCGATTCACCAAAAATAATTAATTCAGAATCTTTTTTTGGAATCGGTCGGGGAACATGGTGATCCTGAGCGTGTTCAGCCTGATTGTTAATAGGTTTAGGCGCTTCAATTTTATCTCCTAGAACTTGGAACAATTTTAAATCTTTCAAGTCAATCGACTTGGTGGCTATGCGATACAATAAATCTAATTGACTATTCAGCTTATAGTAATTCATAACCTGGTCAATATTGTATGGATTGTATACCGCTCCAATCCCTTCTAATTTCCTTTGTAAAGTATATTTACCTTCCTCTGCAATAATTTTCTTTTCCTCTCTTAGTGCATCTTTGATACTGTTTTTAGCTTTGGCGGTCACCACGCTATTTAACCAGTCTTCCGATGGCTTTTGTTTATTGCTGGTAATGATTTCAATTTGATCACCGCTTCTGAGCTTATGGCTAATGGGTACCAATTTGTGATTTACTTTGGCACCAATACATTTAGATCCAATTGCTGTATGAATGTAAAACGCAAAGTCCAAAGCTGAACTATTGGTAGGCAACATTTTTACATCCCCCTTGGGTGTATACACATAAATTTCTTCGGCAAGAAAAGAGGTTTTAAAATCTTGCAAAAAGTCAATGCCTCCTTCGTCCTGATTGCCCAAAGCTTCACGTATTTGCATAAACCATTGGTCAAAACGATCTTCACTTTGTGTTCCTTCCTTGTATTTGAAATGCGCGGCCAATCCTTTCTCTGCAATTTCATTCATTCGCTTGGTGCGTATTTGCAATTCCACCCATTTTCCCTGCGGTCCCATTACCGTGGTATGCAAAGCTTCATAGCCATTGCTTTTTGGATTGCTCAACCAATCTCTTAATCGTTCTGGAGAAGGAAGGTATTCATCAGTTACCAATGAATATACTTTCCAGCAATCTTCTTTTTCTTTTTCAAGTGGAGCATCCAAAATAACTCGAATGGCAAATAAATCATATACTTCTTCAAAGCTTACTCCCTTCTTTTTGATTTTGTTCCAAATAGAATGAATGCTTTTAGGTCTACCATATATTTCAAAATGAAATCCTGCCTGGGTTAATTTTTCTTTTAAAGGTCGAATAAACTCATTAATGTATTTTGTACGTTCTCTCTTGGTCTCAGCCAGCTTTTTAGCAATCTCACGGTAAGTATCTGCTTCCAAATACTTCATGGACAAATCCTCTAATTCCGTTTTAATATTGTACAATCCCATTCTATGCGCAAGTGGTGCATAGACCCAAATGGTTTCAGAAGCAATCTTTAATTGTTTTTCTTGCTTCATGGAATCCATGGTACGCATATTGTGCAAGCGATCGGCCAATTTAATAAGGATCACCCTTGGATCATCCGTAAGCGTTAATAAAATCTTCTTAAAATTCTCTGCTTGTTGGCTGCTATTAGTGTCCATCACTGTCGAAATTTTAGTGAGGCCATCTACGATTTTAGCAATCTCATTTCCAAATTCTCCTTTAATATCATCAAGGGTAATATCGGTATCTTCTACCGTGTCGTGCAGCAATGCACAGATGGTACTACGCACACCTAAGCCAATTTCTTCCACACAAATCATAGCCACGGCAATCGGATGAAAAATATAAGGTTCTCCACTTTTTCGTCGCATGGTTTTATGCGCATTGGTAGCCATCTCAAAAGCTGCTCTTAATAATTCCTTGTCACCTTTTTTAATTTTGGGTCTTAATGCTCGCAATAAAGCACGGTAATGTCGAACAATTTCTTTATTTTCTTGTTCTTCATTCAAATTGTATTTACTTACAATTGCCGATTTGATATCTTCTTCTAAAGGATCCATTGAGTTACGAAAATACGTAAAAGCCTTAGGATTTTCACAAAGAACAGAAGATAATGTAACTTTGACCCTATGTCTGCAACTACGCCCAAACCCATTTTTAAAGGATCGATATTAAAAAGAGTTTTTTCTTTTGTAAAACCGTATCGTTTTATTTTTTTATCGAATGTAGTATTGTCGATTATTTTAGCATTTGCAACACCCGTTAGGCCTTATTTAATTCAAGCTACAGTAAATATTGCTATTGGCAAATCAGTAACTCTTCCGCTTTGGCTGCAATGGATGCTTCCAACGGGGGCAATGGGAAATACCATTAAGTTAATTATTGCTATTACTTTATTTCAAGTAGGCTTTATTTTTTTAGAAACCATCATGCGTTTCTTTTTCACTTTTGGTATGGCTTGGCTAGGACAGCAAGTGATAAGGGATTTGCGAAACAAAGTGTATGACAAAATTATGCATTGGGAGATGCGACAGTTTGATCAAACGCCGATAGGTACTTTAACCACCCGCACTATTAATGACATTGAAAGCATTAATGATATTTTTTCCGATGGGTTGATTCCCATTCTAGCAGATTTACTCACGATTATTGTGACACTTACCACCATGTTTTTTATTAATTGGAAATTGACACTTATTTGTTTGACTCCTTTTCCAATCATGTTAGTGGCTACTTATTTTTTCAAAGAAAGCGTGAACAAAAGTTTTATTCAAGTGCGTAATGCGGTGGCGGCTTTGAATGCCTTTGTGCAAGAGCATATTTCTGGCATGCAAGTGGTGCAAGCTTTTGCAGCCGAAGAAAAGGAAATGAAAAAATTCACCAAAATCAACGAGCAGCATAAATTGGCCAATATCAAAGCCATTTTTGCCTATTCGGTTTTCTTTCCAGTAGTGGAAGTAGTGCTTGCATTAAGTATTGGTTTAATTGTTTGGTGGGTGGCTGGTCAATCCTTAGATGCTGGACTATTGGTTGCCTTTATTTTATTTTTAAATCAAATATTTAGGCCACTACGCATGATTGCAGATAAATTCAATGTATTGCAAATGGGCATGGTGGCTGCAGAAAGGGTTTTTAAAGTATTAGACAATAAAGATGTTACCCTTGATGAAGGTAAATACGCACCTGAGCAAATCCAAGGAAAAATTGAATTCAAAAATGTTCAGTTTGCTTACCAAGAACCGAATTGGGTATTAAAGGGTATTGACTTTACAGTAGCAGCTGGACAAACCGTTGCCTTGGTAGGGCATACTGGTAGTGGGAAAACTTCCATCATAAGCATTTTGAATAGATTATATCCTTATCAATCGGGATCTATTTTATTGGATGACCATCCCATTGAGGAATATGCTTTAGCGCGACTACGTGCTTCGGTGGGTGTGGTGTTACAGGATGTATTTTTATTTTCGGGATCGGTATATGATAATATCACCCTTCGTAATCCATCTATTCGCAAAGAACAAGTCCATGCAGCAGCAAAGCTAATTGGCATGCATGATTTTATAATGCAATTGCCTGGTGGTTATGATTATCAAGTAATGGAAAGAGGTGCAACCTTGAGTTTGGGACAAAGACAGTTATTGAGTTTTATCCGTGCCTTGCTTTACAATCCCTCAATTTTGATTTTAGATGAAGCCACTTCTTCGATTGATACCGAGAGTGAACAGCTCATTGAAAAAGCCATTGAAACTTTAATCAAGGGCCGAACCTCTATCGTCATTGCTCATCGATTGTCTACTATTCGAAAAGCCAATAAAATTATTGTTTTGGAAAAGGGGACCATCAAAGAAATGGGTACCCATAATGAACTCTTGGCCCTGGGTGGATTTTATGCCCACCTCACAGAAATGCAGTTTGCCCAAATAAAAGCGACTGCAAAATCTTAAGTGTCTGATTTTCATAGATTTAAAATCTTTTACTTTTTTATTTTTGTGCCTAAGATTCTAGCAAAAATTGCAAGATTTCAAGCGCTTTATTCCTATCTTTGCCGCAAATTTTGAGAGAATCATGTCCTTTTTACGTATAAGAACTTTATTGGTAGCGAGTTTCAGCATTTTTGCTTTGGCTAATTTGAATCCATTATTAGCTCAAGAAAAAACAGTGAATGTGGATTCCAATCAACAGGTGCAAGATACCGCTGCGCATACTGTGGCAGGTGCTGAGCACGGTGCAGAAGCAAAGGAAAAAGCTTTCAATGTAACCGAAACCATTTTAGAGCATATCAAGGATGATCATAGCTGGCATTTATGGGGAGATAAATCTATTCACTTACCTGTGATTTTAAAAACATCAAAAGGGTTGGAAGTTTTTTCTTCTGCTAAATTAGTAGATGAGCACCATGAGCCAGTAGTATATAAAGGCAATTTTGATTACAAATTGGTGGAAGGAAAATTGAAAATTGTAAATGCTGAAGGTGCAGTTGATGAAGCTGCTAATAAGCAATTACTTGATATCTCTATCACTAAGAACGTGGCTAGTTTATTTGTATCGGTATTTATTATTTTATTGGTGTTCTTAACAGCTGCGGCATCCTACAAAAAAACAGGTGTAACTACGGCTCCAAAAGGCTTACAGTCCTTTATGGAACCCATTGTATTATTTGTAAGAGATGATTTAGCTATTCCAAACATTGGTAAAAAGAAGTATGCGAAATTCATGCCGTTTTTATTGACCGTATTTTTCTTGATTTTAACGAATAACTTTTTGGGTTTAATTCCTTTCTTCCCAGGAGGAGCGAACGTGAGTGGTAATATCGCATTCACTATGATGTTAGCAGTTTGCGTATTTGTAGTGGTTAACCTTAGTGCGAACAAAAATTACTGGGAACATATTTTCTGGATGCCAGGTATGCACTGGAGCATGAAATTGTTTTTAGCACCTATTGAATTAATTGGTGTTTTCACAAAGCCTATTTCTTTAATGATTCGTTTGTTTGCGAACATTACGGCAGGCCACATTCTAGTATTGAGTTTGATTTGTATCATTTTTATATTCAAGACCGTGTTTGCTTCTGCGATTGCAGTGCCTTTCGCAGTTTTCATTGGTATGATTGAATGTTTGGTTGCCTTTTTGCAAGCTTACATTTTTACCATGTTAACAGCTATGTATATTGGTATGGCCAATGAGGAACACCATCATGAACATGCCGATGGTGCCCATCACTAAAATTATTATAAACGCTTTTTTCAATAACAATTAAAATTTAAAAAAATGGTAGGAAGTATTGCTGCAATTGGCGCTGGATTAGCTGCTATCGGTGCTGGTATTGGTATCGGTCAGATTGGTAAAGGTGCTGTTGAAGGTATTTCTCGTCAGCCAGAGGCTGCGAATGATATCCGTTCAAGCATGATTGTTGCTGCTGCATTCGTTGAGGCCGTTGCCTTGTTTGCTGTGGTTGTTGCCTTATTAGGTAACGGATAATCAACTTGGATATCCAAGAATTTAAATAGGCCCTAGCACAGGGCGATGGGCCTATTTTAACTTTGAATTTATTAATTGAGATAAACGAATCTTATGTTCATATTAGAAATTAACCCATTAGTATTACCCGATATCGGTTTGGTGTTTTGGAATACGATTGCGTTTTTAGTTTTATTGGTGGTTTTAGGCAAATTTGCTTGGAAGCCTATGTTGAAAGCGATTTCTGACCGTGAAAACGGCATTGAAGATGCTTTATTACGTGCCGATAAAATGAAAGCTGAAATTGCTGCCATGCAAAATGAAAATGAAACATTGTTGGCACAAGCACGTGAGGAAAGAGCAACCTTAATTAAAGAAGCTAAAGAGGCATCTGATAAAATGGTTGCTGATGCAAAAGAAAAAGCAAAGTCAGAATACGATAAAATTTTAGCCGACGCTCAATTGGCAATTCATCAGCAAAAAAATGCTGCTATTACTGAGGTTAAAAATCAAGTAGGTAGTTTGGTGATTGAAGTTGCAGAAAAAGTTTTGAGAAAAGAATTGTCTAACAAAGCCGATCAAGAAGCCTACATTAAGCAATTAGCTGACGGGGTTAAATTAAATTAATAACAATGGCCAACGCACGTTTAGCAGGTAGATACGCAAAAAGCTTACTAGGGCTTGCACAAGAGCAAGGCCAATTGGAGGCAGTATATGCCGACATGAAGTATATGCAAGCGGTATGTGGAGCAAGTCGTGAATTTGTGAATTTATTACGCAGCCCAATTATTAATGCCGATCAAAAAAATAGCATTATAACTGCAGTAACAAAGGACAAAGTAAGTATGTTGACAAGCTCTTTTAATGTATTACTTGTAAAAAAAGGAAGAGAAAGCGAATTGCCAGAAATGGCAACAGCCTTTATTGAACAATACAATGCTTTAAAAGGCATACATCAAGTTACTTTAACTACAGCAGTAGCAGTAAGTGATGATTTGAAAAATGCAATTGAGCAAAAAGTAAAAGCAGAAAATAAATTCGCAACGGTTGAATTAACTACTAAAACAGACGAAAGTTTGATTGGTGGTTTTGTACTAGAATTCAATAACAATTTATTGGATGCGAGTATTGCGAGAGATTTAAAAGATATTAAGAGACAATTTATGAACAACGAGTTCGTAGGTAAAATATAAAAATCATATAATTAAAATAAACAGTTATGGTGGATATTAAACCAGATGAAATTTCAGCCATCCTAAGACAGCAATTAAATAATTTTAATGCTTCTGCTGATTTGGAAGAAGTGGGTACCGTATTACAAGTGGGTGATGGTATTGCCCGTGTATATGGTTTAAACGGTGTTAGCAGTGGTGAATTGGTGGAGTTTGAAAACGGCGTTAAAGCAATTGCATTGAACTTAGAGGAAGACAATGTGGGTGTGGTATTGATGGGTGATAGCAAAGGCATTAAAGAAGGAAACAAAGTAAAAAGAACGGGTCAAATTGCTTCTATTAAAGTAGGAGAAGGTTTAGTTGGCCGTGTAATTAATATGTTGGGCGAACCAATTGATGGTAAAGGTCCTATTAAAGGTGAATTGTATGAAATGCCATTGGAGCGTAAAGCGCCAGGGGTAATTTTCCGTGAGCCAGTAAAAGAACCATTACAAACTGGTATCAAAGCGATTGACGCGATGATTCCAATTGGGCGTGGACAACGTGAGTTGGTAATTGGTGACCGTCAAACTGGTAAAACAGCCATTTGTATCGATACCATTATCAATCAAAAAGAATTCTACGATGCAGGACAACCTGTTTATTGTATTTATGTTGCGATTGGTCAAAAAGCATCTACCATTGCCGGTGTGATGAAAACTTTAGAAGACAATGGTGCGATGGCTTATACTACGATTGTTGCTGCTTCTGCTTCTGATCCAGCTCCTCAACAGTTCTATGCTCCATTTGCTGGTGCAGCGGTGGGTGAGTTTTTCCGTGATTGTGGTAAACCAGCTTTAATTGTATTTGATGACTTGTCAAAACAAGCGGTGGCTTATCGTGAGGTTTCTTTATTATTACGTCGTCCTCCAGGTCGTGAGGCTTATCCAGGTGACGTATTCTACTTACATAGCCGTTTATTAGAGCGTGCTGCGAAAGTTATTGCCAACGACGAGATTGCTAAAAATATGAACGACTTACCAGCTTCTATCAAGCATTTGGTAAAAGGTGGTGGTTCATTAACTGCATTGCCAATTATTGAAACACAAGCAGGTGATGTATCTGCGTATATTCCAACCAACGTAATTTCAATTACCGACGGTCAAATTTTCTTGGAGGGTAACTTGTTCAACGCGGGTATTCGTCCAGCTATTAACGTAGGTATTTCTGTAAGTCGTGTGGGTGGTAACGCGCAAATCAAATCAATGAAAAAAGTATCTGGTACTTTAAAATTAGACCAAGCTTTATACCGTGAGTTAGAGGCCTTCTCTAAATTTGGAGGTGACTTGGATCCAGCTACTAAAAATGTAATTGACAAAGGTGCTAGAAACGTAGAAATCTTAAAGCAAGCCCAATACACTCCATTTACTGTGGAAAAACAAGTAGCGATTATTTACTTGGGTACACAAGGTTTGTTGAAAGAAGTAGCCGTTAAAAATGTGAAAGCTTTTGAAGAACATTTCTTACTAGAGATGAGCAACAAATTGCCAAACGTTTTAGCAGAATTTAAAAAAGGTAATTTACCTGAAGACGGATTAAAACAAATGGTGGATTTAGCAAACAGCTTAATTCCTCAGTACAAATAAATCTAAGGAACCCCGAACTTGTTTCGGGGTTTTTTGTGCTTATGCGTTTATTGTTATTCATATGGATTTGGATGGCTCCACTAGGGAGTAGTGCCCAAAAAATGGCTCAAGCAACTGCGCTAGAAAAAGGCATTGCACAATTTGATCAACTACAAGACAAAGCTTCCTGCATACAATTAGACCAAACTTTTTCGCAATTGTGTAAGGACAACCCCAATCAATGGTTGCCTTATTATTATGCCTGTTTGATTAAAGTTAAATTGGCAATGTATAATGATCGTCAAGCTGATTTATATGCCGACCAGGCCATTGTGGCTATTCAAAAAGCAAAGCAATTGCAATTGAATGACGAAGTGCTTTGCGGGGAAAGTTTGGCTTATAGTACCAAAATCTCAATACGCCCTGTATGGCGTTGGTTTGCGTATGAGCATAAAATGAAAGCACCATTAATGGCTGCTAAAAAAATGAATCCCAATAATCCAAGAGTGTATGTTTTGGAAGCCATGTTGCAGTATAAACTACCTGCTGCATTAGGTGGTTCATGTAAATCCGCTTTGCCTTTAGCGCAAAAAGCCATCTTATTGCTAAAACAACAAACAGCTAATCAGCAACCCCATTGGGGAATGCAATCTGTGATGGAAATACAAAAGGGTTGTGCCTTTTAACTAAATATTAATAGCTGCCTTCTAATCGTTCATCCACAGCATTCGCAATCATTCTTGCACTCATTTTTTTCAATGGATTTAAGCGCATATCACGATATCCTTGGCGGGCATGTAAAATTCTTACACATTCAAAAATAGCAGCAGTGAATGAAGCGGCATCGGCTTTATTTTTACCTGCAATATCAAATGCAGTGCCATGATCGGGACTGGTTCTTACAATGGGTAAACCAGCAGTAAAATTCACCCCTTCGCCAAATGCCAGTGATTTGAAAGGGATTAAACCTTGGTCATGATACATAGCCAATACACCATCAAATTTTTCATGTGCACCACGGGCAAAAAAAGCATCTGCCGAATAAGGTCCAAAAGCAAGCATTTGATTTTTACTTTCTTTCACCGCAGGGCGAATGATTTCAATTTCTTCCTTGCCAATTAAGCCCTCGTCACCTGCATGCGGATTCAATGCCAATACTGCAATGCGTGGCTTGTCAATTCCAAAATCTTTTTGAAGGCTATTATTTAGGATTTGTAATTTTTGCTTGATCTTTTCCTTGGTAATATGTTTAGCCACATCTTGTATTGTTACATGCTCAGTAACCAATGCCATTTTTAAATTTTCTGCTACTAACAACATGAGGTTTTCGGTGTTCCCAAAAGCATGTTGTAGGTAGGGGGTATGTCCGCTAAAATTAAATTCAGGGGATTGGATATTTTTTTTGTGAATGGGCGCTGTTATCAAACCATCAATTTGTTTATTCTTTAAAGCTGCTACAGCTTGTTGTAAAGAAATGAATGCATATTTACCGCCCTCTTCGGTAAGTTCCCCAGGCGTAATGTTTACCTCTTCCTCCCAGCAATTGATTACATTCACTTGCTTTGGATTGATTTTAGAAAAATCGGAGATGGTAGCGTAGTTGAATGTAAATTCAGGACTCAATTTCTTATAAAAATTAAGGCTCTTGTTGTTAGCGAAAATCACAGGCACCATAAAGTCCAATACACGACTATCCGACAAGGATTTAATGATTAACTCAATGCCAACGCCATTTAAATCGCCACAGCTAAAGCCAATAATTGGTTTTTTGATGTCCTGGTTCATATCCGATTGATTAGGCTGTAAAAGTACGCACAAAAACCTAACTTTGCTACATGCAATACACCTTAAAAAAGTCATTGGGACAACACTTTTTAACCGACAAAACCGTTTGTGAAAGAATTAAGGCAGTATTGCTTGAAACACCCATTGAGCGCTTGGTGGAAGTAGGGCCTGGTGCAGGTGCTTTAACGGAGTACATTTATAAGATTCCCACCCAAGCTTTTAAAGCCATAGAATTAGATACCGAAAAAGTAAATTACTTATCGCATACTTTTCCCGATTTGATTGGCAAATTGATTAATGAAGATTTTTTGACTACGGAGATGCCATTTGAGGAGTCCTTTGTATTGGTAGGCAATTTTCCATATAATATTTCAACTCAAATTGTATTTAAGGTGTTGGATTGGAAGGAAAATATTCCTGTGATGGTAGGTATGTTTCAAAAAGAAGTCGCTGAACGTATTGCTGCAAAGCCGCATTCAAAAGCTTATGGCATTTTAAGTGTATTGGCACAAGCATTTTATGAGGTTACTTATTTGTTTGATGTACCACCATCGGCATTTAATCCGCCACCTAAAGTAGATAGTGGCGTTATTATGTTCAAACGAAAAGCAAATTTTCCAGCAATGGCATCGGAAAAAAGTTTTTATCATATTGTGAAAATGGCTTTTGGACAAAGAAGAAAAATGTTGCGCAATCCTTTGAAGCCTTATTTTACAGCAGCACAATTGGAAGATCCTATTTTTATGAAGCGTGCCGAAAACCTTAGCTATGAGGACTATGCGGCACTTACTTTTCAAATGCATAATCCCCAATCATGACACCGAAAGTAATTATAACCGCCCCGGTTCATTCCTTTTTAATTGAAACGCTCAGTGACAAAGGGTACGATTTGATATATGAACCATCCATTTCCTATGAAACATTAAGTGATTGCATTGATGAAGCGGTGGGGTTAATAGTAACCACAAGATTAAAAATTGATGCAGGAATTTTAGGGAAGGCAAAAAAATTAAAATGGATAGGGCGATTAGGAAGTGGAATGGAATTAATTGATGTTGATTACGCTACATCCAAAGGCATACAATGTGTGAGCAGTCCTGAAGGAAATTGTACAACAGTAGGAGAACATACGTTGGGATTGGTTTTGAATTTAATGAATCGAATAAATAGTTCCTATGCGCAAATTCAAAATGGACAATGGATTAGAGACGCCAATAGGGCCGATGAATTAACCGGTAAAACAGTAGGCATCATTGGTCTGGGAAATACTGGGTCGGCATTCGCAAAAGTTTTACAAGGTTTTGATGTAAAAATTTTAGCGCATGATATTTATCGTACCAACTTTGAAACAGATCAAATCAAAGCGGCAAGTTTGCATCAAATTCAAAAAGAAGCCGATGTGATAAGCCTGCATCTTCCTTTAACCGAGCTTACTTATCATTATGCCAATGAGGCTTTTTTTAAAGCCTGTGCACATCATCCTTATTTTATAAGTACTTGCAGAGGACAGGTTACAGAGACGGGAGCTGTGTTGAAAGCCCTTCAAAATCAACAGGTTAGAGGGGTAGCCCTGGATGTATTGGAAAATGAGCAATTGGCCAGCTATCTTCCCGAAGAAAAGCAACAATTAGCAAGCTTATTCCAATTTCCACAGTTTATTGCAACCCCCCATATTGCAGGATATAGTCATGAAGCCTATTACAAAATGGCCAAAGTGGTATTAGAAAAATTAGCCATTATTTAAGCCCTATTTGGTACTAAATTGATACCTTTGTATACTGCAACGCTATCACTAGGTGGCGTTGTATTTTTTTTATACAAATCGAAAGATATGAGTGAAACAAATGTTTATGTAACGCAGGAAACTTTTGATAAGATGCGTGAAGACTTACAGAAATTAAAATCTGTAGACCGCCCAGCTGCTTCAAGAGCTATTGCAGAAGCTAGAGAAAAAGGAGACTTGAAAGAGAATGCCGAATATGATGCTGCCAAAGAAGCACAAGGAATGTTAGAATCTAAAATTAAACAATTAGAGGCTGCCATTTCCAATGCTAAAATTGTAGATACCAAAACAATCGATACCAGCAAAGTGACCATTTTAACCAAGGTAACTATTACCAACGAAGCCACTAAAAAAACAGTGACTTATCAGTTGGTGGGTGAAAAAGAAGCGGACTTAAAAGCTGGTAAAATTTCGGCATCTTCACCTATTGGAAAAGGATTGATTGGGAAAAAAGTAGGAGAGATTGCCGAAGTGCATACGCCTAATGGGGTGATGAAATTTAAAGTAGACAATATTACTGTATAAGTAGCTACTATGACCATTTTTTCAAAAATCATACAAGGCGAGATCCCTTCCTATAAAATAGCGGAGTCCGAAAAGTTTTATGCTTTTCTTGATATTTTTCCCTTGCAAAAGGGTCATGTTTTAGTGGTGCCTAAAATTGAAGTAGATAAAATATTTGATGTGCCCGATGATTATTTAAATGAACTTATGCAATTTGCAAAGCCAATTGCAAAGGCCATTGAATCGAGTTTTTCTTGTAATAGAGTTAGTATGGTAACGGTAGGTTTGGAAGTACCACATGCACATGTGCATTTAATTCCTATTCATGCGGCCAATGACCTTAATTTTGCCAATCCAAAATTGCAATTGAGTAACGAGGAATTCCAGCAAATCCAGGCGCAAATTGTAAGTAAATTACAGGCACTTGCTTAATTCAAATGGATGCTTATTGGAGTCGAGCTTTCGAGCAACGCGCAGGGCGAGACGAAAATGAGTATCCATTTGAATATTGAATGGTTTAGTATTATTTTACTTTAACTCTTCCAGGATTACTCGCCATAAATGCTTCCCAGCCATTTGATTTTTTGGCAATTTTTGAACCTTTCCCTGTTTTGGCAAGGGTAGGCAAAACAGGGCTGCTCATTTGATACCAATGGCAAAGGGCAACTCCTAAAGCATCGGTGGCATCAAAATATTGTGGTTGTTTTTGAATCTCAAATATTTGAGATAACATTTTCCAAACTTGATCCTTATCTGCGTTTCCATTTCCAGTAATGGATTGTTTCACTTTTTTTGGAGCATATTCAACAACGGGCAATTGATAATGCATTGCAGCTGCAATGGCTACTCCCTGTGCGCGTCCCAGCTTTAACATACTTTGTACATTTTTGCCAAAAAAAGGAGCTTCAATTGCAAAATGAGTAGGTCGATGTATTTGAATGAGCTCGATGATTTTTGCATGTATCATTTGCAATCTTGCATAAATGTCTTTTTCCTTAGTGAGTTTTAAAACATCCATTTCCAATAATACAGGTTTGCTGCCTGTTTTAAGTAATGCGTATCCTAGAATCTGCGTGCCAGGGTCAATGCCAAGAATAATATTGGGTTTGCTCATGTAGAATAAAGTTACAGATATCATTTCAAATTCCGAACTTTGAACAATGTTTAAAGCTACCCTTTATTTTATGATGCATTGGATGAAGAAAAGTATTGGGTTTTTGTTGTTTGTAATTTGTAGTGTAGCCATTTATCAAAAAGTATTACATGATATTGCATGGAATCATTTTTGGGAAAGCATGCATCGTCAACTTGCAGCCATTGCAGTTTATCAATGGCTGGTGCTTTTTATTTTATTTTGTTTTAATTTTTTATTAGAAGCATTTAAATGGCAATCTGTAATACGTAAAGTGAAAAACATTTCTCTGTACGAATCATTGGAAAGTGTATTCGTTGGACAAGCGTTTGCGTTTTTTACACCCAACCGTATTGGTGAATACGCTGGTAGGACTCTTTCTTTGGACAATCGTTACAAAGTAAGGGGAATGGCCCAAATGGCTTGGGCTTCCTATGCCCAGTTATTGGTCACACTATTATTAGGAGCAGTAGCTTTGTGGTTAAATATTGTTTTTTATCCCATCTTGCAAGGACCATTGTTAATACTTTTGAAGTGTGTGGCTCCTTTAATTGGCTTACTAGCTTTGTTGTTGTTTTTTTATGAACGTCATTGGGCAGGCTGGTTTTCTTTTTTAAATAAAGTGCAGATAGCAAAACCAATTAAAATAAAAATATTAAGCTTGTCGACAATTAGATATGGCATATTTATATTGCAATATATTTGGGTAGGGCAGCTGCTTCATTTGGATATTGCTACCCATTATTTGGTATTGTCCCTTGCTATATTATTTTTATGTTTGAGCGTTTTGCCCACTATCAGTGTAACCGAGCTTGTAGTAAGAGGACAATTGTTGTTGTTATTATTGGCCCCTTTTTGTAAGGATCAATTGATGATTGTATCCTTATCTACATTTATTTGGGGTGTCAATATCATGTTGCCAGCCATAATTGGGGCTTGCTTGTTGTTACGCTATCGAATAAATCAATAAATTTGTACATCAACATCTTTTATTATGCAGCTGCTCTTACTTTATTTTCTATTTTCCATTTTCAATTTTTGGGGTGGCCAAGATATGGGCATGTGTAATCAAAACAATAACGCATACAATAGTGGCGAAAAAGTAAGGTATACTATTTATTATAATGTATTAGGTTTGTATGTAAATGCAGGAAGGGCCGATTTTTCTATACAAAATACCAATTGGAATGGATCCGATGCCTTTACTTTTACAGCTGTGGGTAAATCCAATGCAAAATATGATTGGATTTTTAAAGTTAGAGATACCTATGAATCTGTGGTAGATGCAAAATCTTTATTGCCTTATCAATTTACAAGAGAAATTAGGGAAGGCGGGTATCATTATTCAGAAAGTATCCAGTTTAATCAAAAAGCCAAAACAGTTACCAATACAAAAACATCAGCCACTTACAAAGCAGCTGATTGTACTTATGATGTAGTGAGTGCTATTTATGCAGCAAGAAATATTAATTACACGAATTGTCAAATGAATGATAAGATTTATTTGAACTTTTTTTTAGACAAAGAACTATATCCATCTTATTTTAAGTATTTGGGCAAGGACGTTATTACCACTCGTTATGGAAAATTCAAAGTCATTAAATTGGCTCCATTGCTCGTTAAAGGCACTATTTTTAAAGATGGAGATAAAATGGTAGTATGGGTTACTGACGATGAAAATCATATCCCTGTTCGTATTGAAACGCCAATTGTCGTGGGTAGCATAAAGGTGGACATGGTAGGCTATGAACACTTAAGGCATCCTTTAAGCTCCCTAATCCAATTAGCAGGAGACGAGGACTAATATTTAAGCCTCCAACCATTGCTTCAAAGTAAATAGTTGATTGGCTCGAATGCCTTTTTCTGTAATATGCAAATCACAACACTCGTTGATAGGATCATGTTCAAAAAAGAGGGTATAATTTTTTTGTAATGCTTCTTGTAAAAAGAATTCCTTTTCATTCAGTGTCACCAAGGGTTGCATGTCATAACCCATTATATAGGGGATTGGGATATGCCCTACACTTGGTAATAGATCGGCCATATACACCAAAGTTTTGGAACCCATTTGTATTTTAGGTAATAACATGGATTCTG
Source organism: Bacteroidota bacterium (assembly GCA_039795575.1). Taxonomy (GTDB): domain Bacteria; phylum Bacteroidota; class Bacteroidia; order Chitinophagales; family Chitinophagaceae; genus Sediminibacterium. The sequence continues at coordinate 28,533 of JBDKLP010000008.1, read as the reverse complement.
TATGTCCACATACTACAAAGCAACTAATGTTTTCTGAAAAATGAATTTCCTGTAAACGATCCTTGCCTTGATAGGGAGGGATGCTTATTAATTTTAACTGCCCTGATGATTTAAGCGGTTCAATATTTTCTTTTAAAAAAGATGCTTTTTCTCTTTTATTGGGAGCCATTGCCAGATTCCAGTGTGGTTCACTTACCCAATAGGTGGCATTGGGGAATACCGTTTTGAATGTTCCCTCACTGGTGGCAATGGCGCCACCCACATGATCAAAATGCAAATGTGTAAGTAATACATCGGTAATTTCTTCTACACCAATATTTACATTACTTAATGCGGTTTGGAGCGGAACGGTATTGCTAGGCTGATAATGCGTAAAAAATTTGGCATCTTGCTTGTTGCCCATGCCCGTATCAATTAATATTTTTCTTGCCCCATCCACTACTAACAAACATCTTAATGCCCATGTGCATAAATTGTTTTCATCTGCCGGGTTGAGTTTATTCCAAATAGATTTAGGTACTACACCAAACATCGCACCTCCATCTAATTTAAAATTGCCAGTTTCAATACTATACAGTTGCATTGTGTTTTTGTTTTGAAGTGGTATACAATAAAATAAAACCTATAATAAAGAAAGTACAAAGTGCAAGTACTGAATTTCTTTGCGAGCCTGTTAATTCATTAATAAACCCAAAACTAAACATGCCAATTACAATGGCAATTTTTTCAGTAACATCATAAAAGCTAAAAAAACTAGTCGTGTCTTGTGTTTCGGGCATCAGTTTGGCATAAGTACTTCGGCTTACGGATTGAATGCCTCCCATAATAAATCCGACCATTATGGCTAAGGTATAGAATTGCACAATGCCATTGCGCGGAATATAATAGCCAATAATACAGGCCCCGATCCAAATAAGTACTGCTACCATGAGGGTATTAAAATTGCCCCAACTACTTGCTAGTTTGGCCATGAAATAGGCGCCTGGAATGGCTACCACTTGTATAATTAAAATAGCAATGATTAGATTGGTAGTAGGAATATTTAATTCGCTCTTGCCATATAAAGTAGCTGCTAACATTACGGTTTGTACTCCCATGTTGTAAAAGAAAAAAGCGCCTAAGAATTTTTTTAAAATGGGCAAGTGTGTTAATTGTTTCCATACCTTATGTAATTCTTTATAACCCGCACTTAACAATTTTTCTTTTTTGCCCAAGTGCATTTGACCAGCCCCATTTGGTAGTCTAGCAATGGACCACCAACCAAAACCCATCCACCAAACCCCTACCAATAAAAATGAAAATTGAGAAGCTTGTCCTACAGTTATCCCAAATAAAGCTGGTTTTAATACAAATACAAAACAAACAATTTGCAAAATTACAGATCCAATATACCCCATCGTAAAACCTTTTGCACTAATACGATCTCGGTCCTCGGGAGCAGCGATTTCGGGCAAATAGGAATTATAAAAAACCAAACTTCCCCAAAAACCTACACAGGCAATAATCACCGAAATTAATCCACCCACAATATGATTGGCGTCAAAAAAATAAAGGGAAGCACAAGAAAGGCTACCCATGGTACAAAAAAATTGAAGAAATTGTTTTTTATTGCCCTTGTAATCGGCAATAGAAGAAAGCAGGGGAGACATTAATGCAACAATGATAAAGGCTATGCCAAGCGCATAATTGTACAAAGCAGTGTTTACAAATTCAAAAGGGCCAATTTTTACCTTGTCAATTAAAGTGCCCTCATTGCCATCACCTGTAACGGCCTCGTAATAGGCGGGAAATATAGTGGAAGTTATTACTAAACTATAAACGCTATTGGCCCAATCGTACATGGCCCATCCGTTCACTACTTTTTTAGAAGCTGTCTGCATTGCAATCGTTTTGTATTCTTAAAAATACAATAAAATAGCAATAAGTCTATAGGTACTTGGTATATAATAATGCTAGAATGGTAAGCCCTAGTGCAATTCGGTACCAGCCAAATAAAGCGAACCCTCTTTTTTGAATAAAATTAATAAAGAATTTAACGCTCATTAGGGCAATCACAAAAGCAACAACCCCTCCTATAGCTAGTGTATATAAATTGTCGTGTGAAAATACTTCTGGGCTTGTTTTGTAAACATCTAAAGTGCTTTTTGCGGAAGCGGCCAACATAGTAGGCACAGCTAAAAAGAAAGAAAACTCTGCAGCGGTTTTTCTGGTGAGTTGTTGACTCATTCCACCAATGATCGTGGCTGCGCTGCGGCTTAAACCTGGGAACAGGATGGATAATACTTGAAAGCAGCCTACGATGAATGATTTTTTATAGCTCAATTCCTGTGAATCAGTTTCGTTTTTTTGAAATAGTTTATCAATGAACAACAATATAATCCCACCAGCTACCATAACCGTAGCAATCACCCATAAATTACCTAAAGCAGCATCGATGTGTTTTTTTAACAATGCGCCAAAGACCAATGCAGGTATCACAGCTACAATCAGTTTCAAATAAAAACTATAATGCTTGAAATTGAAGAACTGCTTATAATAAACTACTACTACCGAAGCAATGGCTGCCAATTGAATCACAATTTCAAATAAGTCTACAAAAGGGGTGTCTGCAATCCCTAACATAGGATTGGCAAACTTCATATGTGCGGTACTAGAAATAGGCAAAAATTCGGTAATGCCTTCGATAATGGCGATGATAATGGATTGGAATAAGTTCATCTTGATAGGTAATTAATAAAAAAGCGATGAGGGTTCATCGCTTTTAATAGGTTGATATTGGATAATTATGATTTTTTGAAAATCGCGTAAATTTCAACAATAAAGCCTGCAATAATTACAATGGGAGCCAAGGTAATTCTACGAAAACTATACACTTCATTTACATTAAATACATTGGGGTCAGCGCTTTTACCACCCGACATTAACAACATGCCCACTAGGATTAAGGCAGCGCCAATTGCCATCCAGATATAATTGGATTTGCCGAAAAATTGCAAGGATTTTTTATGATTATTTTGACTCATGGTATGATTTTAACAATTAAAAGTAAGCTTATTTCTAATTTAGTACAAATCGTCTAGTTTCATTTTTAAATATTTTAACACGCTGCGATAAGTGCTCAATACAGAAATGCCTACTCCAAGTAAAATCAATCCGCCAAACAACAATACACTGGTGCCAATGCTTTGCAAGGATTTAATTTGAGGAAATTGTAGGCTTGCCCATTCAATGAGGCCAAACAATAAGAATATGGCAATAAATGCACTTGTTAGCCCATTCAATAATGCCCTTACCAATAAAGGCTTGGAGATAAAATTACGAGTAGCGCCTACCATTTGCATGGTTTTAATTAAAAAGCGATTGCTAAACATAGCCAAACGAATGGTATTATCAATACTAATAATCACTATTAAACAAAGAATAATGGACATCACTAAAAAGATCAATCCAATTTTAGTAGCGCGCTCGTTTAAATTAGTGACTAAACTTTTTGGATATTGGATATCAGCGATCTCGTTTTTAAATTGTGCATCAATGGCTGTTGTGATTTTGGTAAGGCTATCAATGTTTACATAATTGGCTTTTGCGAAAAAGTCAACACTTTCAGGAAGTGGATTACTATTTATAATCTTTGCCCAATCTTCATTGTTTTCTTTGTTCCAAATAGCTTTTGCCTTGTCCTTATCTACATATTCTACATTCTTTGCATAGTCCTGACCTGCAATAAACTGTTGGATTTTGCCAATGGTATTCTTGTCGGAGGTTCTCAAGTATACGCTAATACGGATATCTTCCTTGAAAGTATCTCCAATGGACTGTAAATTTAAAAATAACCAGCCCATGATGCCCATAATAAACAAAACAATCGCTACACCCACTACGCTGTAAATGTAGTTGGGTTTGCTGCGTTTTAAAGATCCGGATCCATTCCCTACCATAGCATTAAAATTTTATTTGTTCGCTTTGCAAATGTACGGTTTTGAACGCTAATGGCTTACATTTGCATGAACCGAAATATGCCTATTTTTTGCCTAAATTGGCCTGAAAAAGGGGAGGTCCCAATATTTATCGAATTTTTATAGATTTTTAAGCTTTATCAAAGATGGAATATCAATTTAGTACAATCGAGAAAAAGTGGCAGGAAGCCTGGAAAGCCAATAAGGTATACCAAGTGAGCAATGAAAGCGATCAACCAAAATGTTATGTGTTGGATATGTTTCCTTATCCTAGTGGTGCGGGTTTGCATGTGGGACATCCCTTGGGTTATATTGCCTCTGATATCTATAGCAGGTATAAACGCTTAAAAGGATTCAATGTATTGCATCCTATGGGCTATGATGCATTTGGATTGCCTGCGGAACAATATGCCATTGAACATGGAGTACATCCTGCAAAAAGTACCCATGGTAATATTGATAATTTTAGAAAGCAACTAGACAATATTGGATTTAGCTATGATTGGGATAGAGAAGTGAGAACCTGCGATGCAACTTATTACAAATGGACGCAGTGGATTTTTTTACAATTATTCAATAGCTATTATGATCGTGCTGCACAAAAAGCAACACCTATTACGCATTTGATTTCCATTTTTGAAAAAGAAGGAAATGTGCAACAGGTTTGTCCAGGGGATGCAAAATTACAATTTGATGCAGCAAGCTGGAATGGCTATGGCGAAAAAGAACAGCAATCAATTTTGATGCAATATCGATTGGCATTTTGTGGCTACGGTGAAGTGAATTGGTGTGAGGCATTGGGAACCGTACTTGCGAACGATGAAGTTATTAACGGATTTAGTGAGCGAGGGGGGCATCCAGTTGAAAAGAAAAAATTAAGACAATGGTATTTGCGCATTACAGAATATGCAGATCGTTTATTGTCGGGATTGGATACCATTCAATTTAGTGATGCCATGAAAGAAATGCAATCCAATTGGATTGGTAAAAGTTTCGGTGCTGAAATTGATTTTGCAGTAAGTGGACATGATGCATGTTTACGTGTTTACACCACCCGTCCGGATACTGTTTTTGGCGTGGACTTTATGGTAGTTGCACCTGAGCATGCTTTAATTGAAAGCATAACTCCAGCTACGCATAAAGCGGAAGTGGAAGCCTATATTGCTTATGTAAAAAGCAGAAGTGAACGTGAACGTATGGCTGAGAAAAAAATTACAGGTTGTTTTACTGGTGCTTATGTAGTGAATCCGTTTAACCAAAAATTAATTCCTATTTGGATTTCAGAATATGTATTAGCTGGATATGGAACCGGTGCGATTATGGCGGTACCCTGTGGAGATGATCGTGACTTTAAGTTCGCACAGCATTTTAATATACCCATCACCAATATTATTGGCGATGCATTTGATGGTAAAGAAGCCAATCCTACAAAGGAGGCTAAGTTAACCAATAGTGAATTCTTGAATGGAGTGATACAAAAGGATGCCATTGCCATTGTGAATGATAAGATCGAAGCAATGGGCATTGGTAAACGAAAAGTTAATTATAGAATGCGTGATGCCGCATTTAGTAGACAAAGATATTGGGGTGAACCTTTTCCAATTAAGTGGATTGACGGTGTTGCTTATCCATTATCAGAAAATGAATTACCACTATTATTGCCTGATGTAGATAATTATGGACCTGGGCCAGAAGGCGAGGGCCCGCTTGCCAATATTGATACTTGGAAAGCAGAAAATTACGAGACCAATACGATGCCAGGTTATGCGGGAAGTAGCTGGTATTTTTTACGATATATGGATCCAAGTAATACCAGTGAATTTTGCAGTCGCAAAGCAAGTGATTATTGGGGACAGGTAGATTTATACATTGGTGGTACCGAACATGCTGTTGGGCATTTATTGTACAGCCGTATGTGGACGAAGGCCTTGTATGATTTAGGGCATATTGGATTTGACGAACCGTTTAAAAAATTATTAAACCAAGGAATGATCCAAGGTAGTTCTCGCTTTGTATTTCGTAAAAGAGGAACCAATACATTTGTCTCTGCAGGTTTAATTGGTACCCATGAAGTGGATCAATTGCATGTAGATGTAAATATGGTGGATGGATTTGAATTGGATACCGAAGCATTTAAAAAATGGAAGCCTGATTATGCTCATGCAGAATTTATTTTAGAAGATGGAAAGTACCTGTGTACTGCAGAAGTGGAGAAAATGTCCAAGTCCAAATTCAATACAGTGAATCCAGACGACTTAGTACAAAAATACGGAGCCGATACTTTTAGGATGTATGAAATGTTTTTAGGACCCGTAGAGCAAAGTAAGCCATGGGACACCAAGGGCATTGAAGGGGTACACCGATTTATTAAAAAGTTTTGGAGATTGTTCTTCGATGAAATGAAAGGTAAAGTATGGGTTGATGAAACCCCAACTGCCGAAGAGTTGAAAATATTACACCGTACTATTAAAAAAGTTGAAGAAGATACGGAGCGTCATAGCTTTAATACGGCCATTAGTACCTTTATGATTTGTATCAATGAATTGTACGATGCTGGATGTCATAAAAAAGCCATTCTTGAACAAGTGCTTATTTTGATTACGCCGTATGCACCGCATTTTGCCGAAGAACTTTGGAGTGCATTGGGTAATAAAGGTTTTGTAGTTGATGCGGCTTATCCTGTATTTGATGCGCAATATGTGTTGGAAACAGCTAAGGAGTATCCGGTAAGTATCAATGGGAAAGTAAGGGCCAATATTTTTATTGCTTTGGATGCAAGTGAGGATCAAGTGCGTGAAATTGTACTTGCTCATGAAGCCATTCAAAAATGGGTGGATGACAAGCCAGTTAAAAAATTAATTTTTGTAAAAGGAAGAATGATTAATATCGTAATATAAAACAATCAATGCTATATGAAAAAAACAATTGGAGTATGTTTTAGCTTCATTTTTAGTTCGGTAACTGCCATTGCGCAGATGCCAGCTGGAAATATGCCTCGTTTTGTTCGTTGGATAGACAACAATCAAGTAGTTGTAAACACGAAATTGAACAATGAAAAAACGGCAAAGGATTATACATTCAATATTACTACCAAGCAATATGCGCCAGCACCTGCTACAGTAGTGCCTGCAGATAAATCTGTTTTTGTTAAAAATGCCAATGTATATCTTAAAGAAAACGGAGTAGAAACGCAGTTAACATTTGACGTAGCAGAAGAGAAAAATCCAACCCTTTCTCCAGATGGGAAATTTGTAGGTTATACCAAAAACAACAATTTATACACTTATAGTTTTGCGGATAAAAAAGAAACTGCCATTACCAATGAGGATACCAAGGGTATTTTGAATGGTTATGCAAGCTGGGTATATTTTGAAGAGATCTTTGGACGCCCTACTCAATACCGTGCTTTTTGGTGGAGTCCAGATAGCAAGTATATCTCATTTATGCGTTTTGATGAACGCAAAGTACCTATGTTCCCAATTTACAATAGTGAGGGACAACATGGTTTTGTAGAAGAAACAAGGTATCCTAAAGTAGGAGATGCCAATCCAACAGTAAAAATTGGATGGACAGCGCCAACAGGTGGTGCCATTACTTGGGCTGCATTTAATGAGCAAGACGATCAATATTTTGGATGGCCTATTTGGAATCCCAACAACAATACCATGTGGTTGTCTTGGATGGATCGTGGTCAAAACAATTTAAAAATATATGAATTAGACATGGCTACGGGTGCCAAAAAAGAAGTGTATAAAGAATATCAAAAAACTTGGATTGATTTAGAAGACCGTGTGAGTGGAAGAATCAATTTCTTGGCCAACAACAAAGGGTATATTGCACAATCTGATGCATCTGGTTGGAATCAATTGTATTTATATGATATGAATGGCCAATTGATCCATCCTATTACCAATGGCAAATACACGATTACAGGCATTAAGTTAATTGATGAAAAAACCAAGACCATTTATTTTACTGCACGTGGCTTGGAGAATACTGCTAGAATTGATTTTTATAGTATTGGTTTTGATGGTAAAAATTTGAAAAGATTAACCACAGGCGATTTTAATTATACCCAAATTAATTTAGCTCCTGATGCAAAGCATTTTGTAGGATTGTATAGTAATGTAAGTACCCCAACCGCTATTTCGGTTTTTGAAATTGCTAAAAAAGAAACAGCAATTGTTGAAACTTTGGGCACTGCAGTAGATTCCAATTTTAAGGCAAGCAATTTCGCTAAAACCGAATTGATTCGCATTAAGAGTGCCGATGGTTTGTATGAATTACCCGCATTAGTGACTTGGCCTAAAAATATGGATCCAAATAAAAAGTACCCTTTATTGGTAAGTATTTATGGTGGCCCTAATGCAGGTACGGTAATGGACAGTTGGTCTAATCCTGCAAGCAAGGAGAATTTGGCTAAGGAAGGATTGATCCAAGTTGCTTTTGATCATCGCGCTAGTGGACATTTTGGAAAAGAAGGGGTAAACTATATGTACCGTAATTTAGGGTATTGGGAAATGCAGGATTATATGACTATGGCAAAATGGTTTATTGCCAATGGAAGCGCAGATCCTAAAAAAATAGCCATCACCGGATTTAGCTATGGAGGATACATGAGTTGTTATGCATTAACTTATGGCGCCGATGTATTTACCCATGCAATGGCAGGAGGAAGTGTTGTAGATTGGACTTTATATGACTCACATTATACAGAGCGTTATATGGATACTCCAGGCGAGAATCCAGAAGGATATAAATCAAGTAATGTGATGACCCATATCAAAAACTACAAGGGTGTATTGCAATTGGTGCATGGCACAATGGATGACAATGTGCATATGCAAAACTCTATACAATTATTAAGCGCATTGCAGGACAATGGCAAGGATGTTGAATTCATGTTGTATCCAGGTGGTAGGCATGGATGGGGAGGAGCTAAGGGCAAGCATTTTGCAGATTTGAAAAACAAATTCATTTATAAATATTTATTAGAGAAGCCATTTGCTTCCGCTAAATAGCAATCCAATTATGGCCAATCCTAATTTAGATACCAACACTCAAAATTTAAATCCTCAGGATCGAGAATTTGAGAATAGCATTCGCCCCACTGAAATAGATGCATTTTCCGGTCAGCCTCAGCTGATTGAAAATATCAGCATCTTTATCAAGGCCGCGAAACTAAGAGGAGAGGCCTTGGATCATATTTTATTTCACGGCCCTCCCGGTTTAGGTAAAACCACTTTGAGTAGGATTGTAGCCAATGAAATGGGGGTGCAAATTAAAGAAACCTCAGGCCCAGTTATTGAAAAGCCCAGCGACTTGGCTGGTTTGTTAACAAGCTTGGAGCCCAATGATGTATTGTTTATAGATGAGATTCACCGTTTAAGTACCGTAGTGGAAGAATATTTGTATGCTGCTATGGAGGATTATAAAATTGATATTATGATTGATAGCGGCGCCAACGCTAGAAGCATACAGATTAATTTGAATCCGTTTACACTGGTAGGTGCTACAACACGTAGTGGTTTATTGACGGCACCTTTATTGTCACGTTTTGGCATTAAATCTCGATTGGAATATTATCCTGCCACGGTGATTGAAAAAATCATTTTACGCAGTGCTGGCATCTTGAATGTAAATATCAATACTGAAGCTGCTGGTGAAATTTCAAGACGTAGTAGGGGCACGCCAAGAATTGCGAATGGATTATTACGCAGAGTGCGTGATTTTGCTCAAGTATTAAATGATGGGATTGTAGATATAGGTATTACAAAACATGCTTTAAAAGCCTTGAATGTTGATGATCATGGATTGGATGAGATGGACAATCGTATTTTATTGGCTATTATTGAAAAATTCAAAGGAGGACCTGTGGGTATTTCTACCATTGCCACTGCAGTGGGAGAGGAATCCGGCACCATTGAGGAGGTATATGAGCCTTTCTTAATACAGGAGGGTTTTTTACAACGTACACCCAGAGGTCGAGAAGTGACTTATAAGGCCTATGAACATTTGGGCAAGCACCGAGCTGGCAATACAGATAATCCCGAATTATTTAGATAACAAAAAGGCGTTCTTATTCGGAACGCCTTTTTTATGCATCAACTAGAGATTGATTTATTGTACTACTAATCTAAATCCATTGCCATGAATATTAACAATTTCAATTTGAGGGTCTTCTTTCAAAAACTTTCTCAATTTAGCAATATACACATCCATACTTCTGCCGTTAAAATAAGTATCGCTGCCCCATATTTTTTTCAATGCTTTTTCTCTGGTCAATAAATCATTTTTATGCTCGGCCAACATTTTTAATAATTCATTTTCTTTTGGAGACAATACCTGTATTTGATCGGCATGTTTCAATTCGCGTAATTTTGGATTAAAGTGGTAAATGCCCAATTCATATTCCTGGTTATCACTTATTTTATTGTCTTCCTCATTGCGTTTGATAATGGCTTTGATTTTAAGCATTAAAACCTCACTATCAAATGGCTTTGTAATATAATCGTCTGCGCCAAGTTTGTATCCATGAATGATATCTTCTTTCAAGGTTTTTGCACTTAAAAAGAACAAGGGCACATCGGGGTCAATGTCTCTAATTTCTTCTGCCAAAGTAAAACCATCCACATGTGGCATCATTACATCTAATAAACACAAATCAAACTTCTCTCTTTGAAAGGCAGCTAAACCTAAACGGCCGTCGCGTTCAAGCGTAACATCGTAATCGTCTAATTCTAAATAATTTTTTAAAACCAATCCTAAGTTGCTATCATCCTCGCATAATAACACTTTGTATCTTTTTTTATCTTCCATAAAGGTGCTTTAAATTGTTTGCTTGTTGTAAAGAAACGATATTTAGTTTTTGCTTTTAAAAAAGCCATTCCAATGTTTTGTTAAAAAATACCTATTCCTTCGTACTTGTGCAAATGTCGCAAATTCCACAAGGTTTTGAGCCTTTTTCACCAAAGTATTTTGCCAAATAAACACTTCTACAAATAGAAGGGTGGCCTTGCAAATAGCCAATAAAATGTTGAATGCGTTCAATAAAGGCCTTCTTCATTAACTGGTAGTGGTCAAAATCTATTTTCATAAAGGAAGCGGAACTTCTATTCCACATGAACTGCACTACCGGCTGGTTTTGTTTTTGTTCATAACTAATTAAACCATGAGCTTGTAATAATTGCAAATGTTGGGTAACAAAAGTAATATCTCTTTGTAGTAAGCTTGCCAATAATTGTTCGTTGATAAAATGTGGGCTGTCCAATATGCCACCATAACTGCGCAATAGGGTTTGAAGCACTGCACCAGTATCGGGTTTGCTTTCCTGTATTTGTTCAATACTATATCGATCTCCAAGCACCTGCACCATGGAAGGTGTGAATGCTGATTCGGAAAAGCGAATATGTCCTTCTTGTTGAATCCAATTTAAGGCATTGCGTGCTATGATTTTATCCCATTTAAATACCGTACAATAATTTTCAAAATCAAAAATAAATTGTTGTTTCTCGCCCATGCCAATGGGCAATTGAACAAAATCGGCTAAATTTTGATAGGCTTTTTTAATGAGCTCAATAGAAGGATATTTTTTTTCTTGTACCTGAATCCAATAATCCCAATCATTTTGTTGATACAATAAAACCGCATCTGCTAATTGTCCATCTCTGCCAGCTCTTCCAGCTTCCTGATAATATTGTTCAATGCTACCTGGAATTTCATAATGTACAACCAATCTTACATTGCCTTTATTAATACCCATGCCAAAGGCACTAGTACACACTACAATCGGGGTATGGTCTTTCATCCAGGATGCTTGTACTTTTTGTCTTTCTTCGTTGGGCATGCCTGCATGATATGCTGCAACGGGGAAACCATAATCTGCCAATAGCTTTGCCAACTGCGTAACATTGTTCCGAGTATTACAATAAATAATTGCTGCGCCCTGCAAGGATTGTAAAAGTCCTGTTAAACTATGCAACTTTACAGGAACTTTGCGAATGCTGTATTTTAAATTGGGGCGTAAAAAACTATCTGTAATAATTTGTTCATTGGATAAAGCCAACTGTGTTACAATATCTTTTTGTACTACTGGAATGGCCGATGCGGTCATTGCTAATATAGGAGTAGTTGGAAAGATTGTTTTTAAAATGGAAAGCCTTCGATAGGGAGGTCTAAAATCATAACCCCATTGTGAAATACAATGTGCTTCATCAATTGCAATGAGCGTAATTTTTACTGCTGCGATATCTTCTTGAAATTGCTTTTGTGCTAATTTTTCGGGAGAGCAATAAATAAATTTATACTTTCCTCTTTTTGCCGCCGCCATCACTTCAAATTGCGCTTCCTCACTCAAATGTCCTCCTAATGCAATTGCTTGGATATGCTTAGACTGCAGGTCCTTTACTTGGTCTTGCATGAGTGCAATTAAAGGACTAATTACTAAACAAACTCCCTCAGTATAGAGCGTAGGTATTTGAAAGCAAATGGACTTACCTGCGCCCGTTGGCAATAAAGCAAGGGTATCTTTTTTGTCAAGCACCGCTTTTATTACAGCCAATTGCTGAGGCCTGAATGCATCGTAGCCCCAATAGGATTTCAATATGGATTCTATGCTTTTCAAAAAGGAACTACACTAATTTCTTTTTAAACAATCTAAGTGAGTTCAATGCAAGTACCACATCACTTAATCCCATGATCAAAGCGCCATATGTAGGTCCCCAAGTGCCTAAAAAACCAAGGGCTGCTACTGGTATGGCAATAATATTATAAGAAAATGCCCATGCCAGGTTTTCTTTGATGGTTTCATAAGTACGTTTCCCTAGTCCTAATGACATAGGTAGGTTTTTCAAACCCTGATTCATTAATATCACTTGCGCACTTTGAATCGCAATATGAGAAGCATTACTTAAGGAAATGCCAATCGTGGCTTTTGCAAGTGCAGGTGCATCATTAATGCCATCACCTACCATTGCAGTTGGGGCAATGGCTGTAAGCGCAGCTAATTTTTCAAGTTTATCGACAGGGCTTTGTTCGCTAATAATTTCTTGAATGCCAATTGTGTTACCAACGGCTTCGCATTTATCTTTTTGATCACCACTTAATAAAATAGTATGTATGCCTTGTTGGTGTAAGGTTTCAATAATGGATTTTGCTTCGGGTCTTATTTGATCAGCAACGTCTACCCATCCAATAAGCGTTCCATTTTTTTGGATATACACATTGTGTCCTTGTACCTCTATATTGTTTGCCAATGTTTTATAAGATCCTGCCCAGTATTCATTGCCTGCCTTGTCTACCGCTTGAATCCCCATTCCCTTAATCTCTTCAATTTTATTCCAATTGGGGGCATCATTGGTTTTCCAAGAAGTACTAATACATTTTGCGATTGGGTGGTTCGAATATCTTTCTAATGCATAAACGAGCTTTTTAAATTCAGCTTCCTGCATTTCATTTAGAATTCCAAATCCAGCAATTTCAAAATGACCTGTAGTTAAAGTGCCGGTTTTATCAAATACTACTTGTTTGATATCTTTAAAGGTTTCTAAACTTTTTGCGTTCTTAAAAACAATGCCATTGCGCGCGCCACGGCCTAGCCCCACCGCAATCGCAGCAGGTGTAGCTAATCCCATTGCACATGGGCAGGAAATAACCAATACAGCAATGGATCTTAACATACTTTCTCCCAATCCAATGGGTGCGCCGCTTGCATTGTGTGCAAAGAAATAATTTCCAATTAGAGTAATTAAAGCAATGCTCACTACCAAGGGCACAAATATTGCTGAGATTTTGTCGGCTAACACTTGTACAGGGGGCTTTTCTCCTTGTGCTGCTTTTACCATTTTTAATATATTCGCCAAAACAGTATCATTGCCCACTGCTGTGATATATGCTTTTACAGTGCCATTTTCAATGGTACTTCCCCCTAAAAGCAAGTCATTCATTTTTCTAAAAACAGGAACACTTTCTCCAGTAACAATAGATTCATTTACATTCGCTTCGCCCCACAATATTTTACAATCCATAGGAATGGTTTCGCCGGAATTGATTAATACAATATCGCCTACTTTTAATGTATCACTTGCTACTGAAAACAAAATCTCTTTGTGGTTTTCGTCAAACACAATCATATTGGCCATTACTTTTTGGGCCTTTACTAAATCTTTTAAAGCGCGTTGAGTTGATTCAATAGATGCGTCTTCAAGATAGTTTCCAAAAAATACTAATGTTAAAATAGTAACAGTAGTTTCGTAATAAGCAAACTCCATTCCTTTGCCAATAAGCGTTCCATACAAACTATAACCAAAGGAAGCGATGGCACCAATGCTCACCAAGACATTCATATTGGGGATTCCATTCAATAAACTATTCCAAGCACTTTTTCCAAAATAACCCATGCCCACAATAAATACAGGAAGGGTCATAAACAATTGAACATACGGATGCATGAAAACATGCATGCCAGGAATTGCATGGATGCCAGGAATCATATGCGCAACCAATGGAAGGGCAAAAACCAAACAAAATAGCGCACGGTCTTTATTATTGTCTAGCCATTTTTTTGGAGGTGTTTCTGATGCTTGTCCGCGTACTTTATATCCTAAGTTTTGAATGCCCTTAATTAAACTTTCTTTTTTTATTTCCTGCGGTAAATCAAATTGTACTTCACCTTCCATAAAACTTACCTTGGGCGCTTCAATGCCTTGGTTTTCTAAAAATTTATGAATGGATAGCGCACAATTAGTGCAACTCATACCATCTACTTTTAATTCAACATGTTCCATATCGCTACATTTTGGGTCACTCAATAATTACACCATAAAGGTACAATCCTTTTGAGATTTCTCATTTTGGCTTTATAAATGTTGGCGTATCTTTGAAACATGGATATGATATATCGCTTGGATCAGTTGGATGGAGTGGCAACCGCCCTCATAAAGCAGCATTCCCAAAAAACCGTTTGGGCATTTTTTGCGCCAATGGGGGCAGGGAAAACCACTTTAATTGCAAGCATCTGCAAGCAATTAGGAGTTACGGATGCAGTAGCTAGTCCTACTTTTGCCATTATGAACCAATACGAGGCCCATGGGAAGCTTATTTATCATATGGACTGGTATCGACTAGAAGATGCAGCTGAAGCTAGGCGTACGGGTGTAGAAGCGGCTATTGAAGAGGCTGATTTATCTTTTATTGAATGGCCTGAAAAAGCACCTGCTTTATTGCCTGAAAACTGTTTGCGCCTTGAAATTGAAATTTTAGACCCTGAACATAGAAGGATTTTTATACCTTCATAAAAACCTGCCAAATGAGCAATGTAAAGCCCCATATTTCTAGTTCTTTTTCCTACGAAACACAGGAGGAAGTATTAGACATACCACATAAATCCAAATCCTTATTAATTGGTATTCCCAAAGAAGCTGCATTTCAGGAAAACAGAATTGGATTGATCCCTGATGCAGTGGGAGTTTTGGTTGCCAATGGTCATGAAGTAATGGTGGAGTCGGGTGCTGGTGTAGGGAGTAGGTATTCCGATCATGATTATGCTGAAGCCGGAGCTAGAATTGTTTTTGAAAAAGAAGCAGTTTATAAATGCCCCATATTGGTAAAAACGGCCCCTCCTGTAGAAGCCGATTTGCCTTTTTTGCAAATGCACCAAATTATTATTTCGCCTTTGCATTTGTCGGCCTTGAAAAAAGAATTGGTAGAACAATTAATGGCTAAAAAAATTACTGCATTGGCCATAGAGAATATTAAAGATGAAAATCAAAATTATCCTATTCTTAGAAGTATGGGGGAGATTGCAGGTAGTGCAGTAATGTTGATTGCAGGACAGTATCTAAGTAATTTTAATCAAGGCAAGGGGGTATTATTAGGAGGTATAAGTGGTGTACCTCCCACCAAAGTGGTGATTATTGGTGCCGATATTATTGGTGAATTTGCTACGCGTAATGCCTTGGCATTAGGTGCAAGTGTAAAAGTATTTGACAACAATGTTTCACGTTTACAGCGATTACAAAACAACTTAGGACAGCGTGTATGGACCAGTGTTTTGGAGCCTAAAATATTAGCCAAGCAATTAAAAACCTGTGAAGTAGCTGTAGGGGCTTTACGCAATGAAATAGGAAGGGCACCTATTGTGGTTACCGAAGAAATGGTGGCAGCAATGCGCCCTGGAAGTATTATTATTGATGTCGCTATTGACAGAGGAGGTTGTTTTGAAACCAGTGAACTAACCAATCACGAACAACCCGTAATAACCAAACATAATGTGATTCATTATGGTGTGCCCAACATCCCTAGTGGATTTGCGCGCACGGCTAGTCAGGCCATCAGCAATGTACTCATGCCATTGTTGATGCAGGTAGGAGACCTAGGTGGTTTGGAATCTATCATTTGGCAACAAGTATATTTAAGAGAAGGTATTTATTTATACAAAGGAGCGCTTACTGATTTTTACATCAGTGAAAAATTCCAATTGAAATTTACCGACTTGAATTTGTTGATTGCGAGTAGGAGTTAGTAGTTATTGCCTACTACTTTATAATCCAATAAATTAATATGCTTTGTGCAAAAAGCATATTCTTGTGTATCATTACTGCCTACAATAATTAACTTATGCATCGCATATTGTTGAATCATTTTTTGGTATAGCGCATAACCTTCTTTGTCTAAGTTACTGCATGGCTCGTCTAACAACAAAATAGGGGCTTCTGAAAAAATTGCCAAGGCCAATTTTAATCTTTGTTTCATACCACTACTAAAATACCTAATTTGCTTATGCGTTGCAGCTGTCAAGCCAATCATTTCTATCATGGCTTCCACCGTTATGTCTTTTCTTAAAGGCTTGAATTTTTCATGAAAACTAAACTGCTCTAGGGTCGTAAATTCTTCAATTAGTTCTAAATATGGTGCTGCGATACTAATAGATTGAAAAATGTTTTGACTATCCCATTTACCCCAATCAATATTTCCTTTGGACAAACTTGCGTAGCCAGAAATTACTTGTAATAAAGTACTTTTTCCGGAGCCATTGTTCCCAATCAGCGCATAGTGCTGCCCCATTTTAAAGTTGGCATTCAGGTCTTTAAAAATCCAATCCTTATTGAATCTTTTTCCTGCGTTATGGAGGCAAATGCTTGACATAATTAATCTTCTTCTACTACTCCTTTACCAAAGCGTTTGATGATACCACGTCCACTCTCTCTAATAAATGTAACAATCTCATCACGCTCGTCGGTAGCAGGTATTTCTTCTTCAATAAATTCAAGGGCTTGTGTAGTGTTCATCCCTTTATTGAATATATAGCGATAGATATCGAGTATATGATTAATTTTTTCTAAGTCAAACCCACGGCGCTTTAATCCAACGCTGTTCACACCACCATAACTTAATGGGTTACGCACTGCTTTGATATAAGGAGGAACATCTTTGCTAACCAAACTTCCTCCTGCAATATAAGCATGTTGTCCAATATTAACGAACTGGTGTACTGCACTCACTCCAGCAATCCATGCATAATCTCCTAAGGTTACATGTCCTGCAACTTGAACGCTATTACTTAAAATACAGTGGTTGCCAATGATACAATCATGAGCAATATGGCTGTAAGCCATAATCAAACAATGATTACCTACCTTGGTTATCCATCTGTCCGAAGTTCCACGGTTGATGGTTACAAATTCTCTTATGGTTGTACTGTCTCCAATTTCAACTGATGTTTTCTCTCCGTTGAATTTTAAATCCTGTGGATCGGCACCTATTACAGCACCTGGGAAAATGCGACAGTTTTTGCCAACTTTAGTACCATTCATGATGGTTACATTACTTCCAATCCAAGTGCCTTCGCCAATCACAACATCACCATGAATAACGGTGAATGGATCAATTTTTACATTGGGAGCAATTTTTGCATTAGGATCGATATAAGTAAATGGATGGGTCATAAGTTTTTTTTAAATTTATTATTCAGCTCTTTTAACTACTTGTGCAACTAAATCGGCTTCAGTAGCTACTTTGCCGTTTACGTATACAGTGCCGCGCATTTCACAAATGCCACGACGAATAGGAGCGGTTAATTCCATTTTCAACAACATGGTATCGCCAGGCTTTACCATTTGCTTGAATTTACAGTTGTCTATTTTTAAAAAGTAGGTATCATAGTTGCCTTCGGGCATTGCGTTAATGCAAAGTATTCCTCCGGTTTGTGCCAATGCTTCAATTTGTAAAACACCAGGCATTACAGGGTTTCCTGGAAAATGGCCAGGGAAAAACCATTCATTGAATGTAACATTCTTCACGCCTACAATACATGTATCTGTTAATTCAATCACCTTGTCTACAAATAAGAATGGATATCGATGTGGTAATAACTTTTCAATTTGTTCTAAATTAAAAACCGGTGTCAATGATGGATCATAAACAGGTACATCTTTAACGTGTTTGTTCTTTTTGATGTATTGTTTAATTTTTTTAGCAAATTCAACATTGCTACTATGTCCAGGACGGTTAGCAATAATTCTTGCTTTAATTGGATATCCAATTAAAGCAAGGTCACCCACGACATCCAATAACTTGTGGCGTGCGGGTTCATTTGGAAATCTTAATTCTAAATTATTTAAATAGCCTTCGCTTTTCACTTCGATTTTTTCACGTTTAAACACTTTTGCTAAACGGCTCATTTCCTCGTCGGTAACAGGCTTGTCCACTACAACAATGGCATTGTTGATGTCGCCGCCTTTGATCAAGTCGTGTTCTAATAAAGCCTCTAATTCATGTAAAAAACAGAAAGTTCTACAAGGTGAAATCTCAGATTTAAAATCTTTGATTGTATTCAATGCAGCATGTTGCGTACCTAATACAGGACTATTAAAATCAATAAGGGTGGTGATTTGATAATCAAGTGCAGGTAACGCAACCATCTCCACTCTTTTGGATTCATCATAGTGGAAAATATTTTCATCAATACTATACCATGCTTTTGCAGCATCTTGTTCTAATACACCAGTTGCTTCGATACGCTCAATAAATGGCGCCGAGCTACCATCCATAATGGGAATTTCTGGACCATTAATTTCAATCAATACATTGTCCACTCCCATGCCTACTAATGCAGCTAAAATATGTTCTACAGTACTCACTTTGGCATCACCCACTTGAAGGGTGGTACCACGACTGGTATCGGTCACTAAATCACAATCTGCTTTGATAATGGGTTTGTTGGGCAAATCCACTCTTTGAAATTGAATGCCAAAACCAGGGTTGGCAGGATTCAAAGTCATATCAACTAAAACACCCGTATGTAAACCGGTACCACTAATGCTAATATTAGCAACAAGGGTATGCTGTTTGTCGGGATTAAAATGAGCATCCATACAATTAATAATTTTTACTTCGCCCTAAAGCGATGATTTCCACAAAATTAGGCTGATTTACCCTTTTTGAGACAGTTGGGAGACTAATATTTCCAATTCTTTAACCCTTTTTTCAAGGTTTGGGAGGTTTTTCATGTAAACCTGGGCCCTCAAGGAGGTATTATGGTCTCCAGCAGGGTTGCCAGTAAGGGTAGCTTGAGGTGTTTTTACTGCTTTGGTGACCCCACTTTGTGCTGCAATTTTAACTCCGTCGGCAATATGAATATGGCCTGCAAAACCCACTTGTCCGCCTACCATTACATTTTTACCCAATTTGGTACTGCCACTAATTCCAGTTTGAGCTGCAATAACTGTATTTTCTCCTAAGTCAACATTATGTGCTACTTGAATCAAATTGTCCAATTTTACTCCTTTTCGAATGATGGTTGAACCAATGGTTGCTCGATCAATAGTCGTGTTGGATCCAATTTCTACATTGTCTTCAATCACTACATTTCCTAATTGAGGTACTTTTTGAAAACTTCCATCTTCCTTAGGTGCAAATCCAAAACCATCACTGCCAATAATGGTACCTGAATGAATGGTAATATTATTACCTAAAATACAGTCGGCATAAATAATTACTCCAGGGTGTAAAATTACATTGTTGCCAATTTTTACATTTTCGCCAATCACTACATTGGGAAAAATTTTCACATTGTTACCAATTTGAACCTGTTCTCCAATATAAGCAAATGCAGCTACAAAGTGGTTTTCGCCCAATTGGGCAGAGTTTGCGATATAGGAAGGTGACTGTATTCCAGTTAGGTTTTGTGTTTTTAATTCCTGGTATTTTGTAAGCAAAGTGGCAAATGCTGCATAGGCATCGGGCACACGAATTAAGGTGGCCAATAAAGGCGATTTTAATTCCAAACTTTCATTGATGATAACAACACTTGCCTTGGTTTGGTATAAATATTCTTCGTATTTAGGGTTGGCCAAAAATGAAATTTCACCAGCTTTGGCTGCTTCTATTTTACCAAATTGTGATACGGTCACAGATGCATCTCCTTCTACTTTTCCTTGAATCATCATTGCAATCTGTTGGGCACTAAATTGTATCATGCTATATTGGTTTAAGCTTTGTTATGCTTTAAGTAAGCAAATGTAAAATTTTTTCACTGGGGCAGAAAGACTTTCCACAATTATTGCGTTTTGAATGGCAGAAATATTCGAAATTTCACCCGATTTTAGCAAAACCTTAATGGTTTCATTATCGTTCTTGTATAAAGTATTGGAAACCGTTCCTTTGAAGCACAAATAGGATAGGTCTTCTTGTTCAATATTAAATTGCGCTGCTGTGGTACTTAATGCTTTTTCCCATGCGGCTTCCTGAATGGGTTCCGATTGAATTTGACATTTAAAACAGTTTCTATTCAATAGTCCTTTGCACAAAATGGATAAGACTGGGTCAGCGTTATTTTGCCATTGTTTGATTGCATGCAATATGTCGGTATCATCTAAATTACAATATGCATTCAAATCGAGTTCGGAAAGAGCGAGCTGAGGGTTGGAAAGAAAAACATCTAACAAGGCATTTGTTTTTACAGACACATTGTTTTGTTGGAATAAATACTGTGCTCTTTCTATAATTTTCACCAACATATTTTCACTTGCCACCACTGTTTTATGACGATAGACCTGCCAGTACATTAGGCGACGCGCAATTAAGAATTTTTCAACACTGTTAATGCCTTTTTCTTCTACAACCAATTCGTTGTCACGTACTGTTAACATTTTAAGAATACGCTCATACCCAATCACACCTTCACTTACACCTGTGAAAAAGCTATCTCTTGACAAATAATCCAATCGGTCTACATCTAGCTGGCCACTAATCAATTGATGCAAAAATCGTTTAGGATATTGATTGGTAAATATTTGAATAGCTAAACTAAGCTGCCCTTTCAAATTAGGATGATCCCCATTATTCATTGCATTCATGATTTGCAATGAAATGTCTTCATGGTGAATTCCTTTTAATAATACTTTTTCCAAAGCATGAGAATAAGGTCCGTGTCCAATATCATGCAATAAAATGGCTGCTTTTGCCGCTAGTGCTTCCTCGGCCGTAATTTCAATACCCTTATCTTTTAATTCATTTATGGCAATGCACATTAAATGGTAGGCACCAAGCGAATGGTGTAAGCGGGTATGTACCGCACCAGGGTATACCAATTGCGCTAATGCCATTTGTTGGATCCTTCTTAATCTTTGGTAAAAAGGATGGTTAATGATTTCAAAAATGAGCGGATCGTTGATGGTGATAAAGCCATGAACGGGGTCATTTATTATTTTTCGATGTGTAAAAGCCATATAAAATGAGTGTTGGCAAAGGTACGGAATGTGAATAACTACTGCGCTTAAAATCCCCCCTTAGTTTGCTAAAAAACTATATTTGTATATCCACTTACTACCCTATAAATCAATGCATAATTATGAAATTGACTCAAACTACATTAAATAAGTTAGAAGATATTTTAGGTGAATCAGAGTTCGTTGTAAGATACGAAAGAGGTAATTTTCAGAGCGGTTGGTGCTTATTAGAATCTAAAAGAATTGTAGTATTGAATAAGTTCTTGAATTTAGAAGCCAGAATCAATACATTATTGGAGTTAATCCCCCAATTAGATATCCAGTTTGACAAACTTACCCATGACTCTCAAAAATTATTTGAAGAGGTATTAAAGTTGTCCTTGGTAGAGGCTTAATCATCGCATTAATTGGCTCATTTTGTTAACAATTACTATTTTAGGATCTGGAACCAGCACTGGGGTCCCCTTAATAGGGTGTGATTGCCCTGTCTGTACCTCAAGGGATCCGAGAGATAGTCGATTAAGAACTAGTATCAAAATTGAGTCCGAACACACTACTGTTGTGATTGATACCACTCCTGATTTTAGGTATCAAATGTTGCGCACCCAAACTACCCATATTGACGCAGTGGTTTTCACGCACCCGCATCGGGATCATTATGCTGGACTAGATGATATTCGTCCCTTTAATTTTCATTCCAATAAAGCCATGCAGATTTATGCGAATGAAATTACGCAAGTGGCAATTAAGCGAGATTTTTTCTATGCTTTCGAAAAGAACAAAGATGCAGGCCTTCCAGAAATGTTATTGCATACCATTGATAAGGATCCTTTCAAAATAGGAGATTTAAAGTTTATCCCTATTCAAGTAATGCATAGATCCTTACCTGTATTGGGTTTTAGAATTGGTGATTTTAGTTATGTAACTGATTTGAATTATATCAGTGAAACTGAGAAAGAAAAAATTAAAGGATCAAAAGTTTTGATTTTAAGCGCGCTTCGTCCTGAACCACATCCTACGCATTTTACTTTGGCCCAGTCCATAGCATTGGCTACGGAACTAGCTATCCCTCAAGTATACCTTACACATTTCAGCCACCAGATTGGATTACAGGCCGAATTAGAGCCACAACTGCCACCTTTTATTAAGATGGCTTTTGATGGACTACAATTTACAGTTTAAAGAAATTATCTTTAGCATAGATAGTTTCATGCTTCTTGCAGCGTATTAATACTTTGATTTTACAACTGTTTTTGATTTTTTTTTATTCCATGATTTATCCCCATTGGAAATCCTATTTTTTGTTCTCACAAAAAGAATTAAAAGGCATCATTGTGCTTGGTTGTATTTTACTCATCTCTTTGCTCATTGGACATTTTTTACCTGCAAAATCAACCCGATCGGCCAGTATGCCCAAGTCTGTTTCATTATTTCCATTTGATCCTAATTCCATTGATAGTGCAAAGGCACTAAGATTAGGAATACCCCTTCGCCAAGTAAAATCCCTACTACACTATCGACAAAAAGGAGGGTATTTTAAAACTCCCGCTGATTTCGCAAAATTATATGGACTGTCACCTACATTGCTAAAGCAATTATTACCCTATATAAAAATTGTAAGCTTGCCTAAAACGATTTCAAATAGGCCCTTCTATCAAGGATATTCCGCTAAAGGAAAAGAAGCATCCAGCTGGTGGATAGATATCAATAAAGCAGATGTTTCAACTTGGATGGATCATTTTCATATGCCAGCTTATTTAGCACAGCGCATTGTAGGGTATAAAAATTATTTGGGCTATTTTTCGCAGGTGAATCAAATTAGTAAAGTGTATGGAATATCTGATTCTTTATACGAGATAATGCGTACTCATTTGAGAGTGATCCCCAATTCCAATTATGTTATGAATGCCAATGCCATGCAATTTAAAGACTGGAAAGATTTAGGGCTATTTACAGATCAACAAATTTGGAATATCCTGAAATTTAAAAAAGAGGAAGGGGGACTTAGTTGGCGAAAATTGGTAGAACGCTGTGATTTGGGCCCTTCGGAGGCCATGGAACTAAAGCGAAGGGTAACTATATCGGATTGATTAGTAAGCTAGCCAAACACTTAAAATACGAACAAGCCTTCGTAATTAATTATTTCTTTTAGTATAAAATGTTTTTTTCTAAAAAAAAGTATTAGTTTGTACTAGGATTAAAATCCTAGTTTATGATTGCTTGCTTGAATGCTCCACGAAAGTGGAGCATTTTTTATTTACCTGCTTTGAATATTTGATTCACAGCACCACCTAACATTGGAAATTTTTCTTTCACAAATGCAGCGATTGTTTCAATAGATTGTTTTGCTTGTTCTGGAGTTACGCCAGTTTCTTTTACAAGGCGATCGATTAGTTCTTGCATAAAATAGGTATTAATAATGATAAGATTAGGCTACTTTTAAATTGTTCAATTTGCTTTTGTCGAACATTTGTTTTGCATAGTCAATGGTTACATGAAACTCAGTAGTATCTGTGCCGGGTAAGTCAAACATTGCTTGGGTAAATAAACTTTCACAAATGCTCCTCAGGCCCCTTGCGCCCAATTTATATTCCATGGCTTTTGCGGTAATAAAATCATATACAGCTGGGTCAATAGTTAATTGGATATTTTCAATTGCAAATAAATGTGTGTATTGTTTAATCAATGCATTTTTAGGTTCCGTTAAAATGCTTCTTAGTGTATCGGCATCTAATGGTTCTAAATGGGTAACAATTGGTAAACGACCCAACATTTCAGGAATCAAGCCAAAAGTTTTAATATCCTGTGCATTTACAAAGCGTAATAAGTTTTTACGTTGCAATTCTTGCTCATCTTTGTTTACACTAAATCCAATAGCATTGGTATTGATACGGCGTGCAATGATTTTGTCAATGCCATCAAAAGCACCTCCACAAATAAACAATATGTTTTTAGTGTCTACTTTGATCATTTTTTGGTCGGGATGTTTACGTCCTCCTTGAGGTGGTACCAATACTTCCGTTCCCTCTAACATTTTTAACAATCCTTGTTGCACCCCTTCGCCACTCACATCTCTCGTAATAGAGGCGTTGTCGCTTTTGCGCGCAATTTTATCAATTTCATCAATATATACAATACCTCTTTGTGCAGCATCTACATCGTAATCGCAGTTTTGCAACAAACGTGTAAGCATGCTTTCCACATCTTCTCCAACATAACCCGCTTCGGTAAATACAGTAGCATCCACAATGGCGAAAGGAACATTTAATAATTTTGCAATGGTTTTAGCCAATAAGGTTTTTCCAGTCCCCGTTTCACCAATCATAATCACATTGCTCTTTTCAATTTCTACTTCATTTTTACTAGTAGCAGGGAGGTTGATGCGTTTAAAGTGATTGTAGACTGCTACGCATAATATTTTCTTAGCTTCATCTTGTCCAATGATATATTGATCCAAGAAAGCTTTGATAGCGGTTGGCTTTTGTATTTTCAATGCAGTAGTTTTACCTTCTACTTTCTTTTGATGGAATTCCTTGTCGATAATTTCATATGCGTGCTCAATACAATTTTCGCAAATATGCCCATCCTGGCCGGCAATCAGCATTTTCACTTCCTCTCTGCTTCGTCCACAAAAGGAGCAATGTATTTTTGTATCGGCCTTACTCGTCTTCATCTTATTCTTCTTTAATTATTAATACAGGATGTGGGTACTATAAACTTTTTGCAATCTTATCTACGATACCATATGCAACGGCTTCCTCGGCATTCATCCAATAGTCTCTATCAAAATCGGCCATGATTTGCTCCATTGATTTTCCGCAATTTTTTGCCAAAATTTGAGCACCCAATTCTTTGGTTTTTCTAATTTGTTCTGCTTGAATTTCAATATCAGCACTGGTTGCTTGAAAATAGCCTCCTAAACTTGGTTGGTGAATCATTACTTCGCCATGAGGGAATATGGTACGTTTGCCCTTTTCGCCCATGCTTAATAAAATAGATCCCATACTCGCTGCCAAGCCCATACAAATGGTATGTACAGGGCTTTTAATTAGGTTCATGGTATCAAACATCACCATGCCACTAGTTACTACGCCTCCTGGGCTATTAATGAAAAAATTAATTTCGGCTCCTGGCTTATCAGCATCTAATAACAATAGTTTAGTTACAATGTCTTTAGCCGATTTGTCATCTACAGGCCCCCATAAATAAATGGATCTTTTTTCAAAAAAGATTTGTTCCATTTTCTTATTCAAGAACCCTGGTCCATTGTCTTCTTTTTTATCTGCTCTTGGTTCATCTTCCTCTTCCATTAAAAATCGATTGGTAAGTATCATATCTTCAAATTGAAATAATTATTAATTGTTGTTTTGTTTGAATGCAGTGAAAACTACTTTTTTTGTTTTCTAGGGTTCGTTAATAAAACCTCATCTACTAAACCGTATGCTTTTCCTTCGGTAGCTGTCATCCAAAAATCACGATCGCAATCCTTTGCAACTACGTCCACTTCCTTATGCGTATGTGTAGCAATTACTTCGTATAATTCATGCTTTAATTTTTTGATTTCTCTTGCAGTGATTTCAATATCGGAAGCTTGACCACCCACAGCTCCACTTGGCTGATGCAACATGATACGACTATGTTTTAATGCGGTTCTTTTTCCTTCCACTCCAGCACATAATAAAATAGCCCCCATACTTGCGGCCATGCCAGTACAAATAGTAGCCACATCGGGTCCAATGAATTGCATGGTATCATAAATGCCTAGGCCCGCATATACACTTCCGCCTGGGCTATTGATATACATTTGAATGTCCTTAGTACGATCGGTACTTTCCAAAAACAATAACTGAGCGGTAACGATATTGGCAACGTAGTCATTGATACCTTCCCCAAGAAAGATGATTCTGTCCATCATTAATCGACTAAACACATCCATACTCGCCACATTCATGGGTCTTTCCTCAATAATATAAGGTGTTAGGTTGGTTACACTGTTTTGATATTGGTGTAAAGTGTTGCTTCCAATGCCACGATGTTTTACGGCGTATTTTTCAAATTCTTTTCCTAAGTTCATAGCTATATTTTTCTAATAAAGTAAAGGTAAAACCTATTCGCCTAAGCTAGCACAAAAAGGGTGCCAAACTTATTGCAAATAGTATAAAAAAGACCCTCTTATTGATAGGAGGGTCTTGAATAGTTGAAACTTGGGTTCAATGGCCCCAAATCAGTAATTAGTGGTGATGGTGCTGCAATTTTTCAGCAAACTTTTCAGCTGAAATTTTCTCTTCTTTCGCTTTTACATCTCCTTCAATTGCTTGGAACAATTTGTCAGTACTAATGCGGTGATAGCTGTCTTCTACAAACTTTCTATCCTGCATCATTCTAGCTGCATAATCCTCTAACCATTGGTCATTATCGCCCAATGCACCTAATTGACCACCCATATAGCTCATTAATTGTTGTTTAGCAAAGGCTTTTAAATCCTCGGCAACCACTTCAATTTTATGTTCAGCGATTAATTGTGTGCTAATTAAAGTCCATTTTAATTGGTCTTGGAAAACAGGGTATTCTTTCTCGGCTTCTTCGGCAGTTCTTTGTTTTTCGCCTCCAGTTTGTAACCAACGCTTTAAGAAATCGGTAGGAAAGTCCATTTTAGTATTGTCAATCAAAGCATGATAAATTTGGTCGTGTACTTGATTGCGTGCTTGTTGTTCGTAATACCCTTCGATATCCTTTTTAATAGCTTCTTTAAATTCCGCCTCTGTTTTAATAGCTTGGTTAGGGTAAGTTACTGTAAATAAAGTTTCATCCAATGCTGCTTTTTCAACCGAACCCACTTTTGTAATAGTAAGGGTGAAATATTTACTTGCATCTTCTTTAGTTAAGGCTAAATCGGCTAAAATAATATCTAATTCTTTTTCGTCAAATGCCTTGTTTAATTGAATAGTAACGGTGTCGCCATTTTTCTTTCCAATAAATTGTTTTCTTGTTTTAGCTGCAAAATATTTGATCAATAAAGAGTTGTCCTTGCTAACACCACCTTCAATGGTATTGCCATCCTTATCTGATTCAGTGAAAGTAACATTCAATACATTTTCTTCGTTTTCTACTGCTTCTGGCTCAGTCATATTCCCGTTACGCACTTGTAATCTTTCTACTTCTGCATTGATCATGTCGTCGGTTACTTCAATTTTGTAACGCGTAGCTTTAATGCCTTTTGTATCAACAGTGAATGCTGGCTTTAATCCCACTTCAAATGAAAAATCATAGCTGCTTGGATTGTTTACATCCATTGCAGGAAATTCTGCAGTCACAGGTAGGGGCTGTGCAAAAATTTCAATTTTCTCTTTTGCAATATATTGGTTCATTTCGTTTTCAACTGTCTTGATTACTTCGTCTTGAAATACCGATTGACCGTACATTTTTTTAATTAATCCAGCAGGTACCATCCCTTTTCTGAATCCAGGAATATTTGCTGTTTTAGAATACTTTTTTAAGCTTGTTTCAAAGCCCTTGATGTAATCTTCTTTTACAATAGTCACTGTTAACTTGTCGTTTAACGGTGCAATGTTGCTTCTTTTTACTGTTGCCATAATATTGCTATTTTCTACTTTTTTATATTGTTTAAGGGGGGCAAAGGTAAGTTTTTAAAGCTAATAATGGCCCAATTGGGGCTAAAAAGAGGAGGGATTAAAGCGCAAAAGACCCTAAAAAGGGCCTTTTGATACATTTATGTGCGGATGGAGGGGGTCGAACCCACACGCCTCGCGGCGCTAGATCCTAAGTCTAGTGCGTCTGCCAATTTCGCCACATCCGCTTAGGGGTTGCAAACTTAATTGATTTTTTTAATT
>JBDKLP010000007.1:0-2768 GCA_039795575.1 Bacteroidota bacterium | reverse complement strand
GTAGGATGTACAAAGCCTAATGTTGCAGCATGTAATGCGCATCGAGGACAGGCTTCAAAACAATTGTCAACAAACTGCTTGTACTTAGTATAAATGGTACCTTTTAAAATTCTATCTCCACCATATTCATTGTCATTAAATAAAGTGTGACCAATATGTTTCATGTGCACACGAATCTGATGCGTACGTCCTGTTTCTAAAATACAAGAAACGAGGGTAGTGTAATTGTATCGCTCAATTACTTTATAATGTGTAATTGCATGTTTGCCAACCTCTCCCTCGGGGTAGGCATCAAACATTTTTCTAAAAGTTTTGTGACGTGCAATATGTGCCACCACGGTACCTTCATCCTGTTCTATATCCCCCCATACTAAGGCAACATATTTTCGCTCTACCGTATGATTAAAGAATTGCTTTGCTAAATGACTAGCTGCTTCGGCAGTTTTTGCCAATACAATTAAACCTGTAGTATTTTTATCAATTCTGTGTACCAATCCAAATCTTGGTAACACTTCCTCGTTTAAATTAGGGTTTTGAGAAAGTAAATGATAAGCTACGCCATTTAATAAAGTGCCAGTGTAATTTCCAATACCTGGATGCACAACCATATTGGCTGGCTTATTAATAACCATCACAGCATCATCTTCATAAACAATATCTAAATCCATTTGCTCGGGCTTTAATTCCGTGTATTCTGGATTTACATAGCTCATATAAGTTACTTCATCACCTGGTCTAGTACGATAATTGCTTTTTACAACTTTTCCGTTCACCGTTAAAAAGCCACCTTCAATTCCATTTTGCAATTTACTGCGCGTCATGCCTTCAATGCGCATTTGTACCCATTTATCTATACGCATAGGCTCTTGACCTTTATCTACCATAAAAGTCAGTTTCTCGTATACTTCCTCGTTATTTTCGTCTTGTATTAAATCTTGTTCGGTTGACATGTTGCAAAAGTAGGATATTGCTGCTTAGTTTGTAACTTTGTTGTATGCGCCAACAAGTATATTTTGAGGATTTAGGTATAAAATCATATCAACCCACTTGGGATTATCAGGAGGCGCTCTTGGCTAAAAACACCCAGATTAAATCTGTAGCAAGGGAAAAGGACGAGGATGTGAAGCAAACTGCTACCGAACATAGATTGTTATTTGTGGAACATCCGCCCGTTTTTACCTTAGGAAAAAATGGGAAAAGGGAACATGTTTTAGTGTCCGAAGAACATTTGCAAAAATTAGGTATTGAGTTTTTTCATATCAATAGAGGAGGCGATATTACTTACCATGGCCCACAACAAATTGTAGGCTATCCCATTTTAGATTTGGATAAATTCAAGACTGACCTTGGTTGGTACTTAAGAAGTTTGGAACAAGTAATTATTGATACCATTGCTGAGTATGGTTTAGTAGGAGAAAGAAGTGCCGGCGAGACAGGTGTCTGGTTACAACCCAATGATCCTTTTATGGCAAGAAAAATTTGTGCCATGGGTATTAAATGTAGCCGATGGGTAACCATGCATGGCTTTGCTTTAAATGTGAATCCTGATCTCACGCATTTTGAATACATTGTTCCTTGTGGCATACAAGGAAAGACAGTTACTTCCTTAGAAAAAGAGTTAGGTTACAAAGTAAATTATGAGGAAGTAAAAGATAAAATCAAAAAACATTTTAAATTGATTTTTGATTGTGATTTAATAGAATGCTAGTGAATTAAAAGTTTAAGATCCCTTTTGCGACCGATCTGTTTCCTTGCAAGCCCCCGCTATGTATCACTAATACACTACTATTAGTATTAAAATAATTTTGTTTTATTAATTCTTTGACTGCAAAAAATACCTTGCTCGTATATACAATATCAGTGGGGATGTTACTGTAATCCCATAATAAGTTCATGAAATCAATTTGTTGCTTTGTAGTTTTTGCATACCCCCCTTGATGAAAATCATGAAATAAAGTGAAGTCCGCATCTTTATTAATTAATAGTTCTCGTATTTCATTTTCGATACTGCCTTCGTTTTTTAAAACAGGGATTCCAATAATTTTTTGATGCGCTTTGGCTGCATTTATTATGCCTGCAATCATGGTTCCAGTGCCAACCGCACAAATAATATAATCGTATTTTTCAATGCGGCTAAATGTTGCTGTGTTATTTTGGGAATTGTAAACATCTGTTATAATGGTGGCAGCTCCTTTTGCACCTATCATTCCATAACCACCTTCATCTACATAATAAAATGATGAGTCTTGCATTTTGGAATGCGTTTCGAGCATTTCGTTTTTCAAGCTTTGAAAATCTTGTCTTCCTAAAAAAACAAGCTCCATTCCATAATTAATTGCTTCCTGTAATGTTGGTGTAATGGGTTCTCCTTTATTTGATCTTACGTAACCAATGGAGTGTAAGTCATTCAATTTTGAGGCATAAGCAAGCGCCACTAAATGGTTGGAGTAGGGGCCACCAAAACTTGCTAAAGTGGAAGCCTTCTTTTCTAAAGCATCCTGTATATAATACCTGAGTTTATACCATTTATTGCCACTAATAATGGGGTGGATTTGGTCCAGCCTCAGGGTATCTACTGTTATTTCAGTATTACTTAATAAGGGCACATTTTCTATGATCGGATTGGGGAACAAATTGATAATTATTGTGATATTTATTAAGCGAAATCGGTTATTTTTGCATGCTGTATTTTATAAAAATACAAAATAAAAACTTTGAACAATGAGTGCACCTACATTAGTAATATTGGCTGCGGGAATGGCAAGTAG
>JBDKLP010000006.1:0-26698 GCA_039795575.1 Bacteroidota bacterium | reverse complement strand
ACTCAGCATTAAACCAGTATCTACAATGTTTAATTTGCTATTCACCAGGGCTGACAGATTTGCCGTATCTGCGCTATTCAATTTTAAATCCAATGCAGCTTGTGTTGCTGTACTTATAGGTTTATTTAAATCACTTGTATTGTCAACGTTTCCAAGCCCTACTTTGCTTGCACTAATTCCGGTTGCTATTTTAGCATCCGTAATGGCAGCGTTTGCAATTTTTGCGCTGTTAATGGCATTATTGGCAATGATGGGCGCATCGGCAGTGCCTGTTAAATCTCCATTTAATTTTAAAATTCCTTTTGTATTTGCATCTGCATCAACTACATTAACAGTATTGGTTCCTGTGTACGTTCCAGCATTGATATTAGCGATGCTATTATCAACATAGGTTTTTACTGCTTTTGCTGATGGGTATTTGCTATCTAAATTGCCATCAGTAACGATGTTTAAACTTTTGTTAGTGGTTGATTCGAAATTTAAAAGATTGGGTTTGTTGCTTAAGCTGTCATAATTTCCACTAAATAAAACTGGTTTATTGGTTAATGCATTATAACTTCCGTTGAATAAGTTAGGTTTGTTGCTTAAGCTATCATAGTTGCCACTAAATAAGATGGGTTTATTCGTTAATGCATTATAGTTGCCATTGAAAAGATTGGGTTTGTTAGTTAAACTATCGTAGTTCCCGCTAAATAGATTCGGTTTGTTGGTTAAGTCATTATAACTACTAATAACATGTAGGTTATTTAAATTGCTTGCTCTCACATAATTAGAAAGCATGTTTGCAGTATCGTTGATATTTAATTTGCCAATGTGATCTGCAGTTTTATTTGAATACAATGCATAGGGAACCGATCCAAATGGAGTTGCCCCAAGTTCAATCCATTCCTTTGTGTAATCCCAATTAGATGATGGGGCGGTTGGTTGAATGGCAATTTTTATACTTAAATAATAGGGCCCATCTGACCAATCAATGGAGGCTATACTTTGAACATTGCCAGCTATTCTATTTCCTAATCCTACACTTATGCCAAATATGCCTGTTAAATCTGATCTGGTTTCAAATTCTTCTACAAGCATTGGAGTTCCATTTGCTTCTTTATGAAGTATGCTTGTTTGTACATAAACTTTTCGATCCTTTGCAGGATTGGCAAAATGATCTCTTGCAATTGCTTGGAAAAAGATACCATTACTTACACTTGTTGTATTACTAGTTTGGCCATAGGTTTTTAATGCGCTCGCGGTTAATAAAATGAAGGGTAGTAAAATGTAGCTAGATACGCGCCAGATATGATTCATGTAGAAAAAAGTTTATCTACAAATCTGCCTTTTTTCTAGTTGGTTTCATATAGGGCCAAGGCCTCATTTATGGGCTAATTCAGCTTTACAAACTTGATTGCGTCAACAAACTGGTTAGTCTCTAATTTGAGTATATAACTTCCTGCTTCTAAATAACTTAGTTGAAGAATAGTACCGTACACCAATTCATTAGAAGCAATTTTTGAACTATTTACGATATGGCCATCGATTGTCCAAATGCTTAGGGTAAATAAGGAGTTAATGGGCGGCTTGTTTTGTAGCCTTAAATGAGCATTTGTATAAACTGGATTTGGATAGAATTTCAATCCTAGTGTATTGAATTGAAGGCCAGTTGGGCAGCCCATAACAAATTTATTCCCGGTTTTTTGCAAATTTGCTAATGAGAGCCCATTTTCAACAAAAAGGCAGTTTTTGGTGCGATTGAATTGAATTGTTTCACTATTTGTGGCAATATTGCCCATAAAACCCACGCTACTCATTGTAAAATGATTTGACTGGGCTTTAGTACTTGCATGTACTAAACATAATATAGATAAAATAAATAATATGTATGAGGTACTTATTTTCATTTTATTTGGTACTATAAAATTGTTTAGTGATCGTATTACTGGAGTTATAGCTTAATACTAAGTTCTTGTCACCAATAGATTCTATACTGTAAATGTATTCTATTGGATTACCATTTGTGGTATGCGCTTTTACGTGAATTTGCAATTGATTATTTGGGCGTTCTATGGCATAAGTGCCAGTGATTCCATCAGAATCTTCCGTGCTTAAATCAGTTAAGAAACTGATATAGTAAGTAGGTTGTCCTATAAAGTTTTTAGTAATAGTGCCAGCATTGGTAATACTTTGTGTATAATCTAAATACCAGGTTTTGCTGGCTAAAAAATGGCTGCTACTATTTATGGAAACTTCTGCAACATCTTTACTGCAACTTGCAAATAATATGCAACAAAAAAATAGAAAGCAATATGCGCATAACTGTTTTGTTTTTTTCATAAGAATATTTTATTTGCTACCTTAATTTAGAATATATCATTTGCTTTGATCATAACGCCCACTTCAAATCGGTTAAAAATGTTTTGAATAGGGGTTTGATTGATGGGGGTTAAATTGCGCTTATAATGAAAAAACAAAGTATAAAAACTTTGATTGTCTAATTCGATACCGATATCTGAACTTATGAATAATTTGTGATAAGCATTGGATACTTGATTTTCTTCACTCTGTTCAGATAAGCGTAAATCCAGATTGGGCCCAATTAGGAAGTATAGTTTTAGTTTATTGGTGTCGGTAATAGGAATTATTTTTTTGTAAAGTGTCGAAATATTGAGGGTAACCAACTGTTCGTCAGCTTTGAATTGTGAAAAATTATTAATAAAAGGTAAAATCCTAGTTGACGCTTCATAATGTGTACCTGTGTTCAGTTTTTGAAGACTTATGCCAAAGGCAAATTCTTTTCTGTTTTTGGTTGTGATGTCCATTCTAGCGCCCACTAAATAGCCTGCCTTATAAGTGTCTTGCTCAATATCTTCTAAAATATAGTTGAAAGGCGAATTATATGAATTGCTTTGAATGGTTTGTAATCCCAAATTCATACCTGCATACAAGTATAATTTCGTATCTAAAAATTTGCTCTTTAGCTTATTAGTAATATTGTTGTACTGTCCAACACTTGTAATGGCCATTAAGCAAAAACAAAGGACTAGGGTTTTTGATTTATTAAATTTCATCGCTTTATTTATTGAAATGAGTAATTGCCCATTTGAGTAAACTGTTATTGTCGTTGGGTAGGTTTAGTTTTTTAATCATATTGTAACGATGATTTCTAACTGTTTTTTCGGAAATAAATAACAGTTCGCCAATTTCTTTGCTTTTCTTTTGTTTGGCGATTAATTCAAGAATTTTATATTCAGATAGACTTAATGATTTTAAGCAAGAATTCTGTTCCGCTTTCTCTCGGATGTATTTAAATGCTATGGAAATTGTTACTTTTATTTGTTCCTCATTCCATGGTTTAACAATATAATTTAAAGGTTCGGTTTCTTGAGCTTGTTCTATTACAGATTGATTGGTAAAAGCAGTAACGTAGATGATTTCTAAAAAGGGTAGATGTAATTTTGCTTCCTTGGCAAAATCAATACCGGTCAACTTGCTGCCCAAATTAATATCACAAATCATCAATTGGGGTTTTAGTGTTTTGACTTGTTTATTAGCATCTTCATAACTGTGTACTAAAACAACTTCATAACCTTCTGCTTCTAGAATTTCTTTTAAATCTAGTCCAATAATGATTTCATCTTCAAGAATTAATATTTTATTTAATTTCATTTCTATTATATTTTAAATTCTATTTTATGGTGTACGCCTTGTGTATGAGATAATTGATAAACTGCATTCAGTTGTGTACACATGATTTTAATGAGTTGCATACCGATACTTGTTTCTTTGATATCTTCTTCTTTAAATCCATGGCCATTGTCAATGATTTCTATGATAAGTTTGTCATTAATATGCTCTATATTGATTTGCAAAATGCCATTTTTTACATTGTTGAATCCATGTTTAAAAGCGTTTGACACTGCTTCGTTAATCAAAAGTCCAACAGGTATAATTTTATCAATATTTAACGAAAGGGAGGTTTGAATATCGAATTCTATGTTTACGATTTGGGTATCAATTTTGTAGATACTTTGTAAGTGAATAACTAAATTTTTAATATACTGGGTAACATCTACTTGTTCAAATTCGCCTGAATTGTAAAGGTTTTGGTGAACTAGTGCCATGGTTTGTATTCTGTTTTGCACAGATGAAAGGGTTTCTTTTAATTCTTCATCATTGTTTCTTCTTTTTTGCAAATTCAGTAAGCTATACATTACTTGTAAGTTGTTTTTAACTCGATGATGTAACTCCTTTAGCAATATCTCATTGTGTTTGTTTTGTTCGGCAATATTTTTTGCATTGATAATTAATTGCTCATTTTGTTCTAGAATTTGTTTTCTATTTTTATTTTTTAATCGAATATTAAAATAGAGCGCAATCCCAAATATAATCGCGCCTATTAGACAAACAATTAGCCAAATTAACTGTGTTTTTTGTATTTTGGTCAATTGAGAGATTTTTTGCAAGTCGGTTTTTGAACTTAATAGTTCTTTTCTTCTGTCCGAAATTTCCATTTCAGCCAACAATAGAATAGATTGATTCTTTTGGATATTGTATTGTAGTTCTTGGTAGTAATTGTTGTATGATTGTAAATAAAAGAATGCAGAATCTGGCATTTTTATAGCATCAAAATAATTAGAAGCCGTAAGTAGATAATCACTTTTTATGTTTTTTAATGTTTTGTCTGCCATTAATAATTTGGCATTGTCTAAGGCTAATTTGCTTTTTTCAAAATTATTGCTATGTAAGTATGCCTTGGCAAGTAAAATGTATACTTCAATTTTATTGTCATTATTGTCACCTGTGTTTTTCAAGTTAAATTGTAATCGTTCTATTACATGGTCATATTTGCCTTGTAGCATATCACATTTAGCACTAAGGCCAACTAAATTAGCATGCCAATACACTAAATCTTCCTGTCTTTGTGTATGCTTTATTTCATTTTCCTTGATCGCCTGAGTAGCTTCTGCAATTCCTTCATTGTATATAATTCTAGCACTGTCTACTTGATTCATTTCCAATAAAATGCTGCCCAGGAAACTTTTGTAAAATAGTTTTCTAGCACTGAATTTTTCAGGTATGGGTTCAAATAATAGAAAATCAATTTTTGCTGCTTCGTATAATCCACAGTCCCTGTATATTTCCCAGTAGGTGTGAATGAAGTTTTTGGAGATCCTTTCTTTTCTAATTACAATTGCTTTTGCAATATTATTGGTTGCTCGGTACTCTTCTTCTAATTTAATAAGCACCATCTTATACTCTGCTTCGCTCAGTCTTTCTTTGTTCTTATGTAGAAATTCTAATATGGGCAAGCCTTTTTTAAAATTGGTTAAATCGTGATAAATAGTGGCCAGACCAAAACTCAATTTAAATTGTAATAGGGTGTCTTTTTCTTCTACTGCTTTAGTATAGGTAGCTTCAAATAAGTCCTTCCATTTATTAATTGGAATTTCAGTTCGATTAGGGCTTATTTTCATTTGATCATTCTTCCATAGTGCAATTAATTGATCTGCATTAGAAGTTAGACTATTGCTATAACCATTTTTCAGGAAAGGGGTTGTCAATAAAATACAAAGGCTTAGCGCCCATTTTATGATTCGGGATGGATTCATTGCTACAATAATTGCAATAAAAATATTCTTATTTGTTATTTAAAGCGCATTTTCTCTAAAATTGAGGCCTATGACTCATTGATACCTAGTATGAATCTTTGTTTATTTGTTGAGAGGAATTTACATATCAAAATTTAAACTTATGCTAATGCGTTTCATCTCCTATATTTCAAATATCAATGGTAAAGCCATTTTTGTTTTTTTGATGCTTTTACCATGTTTATTGCCTATAAGTTTACAAGCCCAATCTAACTTGCCAGGCATTAATTTTCAAGCGGTGGCTAAAGATGCTTTAAATAATCCGGCCAATTCTAGAAGGATATACGTTAAAGCTAGTATAGAAAATGGTTATCCAAGTGGAGCAGTGGTATATGGGGATGAACATGAAGTATTTACCAATGAATACGGTGTGTTTAGTATTTGTATAGGTAAAGGACATCGTTTTACAGGTGCATTGAGTCTTTATCAAATTGACTGGAATCAACTCAATTATTTTATTCATTTGTTTATTGCAATAGAGCCATTAAATGTAACACCCAATTGGGATCACAATGCAGAATGGGTTGATATGGGTGCTGTGCCATTTGGGGTAGTTCCCTATGCCATTCATGCAATTTCTTCGAGCGGAGGGGGTGTTGATACTACTAGTTTAAATACTAAATTGAATATCGCTGACACGAGCGCAATGTTGTTGCCTTATAAAAGAGGTATGATGAGCCTAGATTCTTTTGTAAACAATTCGACAGGATTGGTACACTTTAATGATAGTTCGCGTGTATTTGTTACTCCCTATCAATTGTCACTAGCTAAAACAGATACTAACAATTTACATGCAGGGATACTTTCCAAACTTTCTATTATTGATACCGCCAATATGCTACTCAATTATGTACGTCAAATTCAATTTTTGAATGCATTAGGGACAAAATTAAATATCGGAGATACTGCAAGTATGCTTGCACATTATGTAAATAGTAGTCAATTGAATACGGCCCTGGCCTTAAAGCTTTCAATTGCAGATACACTTGGTTTATGGAGTGGTTTAAATGCAAGGGAATTATTGCTCAATAAATCTACCAATATTGGAAATGTGAATGATTATAATGATGATCACTATCCATCTGTAAAAGCTATTAAAGATTATGTTGATCTTGCGCTTATAGCTGGTGCGCCTGATGCTACTACCAACAATAAAGGAATAATCATGTTGGCTGGTGATTTAACAGGTGTTTCTAATGCACCCACAATTGTTAACAATGCTATTGGGACGAGTAAAATACAAGACGCATCAGTTACAGATGCAAAAATTGCTTCGGGTATTAATCCTGCAAAAGTAGGATTAGGCAATCTTACCAATAATGCACAGCTTTACAATTTAAACGGACTCACTGCACAAATGCAAAGTTTTGCGCAACCTGGTAATAGTGGATTAGCTCCCAATTGGGTTTCCTCGGGAAGTACACATACTTTGCATATTCCTATGGCTTCAGCAAGTGCAGTTTCAGGGGGGCTCATAAGTAAATTAGATTATGATCATTTTACAACCGCTTATTCTAATAGCATTAATGGTATCACCAATAATGGTAATAATGGTTTAGCAGCTGTCATTAATAATGTCTTGAATATACCTGCGTACTCGCTAGTGGGGTTAGCGGGCAATACCGCTCCCAATACCATTTTTGCAGGACCAGTGAATGGATCCACTGCTGCCGCTGCAGGTTTTAGGGCTTTAGTAGCTGCTGATATCCCAAATAATAATGCAAATACTACAGGTAATGCAGGAAGTGCTTCTAAATTATTAAATGCAAGATTCATCAACAATGTATTGTTTGATGGAACAGCCGATATTTCAGGAGTGAATGCCAATACACCTAATTCACTCAATTTTAAAGATGATGGATTAGGTGCTGCAGCAGGTGTACAGTTCAATGGTTCTGTTGCAAAGGATATTTCTTATAATACCATTGGGGCAGCGCCATCCATAGGTTCAACTAGCATTACTACATTGGGTAGTATTAATACAGGAACATGGGCTGCCAATATTATAGGTGCCAATTATGGTGGTGCAGGATCAAATAATGGTATTTTAAAAGCAAATGGTTCTGGTATCGTTTCAACTGCTGTTGCTGGCACCGATTATATTGCTCCGTTTGGTGTACAAAATGCAAAGTATATTTATGCAGCACCCAATGCTGCAAGTGGTAATCCTAGTTTTAGATTATTGCTTGCATCTGATATTCCAATTTTAAATCAAAATACAACGGGCAATGCAGCTACAAGTACTGCTTTGCAAAATGCAGTGCTTATAAATAATGTTGCCTTTAATGGAACCAATGATATAACCATTACTGCCAATACCCCTAATGCCATCACTTTTACGAATACAAGTAGTGCAGCATTGCCTGGGACACAATATAATGGAGCTACTTCTAAAACCATTTCTTACAATACTATTGGGGCAGCTCCTGCAAACGGATCTACTAATATTAATACCCTTGGGAATATTACAACAGGAAATTGGATGGCTACAGTGATCGGAGCCAATTATGGAGGTGCAGGAAACAATAATGGAATCCTTAAAGCGGATGGTAGTGGAGTAGTAAGTGTTGCGAGTGCAGGCACGGATTTTCAATTGCCAATCCAATTTTCAAGTCCACTTGTGAATACTTCAAACACTATTTCAATTGCTCAAGCGAGTAATTCAAACAATGGTTATTTGTCAAGTAGTGATTGGAGTAGTTTTAATAATAAAATTGACATTACTCAAAAAGCTGCCAACAATGGAGTAGCTAGTTTGGATGCCAATGGGAAAATACCTACATCTCAAATTCCTTCTATTTCCTTTTCCAGTGGTTATGTTGTAACTAGTCAAACTGACATGCTAGCTTTGTCCAATGCGGTGGTAGGTAGTATTGCCATAAGAACTGACAATAGTAAAAATTATGTATTGAGTGGATTGCCCGCAAGTGTATTGTCCAATTGGCTGGAATTACTTATGCCTGTTTCAGTTTCATCTGTGAATGGACATACAGAGAGTAATATCACTCTTACAACTACTGATATTGCAGAAGGAACAAGATTGTTTTTTACGAATACAAGGGCCAGGGATGCCATCAATGCAACTTCACCAATTGTTTATACTGCAAGTACAGGAAATATTGCGCTTCCTGCAGCAAGTGCTACTGGCGGAGGTTATTTAACCGCAGCGGATTGGAATAATTTTAATAATAAAATTGGTGCTTTTACATCCCAAGCTGCTAGTACTTTTTATGCCGGTCCCAGTTCAGGATCAAATGCGACTCCTAGTTTTAGAACTATTCTTGCAACAGATATTCCCATTTTGAATCAAGCTACTACGGCCAATGCTGGTACAGCCACTAAATTGGCTACATCAAGAAATATCAATGGAATTCCATTTGATGGTAGCAATGATATTACGATTAGTGCCAGTTTAAGTAATCCCATTATTTTTGATAATAGTGGACAAGCAAGTACTTCAGTTAGTTTTAATGGTACCCTTACAAAAACTGTTTCCTATAATACAATTGGAGCAGCGCCTGCAGCAGGTTCGTCAAGTATCACAAGTTTAGGGAGTATTACATCGGGTACATGGTTGGCGAATGTAATAGATGCAGCGCATGGTGGGGCAGGCGTGACGAATGGTATTTTAAAAGCAGATGGATCGGGTAATGTAAGTGCCGCAGTAGCAGGAACTGATTATGTAGCACCCTTCTCCGCTCAAACTAGCAAATACTTTTATGCTGCACCGAATGCAAGCAATGGTGCACCCATTTTTAGAGCCATTCTTTCATCTGATATTCCAACGTTGAATCAAAATACGACTGGTAATGCAGCAAGTGCAACAAAATTAATCAACGCAAGAAATATAAATGGAGTATTATTTGATGGAACTGCAGATATCACTATTGCTTCTAATTTGAATAATGCAATAAGTTTTGACAATAGTGGAACAGGAGTCAATTCAGGAAGTACATTCAATGGGGCTACTGCTAAAACTATTTCTTATAATAGTATTGGAGCGGCACCTAGCAATGGTTC
The DNA here is from genome assembly GCA_039795575.1 of Bacteroidota bacterium. Lineage (GTDB taxonomy): Bacteria > Bacteroidota > Bacteroidia > Chitinophagales > Chitinophagaceae > Sediminibacterium. Next base: position 17,042 of record JBDKLP010000006.1, on the reverse strand, counting down.
TTCAAATATAAATACGGTGGGCACAATTACAACAGGTACATGGAGTGCTTCTGTTATAGACGCCAATCATGGTGGTGCTGGGACAGTGAATGGAATTTTAAAAGCCAATGGTTCAGGGTTGGTTACTGCAGCTGTTGCTGGTAGCGATTTTGAAAATGTATTGAGTTTTGGGGCACCATTATCAAGATCAAACAATACAGTGAGTATTGCGGCAGCAACAACAAGTACCAATGGTTATTTAACAGCTTCAGATTGGAACTTATTTAATGCTAAGCAAACAAGTATTGTTGCAGGTACAGGGGTGAATATCACTGGTGGAAATACCATTGCCATTGGTCAAGCAGTAGCTACCACTTCGAGTCCAAGTTTTGCTGGGGCGAGTTTAACGGGTTTAAATACTGCTGGTATCGTAACCAATTCAGCAGCCGGTGTATTGGGTACGATTGGCACAACAGGTACGGGTAATGTAGTAAAAGCAACCAGTCCAAGTTTGGTAACGCCTGTATTAGGAGACGCAACAGCTACTAGTATTGTTGCTGGTACGATCACTTCTACTGGTGATATTTCTGCAAAAAGATACAAGTTAACGATGCCTTCCAACATTACTGCAACTGCAACTACCAATATTGATTTAGGAGCTGGTAATGTTTTTACAGTTGTTTTAAATACGAGTATTACTTCCTTGACAATTACTAATCAAGCAGTAGGCACTTACTTAATTAAATTTGTTCAAGATAACACGGGTAGTCGAACAGTTAGTTTTCCTGTTGGTTGGAAATGGGCAGGAGGGGCAGCACCATCACTTACTTCAACTGCAACCAAATTAGATATCGTTACTTTAATTTACGATGGGACTTCTTATTATGCAACCATTGTAAAAAACTTTTAACATGAAACAAATATTGTTTTTCTTATTAATGATTGTAATGATGGTGTCATCTGCAACTGCACAAGTAATGCCACAGGGATTTTTAATTGGACCTGATGGGGGCATTCAAATTGGCAATCAAATTTGGGATTCCGTGAATTTAAATGTGACTAGGTATAGCAATAATGATACCATTACTATTATAAGAACTTCGGCGCAATGGACAGATAGCGTGAATGCTGGATCCACTGCTCCAATGATGCTTTCTTATAATTTTAACACGGCCAATGATGCAGTGTATGGGAAATTATACAACTGGTATGCAGTCAATGACTCAAGAGGACTTTGCCCTGTGGGTTGGCATGTGCCAAGCAATGATGATTTTACTGCTTTGAGTACTTTTATTGGTAACAATGGAGGGGCTCTAAAGGAAGTTGGCATTCAAGGAGGCAATCCCAGTGGACATTGGCTCACTCCCAATACAGGGGCTTTAGATACCTATGGATTTACAGCCTTACCTGCAGGTTATCAAGGAACGTATACCCCAAGTAACCAGGGGAAACTTGCCTTTTTCTGGACTTCCACGAGTTACAATACAAATCAAGCATATGCATGGTCTTTAACTAAAGATGCAGCTACTTTTACCAGTGGATTTGGAAATGGGAAAATTGCGGGTTATTCTGTAAGATGCATGCGCAATCCTTAAGGGAATAAACTGCTATTTTAAAGTATTTTTAAGCACTTCGAATTTTCCGTCAATCTTATTTTCATCAATTGTTAATCCAAGGATATGTGCCACTAATGGATAAACATTTACATTTTCAAAATCTCCAATTTGCAATCCTGATTTAAAGGCAGGCCCCCATGCCATAAAGGTTGCGCGCATTTCTGGATGATGGTTGTCAAATCCGTGTTTACCAGGAGTGGTTTTACGAGTTGAAAAATTAAACACTTTTGGCAAATGAGGCACTACAATTAAATCACCCAAGCGATTGTATTTGTCATCACTCTTTTTGCTATGCCAATAGTCGGGGGTTTCATTTAATTTATATACAGTGATGGATGTATCTTTTTTCAAAGCATCATAAGTAGTTTGAATTTTAGAAGTATCTTTTGCATACAAATGAATTAATGCATCTCCCCATGGCACTCTAAATGCTGCTGTATCAATGGCGGAAGGCAGGCCCATTGTTTTTTCATTGTCCACTTTAGTCATTCCATGATCAGATACAAAAATATAATTGATGGGTAATTTCAATGTGGCTAAGCTTGCTTGTAAAGCATTTACGCTACTGTCTACAAAATGAACAGCTGCTTCCACATGTGGATCATTAGGCCCATAAGTATGGGCTTCGTGGTCTACTTCGGGAAAATAAAAAGTAATGATATGTGGACGTTTTTCCTCGGGTAAGCTTAACCAATCTTTCACCGCCTTAATTCTATCGCCGATACTTATTTTTTCGTTGTACACATAATAATAGCTAGGTCTGGTATTTTGAATAGCCGCTTCGGAAGCTACCCAATAAAAACTAGCCGACATCATTTTTTGTTGTTCAGCCAATACCCATAATGGAGTGCCACCATACCACCTACCATCTTGTACCATTTGTTTATTGCCCATTCGATATTCAAGTCCCGATGCTTTATCAAAATAAGTATTATCTACCAAGCCATGATGGGAAGGATACATACCCGTAACAATAGAGTAATGATTAGGGAATGTTAAGGAAGGGAAAGAAGGCGTCATGAAATTAGCACGAACTCCTTTTTGAGCAATAGACTTTAAAAAGGAAGCGTTGTATAATTCGGTAAAATCGGATCTAAACCCGTCTGCGGAAATTAAAATGACATAAGGTTTATGAACTTGGGCCTGGCTATTGCTGCGGTCTGCTACTATTTTTTGTGTAGTATCCTGGGCAAGGATCACATTACTTATAAGGATGCTGGCAAAGATGAAAATAGGGGTAGTAAAAATCTTTCTCATATTGGGTTATGCTTAGTTGTTTAAATTGGGGGAGGTCATCCACAGGAAGTAGCTAAAATCCCTAATAATTTCCAAAAATACAGAATGTTTGCAGCTAATAGTCAACTAATTATTTAATTCCTTGTTATAACTTTACCATCTTATCATGAGCAAAGAAAAAGACCAAATTAATATAGTAGGTGCCCGAGAGCATAATCTTAAGAATTTCGATATCTCCATCCCTAAAAACCAGTTGGTGGTATTTACTGGGGTAAGTGGGAGTGGTAAGTCTTCGTTGGCATTTGATACCTTGTACAACGAAGGGCAAAGAAGGTATATGGAAAGTTTTAGTGCATATGCCCGTCAATTTATGGGAGATATGGAACGTCCCGATGTGGATCAAATTACGGGACTTTCACCTGTAATTGCCATTGAGCAAAAAACAACTAATAAAAATCCGAGGTCTACAGTTGGAACTGTAACAGAATTATATGATTTTTTAAGACTTCTTTATGCACGTATTGGTAAAGCCTACAGTTATCATACGGGAAAGCCGATGGTGCAATTTTCAGAGGCGGAAATCATTCAAAATATTTTCACTCAATTCAAGGAAAAGAAAATAAATTTATTAGCACCTGTTGTAAGGGGTAGAAAAGGACATTATAGAGAATTGTTTGAAGAAATAAGAAAAAAGGGATTTGTAAAAGCAAGAATTGACGGAGAGATTGTGGAACTCAGGCCCAAATTACAATTAGATCGATACAAGATACATGATATCGAAATTGTAGTAGATCGTATTCCTGTAACAGATGCGATGAAAACAAGGTTGGCAGAAAGTGTGGCCCAATGTTTAAAGATGGGTAATGATTTATTATTTTTATTGGAAGAAGGTAAGGACAAAACGGTTCAGTTTTCCAAACAATTAATGTGTGTCGAAACAGGTTTAAGTTATGAAGCGCCTTCGCCCAATAGTTTTTCATTCAATTCACCTTATGGGGCCTGTCCTATTTGTAAAGGATTGGGAAATGTATATGCTATTGATTTGAGTTTGGTAATGCCCGATAAAAGTTTGAGCATTAATGCAGGAGGTATTCAACCATTAGGGGAGGCGCGTGAAGCAAGTGTTTTTACTCAAGTAAAGCAGTTTGCAAGAAAGCATAAAATTAGTTTAGATAAAGCTTTGAAAGATTTGTCCAAGGAACAAATGGATTTGATTTTATTTGGTGACAAACAAATTACCAATTCATTGGCTTTGGATTTAAATGACGAAGATATTCCAGATGCCTATACAGGTAGTTATGAAGGTATCGTATCCATGCTTAAAAGATGGTTCACTTCCTCGCAAAGTACCGATCATTTAAAAGGCTGGGTAGAGAGTTTTATGGAATTAAATACTTGTACTGCATGTAATGGTGCAAAATTGAAAAAGGAGAGTTTATGGTTTAAAGTGAATGGAGAAAACATTGCTACTTTAAATGACATGCATTTAGATGATTTGCAAAAGTGGTTTGAGAAATTACCGGCTCAGTTGGATAAAAAAGACAAACTTATTGCATCGGGAATTTTAAAAGAAATAGAGGATCGCATATCATTTTTAATGAATGTGGGTTTATCCTATTTATCTTTAAGTAGACCTTCTAAATCCTTGAGTGGAGGAGAGTCCCAAAGAATTCGTTTGGCCACTCAAATTGGATCTCAATTACAGGGAATTACTTATATTTTGGATGAGCCAAGTATTGGTTTGCATCAACGCGATAATCAACGTCTGATTACCGCTTTGCAACAATTGCGTGATATTGGGAATTCTGTATTGGTAGTGGAACACGACAAGGATATCATGATGGCTTCGGATTATATTGTTGACATTGGTCCAAGAGCAGGCATTCATGGAGGCCATATTGTAGCACAAGGCACACCTAAGGAGATACTTAAATCAAAATCGGATACGGCACTTTATTTGGCAGGGAAAAAGATGATTGAAGTGCCAATGGAACGAAGAGCAGGCAATGGCAAATCCATCAAGATTCAAGGTGCTACTGGTAATACTTTGCGTAAAGTAGATTGTGAATTTCCATTAGGAAAATTTATTGTGGTTTCGGGAGTGAGCGGAAGTGGAAAATCTACTTTGATCAATGAAACCTTATATCCAATCCTTTCTCAATATTGTTATCAAAGTAAAACCAAGCCCATGCCTTTTGAAAAAGTAACTGGGCTGGAACATATAGATAAAGTTATTGAAATAGATCAATCACCTATTGGAAGAACACCAAGAAGTAATCCTGCAACTTATTGTGGATTCTTTTCGGATATTCGAACTTTGTTTGCTTCTGTGCCAGAGGCAAAAATTCGTGGATACCAGGCAGGTCGTTTCTCCTTCAATGTAAAAGGCGGAAGATGTGAGGTTTGTGAGGGTGGTGGTATGCGTGTGATAGAAATGAATTTTTTGCCGGATGTTTATGTGCATTGTGAAAAGTGTGGGGGTAAACGTTACAATCGTGAAACGCTAGAGATAAGGTACAAGGGCAAATCGATCAGTGATGTATTAAATATGACAGTTGAAGAAGCTTGTGAATTTTTTCAAGCAGTTCCATTTATTTATAGAAAAGTAAAAGTGTTGCAGGATGTGGGCTTGGGTTATATTACCCTTGGTCAATCTGCTGTTACATTAAGTGGAGGGGAAGCACAACGTGTTAAATTGGCAACAGAATTGGGTAAAAAAGATACTGGTAAAACTTTTTATATTTTAGATGAACCTACTACTGGGTTGCATTTTCAGGATATTAAATTATTGATTGGAGTATTAGACCGACTAGTTGAAAGAGGCAATACCGTATTAGTGATTGAACATAATATGGATGTAATTAAAGTAGCAGATCATTTGATTGATCTTGGTCCTGAAGGAGGTACTGGTGGTGGAGTGGTACAATTTACAGGTACTCCCGAGGAAATGATAAAAATGTCCAAATCACATACCGCCAAATATTTAGCTATTGAAATGAAGAGCTAGTTGAATTTTGAAAATTCGGATGTAATAAGTAGACAACAATAAGCTATTAGTGTAATAGTCTAATTATTTTCTGATCATGGGGATATGTTCAATTTCATCCTCATAATACATTTCCCCAGCTTGCTCCCAGCCCAATTCATTATAGAATTTTTTTAGGTACAATTGTGCCCCAATTTTAATGGGATGCTTCCCAAAGAGTCTTTCACATTCCGTAATTGAATATTGCATGAGTGCTTTTCCGGCTCCAATGCCACGGTATTTAGGAGAGCCCACTACGCGTCCAATACTTTGGTAGTCTGGATAGCTTTGGTCCACATCAAATAATCGAGTAGAAGCCACTAAATCATTTCCCATCCATCCCATAGTATGGTAGGCAATCTGGTCATTGTTGTCCATGTCCAAAAACACACAGTCTTGTTCTACCACAAAAACTTCACTACGCAATCTTAAAATTGCATACAACTCATCTACCGTAAGTTCGGAAAAATGTTTGGTGAACCATTTGATATTTGATACTGTAGACATATGCTAAAATTATATTAATAAAGAATGATTAATAACCATATTTTCCTTTCCAACGTTCGTGCAAGAATTTTTTGAGTGCATCCTCTCTTTCATTTTTTTGCGGTTGGTAAAGTGTTGTGCCTTTAATTTCATTGGGTAAATATTCTTGTTCCAAGAAATTGTTTTCGCCTAAATGGGAATATTGATAATCCTTTCCATAATCCAAGTCCTTCATAAATTTTGTTGGGGCATTGCGAAGGTGTAAGGGGACAGGGAGATTACCGGTTTTTTGTACTAAGGCTAAACCTTGGGCGATGGCTTCATAAGAAGCATTGCTTTTTACAGAACTTGCTAAATAAATTGCACATTGGGAAAGAATAATTCTACTTTCGGGATAGCCAATTTTATTCACTGCATCAAAACAACTATTTGCCAATAACAAGGCATTTGGATTGGCATTGCCAATATCCTCGCTTGCAAATATCAGCATCCTTCTGGCTATAAATTTTACGTCTTCCCCTCCTGCAATCATTCGAGACAACCAATAGATGGCTCCATTCGGATCAGAGCCACGCATACTTTTAATAAAGGCCGAAATAATATCATAATGTTGTTCTCCGTTCTTGTCATATAAGGCTATATTGGTTTGGGCCACCTGCATTACCCATTCGTTGGTAAGCTTTAATTGGGTAGTATCTTTTGATATACCTATTAATGCTTCTACCGACAATTCTAATAAGTTCAATAATTTTCTACCATCCCCGCCCGAAAGTTGAAAAAGGGCTTCTGTTTCGAATATGTCAATAGGATATTGCGTAAATAATGGATCCTTTTGAATGGCTTGTTGTATTAAAAGTGTAAGGGCTTCTTTGTCAAGGGCCTTTAAAATAAATACTTGGCAACGACTTAATAAGGCACTGTTTACTTCAAAACTTGGATTTTCGGTGGTAGCACCAATAAGCGTGATGATTCCTTTTTCTACCGCGCCCAATAATGCATCCTGCTGTCCTTTATTAAATCTATGAATCTCATCTATAAATAATAGGGCACCATTTTTCGTTTTTGCTTCCTCAATGACTTCTCTTAATTCTTTTACCCCACTACTAATTGCACTTAGTTGGTAATAAGCAATGTCAAATGTAGTTGCAATGATATTAGCAAGTGTAGTTTTGCCTACACCAGGCGGTCCCCATAAAATCATTGAAGGCACTTTGCCATTTTGAATGGCTTTTTGCAATACAGATTCTGAGCCTGACAAATGCTCCTGCCCAACTAGTTCTGAGAGGGATTGTGGGCGTAAACGCTCAGCTAATGGTATAGAGTGTGGCATGCTTAAAAGTACATTATTATCCAGCCCCTTTATTCAAATAAATAGTCGTATTGTTTTACTAAACGAAGGGTAATTCGAATATGAATCAATCCTGCTGCACCGGTTACTAAAAATAAAACAGACACGGCCTTAAGCATGGTCAATATTAATTCCGCCTTTATTTCTTTTGGGAAACCAGGTTGTTGAATGATAAATTCATCAATGTATTTTAGTAGGGTGGCATTGCTTGAACCCAATACACTAAATGCATTTAAACAAAATAAACTACATAAAAAAACCGACACAAAAGCGTTCACCTTAACCCAGTCTTTTAATCCTTTTTTTAATACTTGTTCTCTTTGAACACCTTGACGGAAAAACTTGAAACTAGAAAAGGTATAAATGACCAAACAAGCAATCACGAATACGAATATCAATGCACTTGGATTGGTCAATGCCGATAATAAAAACAATACATCTAAAAACCCAAAGAATAAAGCAATAGGAATGAGTATATAGCTAAGTACTGTATATAGTTTCAAGTGATTGCTCATTATTTATTTAAGGTTTAACTTAATATGTAATTCTTCAAATTGTTTGTCGTCGATACTGCTTGGAGCATCTAACATTACGTCACGTCCGCTATTGTTCTTAGGAAAGGCAATAAAGTCTCTAATACTTTCACTGCCGCCTAATAATGCACATAAGCGATCAAATCCAAAAGCAATACCACCATGTGGGGGAGCACCGTATTCAAATGCACCTAACAAGAATCCAAATTTATGTTGTGCTTCCTCGGGAGACATGCCTAAAGCTGCAAACATTTTTTCCTGTAAGTTTCTTTGGAAGATACGTATAGATCCACCTCCAATTTCATTTCCATTTAATACCATATCATAAGCGTTGGCTTTAATATTGGCGTATGGGTGTTCTAAGTATTTAGCAGCATCTTTAATTTCTGGCGCATTATTGATCATAATATCAATATGATCTGGTTTGGGCGATGTAAAAGGATGGTGTCTTGCTACCCAGCGGTTGCCTTCCTCATCATATTCAAATAATGGAAAATCTAATACCCATAACAATTTAAATTCCTCTTCTTTTCTAAATCCTAATTGTTTACCCAATTCCAATCTCAATTCACTAATCGCTTTACGTGTTCTTTCTTCGGCACCTGCTAAAATTAATACCAAATCTCCTGCTTTGGCATTGACAGCAATAGCAATGGCTTTTAATTTATCTTCTGAATAAAATTTATCTACACTGCTCTTGTAAGTTCCATCTGCATTGCATTTAATGAATACCAAGCCTTTCATACCAATTTGTGGACGTTTTACCCATTCTGTTAATTCATCTGTTTGTTTGCGAGAAAACTCACTACAGCCTGGTGCAGCAATGGCAATAACCGTTTCGGCTTCGTCGAATACTTTAAAATCAACTCCATTAATTAAAGCTGCTTGGTCTTTTTTATCTGAGAAAACATGGTTTGGCTTTTTCAAGTTGCACAATTCCATACCGAAACGAATGTCTGGTTTGTCATTTCCATAATTCCACATAGCATCTTCCCAAGTCATTCTTTGTACTATCTCAGTATAATCAATGTTTTTCACATCTTTAAAAATGCGCTTAATCAAACCTTCGAACATATTTAAAATGTCTTCCTGTTCCACAAAACTCATTTCACAGTCAATTTGTGTGAATTCAGGTTGACGATCGGCTCTTAAATCCTCGTCTCTAAAACATTTTACAATTTGATAGTAACGGTCATAACCACTCACCATCAACAATTGTTTAAAAGTTTGAGGAGATTGGGGTAGGGCATAAAATTCTCCTGCATTCATTCTACTAGGTACTACAAAGTCACGTGCGCCTTCGGGGGTAGATTTAATTAAGAAAGGTGTTTCAATATCCATGAATCCTTTTTCATGTAAATAGTTGCGTGTTGCACGATTTACACTGTATCTTAATTCAATATTCTTTTTAACAGCATTTCTTCTTAAATCCAAGAAACGATATTTCATGCGAATATCATCTCCTCCGTCGGTATCATCTTGAATGGTAAATGGAGGAACAATAGAAGCGTTTAAAATTTTAAAGGCGCTTACTTTAATTTCAATTTCACCAGTTGGGATATTGTTATTTTTACTTGAACGCTCAATAACAGCTCCTTCAACTTGTATTACAAACTCTCTACCCAAGGGTTGTGCATCTAATTGTGCTTGTAATTCTTCGCCCATTAATAACTGTGTAATTCCATAACGATCTCTTAGATCCACAAAAGTGATGGCGCCAAATTTGCGAATGGTTTGTACCCATCCAGCAAGGGTTACTTGTTGGCCTACGAATTGGATATTTAATGCTCCACAATGGTGTGTACGATACATAGTAAACTGTTGAAATAAGTTAGAATGCAAATATAGCCCAATTCCTAGAAAATCCCCATCTTTGCGCCATGACAGCAACGCCCTTCTCATTAAAAACTAGACGAATCATCCTTTCTGGCTATTTCTTTCTAACAGGCATTTGTTTTGCGAGTTGGGCAAGCCGTATTCCAGACATTAAAATGATGCTACAATTGAGTGATGGGGCTTTTGGTGGACTTTTGTTTTTCCTACCCATCGGCTCTTTTATTGGAATTCCTATTTCGGGCAGTTTAACGGCCAAACATGGAAGTAAGAAAATGGTGACCATTGCTGCCATTTTATATCCCATTGCATTGATTAGTTTAGGCTTGGCTAGCAATATTACACAGCTGGCTATTTGTTTATTTTTATTTGGCTTTACTGGCAATTTATTTAATGTATCTGTCAATACCCAGGCCGCTAACTTGTCCAAACATTTTGACAAGAGCATCACATCCACCTTTCATGGATTTTGGAGTTTAGCAGGATTTACTGGTGGGTTAATGGGGGGTATTTTTGTTGCCAACGCTATTACACCATTGCAACAATTTATATTTGTTGCCTGTTTGGCATGGGTATATTTATTTTTTTCAAATACTTATTTATTACCCGGCGAAAAAAGTACACAGCCTGTTTCTAAAATGTGGAATAAGCCAAGTCCTTTGTTGTGGCAATTTGGATTAGTGGCCTTGAGTAATATGATTTGTGAAGGAATGATGTTTGATTGGAGTGGGGTGTATTTTCAACAAGTTGTGAAAGTTTCCGAACAATGGCGCACGACGGGTTATATTGCTTTTATGGCATGTATGACAACAGGGCGCATGTTTGCCGATGCTTTAATTAATTATTGGGGTCCTCGTAAACAATTAATGCTAAGCGGATTGATTGTGACAACAGGTTTGATAGTTGCAGTAGCGTATCCAAATATTATTTTGAGTAGTATGGGATTTATGTTAATTGGATTTGGAGTGTCTTCGGTAATCCCCACCATTTATGGAACCATTGGACGTAATGCAGCACCAGGTAAGGCAAGTATTGATTTGGCCTCTGTTTCTAGCATTGGCTTTTTTGGCTTTTTAATTGGCCCGCCCATTATTGGTTTTTTATCTCAAGCCATTGGATTAAGATGGGCATTTTTAACGATGAGTTTATTAGGCCTGTCTACTTTTTATCAAGCACACAAATTGAAAAAATATTTATAGCAATACTTTTTTATAATGTTGCTGCTTCCTTTTCGTGTTTGGGCTTATAAATAAAATAGTAATAAGCAAGAATTAAAACCCCTGTTACAAATGGAATCATTGCCAAATGTTTAACAGTTATGCCAGGTATAAATTCAATGGTATCTACTTTGAAAAATTCACTACACATCCAAAAGGAGTTGGCGCTTATCCATACTACAATGGCAAGATTATGACAAAGTTCCGAAACAATGTGTCGAGTTCTCCAAGCAATAATGATTGAAATAGCGAGCGTAGGAGCAATCATTATGATACCTAATGGTCTCCATCCCATACACCATGCAATATCTTTAAACAACCAAAAAATGATATGTAAGTTCTCCATTTTCCTATAAGCAATTGGGATATTGTAAAACTGATTTTGTGTTGTGTTATTTAGTTTGGATGAATTCATTATAATTATTAATTTTCTTTTATTGTATGTAAGATAGAGGCGAACCTTTGAACGTTTGCCTCAGGTTCAATGGGGGCACCCAATTCCAAATGATCCAATAATTGCTTTGTGAAATAAGGAGCAAGACTGCAACCTTTGGTGCCCATCCCATTGCAAATGGCCAAAGATGGATACAGTGGATGTTTGCCTACAAATGGTCTGCGTTGTGTGTTTGCTGGTCGTATGCCAGTAATATGATCCACTATGGTATAAGGAAGTTGTAAAATTTGATCAAGACTTTTAATCATTTTTTCTTTGAATTCCTGAGTTGGCAAGTTGTTTTCAAAGGACCATTCGTAACTAGAGCCTACCCAAAATAAATCATCTTCCCAGGGAACAATGGATACATTGTTTTTGTAAATATGTTGATTTGGCAAGCCAGTCACTTTAATAATTAAGGCCTCTCCTTTATTGGGTGCAAAAGGTAGATTATTAAAATAAGGGTTTTGTAATGTGCCAACTCCGTCGCAGAATAGGATAGTATCTGCAATGATGTTTTTCCATTGTACACCTTCTTTCAAAATTCGCATTTCCTTGTAGTCGAAATGCGCTTCAATGCATTTGTTTTGTTGTGCTAAATATAAATTCCAGTGTTCAGTCATTTTATTCAAATCCATCCAGTAGCAATCACTGATTCCTCCAGTGCCAAATGGTATCTTGAAAAAAGCATCCCATTTTTTTTGATCTTGTTCAAATAGATACTCATTATCATGCGTTAGTCGGTATTCAAAACTTTCCTTCATTTGTTGGGAAGGATGTATGAGTAGTACAGGAGCTGTTTGAATGATTTCAATAGCTAATTTTTCTGCCATTTGTTGGTAAGCATTTACCGCAAAGGGTAGGATGGTGTCAATCATCCAAGTTTGCACAATACGCCTTCCAGTAACTGGGTTTATTACTCCGCTGGCCACTGATGTAGCTGAGGGTATTGCAGGATCATGAACAATTTTGTATTCAAGTCCTGCTGCCTCCATATGATAAGACATCCAAGTACCTACTAAGCCTTGACCAACAATTAAATATTTTAGTTTTTCAATAGATGCCAATGCGCGTTATTTATGAGTAGGAACTAAAAAATGTACACTGTCTTTTATATCCTTTACTTGTGCAACCAAAACAATTTCAAAAGCACCTTTATATGCATGGGGTACTGTAAAACTAAATTCTGTTTCAAATGGAGTTTTTGCAATGGTAGTGAAATATTGAAAGGGGAATATATTAATAAACCATCCATCTACAGATTGATGTGTTGCAGCATTCAATAGACTGCATGTAATACCGCCAGTTTGTTCTGTACTAAAATTGTGTTCAACTTTCGCATTTAAATGATAAGACTGACCCCATTTTAAAGAGGAGGGTGGGGTTGCATTAATATGCAATTTGGATTCTTGCGCATGAGCAGTGTTAAACAAACAACATAAAATTGTCAAAAGTAGCAGACTGTTTTTCATAGAACAAACTTACAATAAAAAATCCCTTAACAATTGCTGTTAAGGGATTCCTATTTAATTTGAAAAGGGATGAGCCTTTGTTTATTTTTATTTTTTCAAAGCAGCAGCCATTGTCTTACCAATATCTGCAGGGCTTGCACATACGTGAATGCCACAAGCTGCCATGATTTTCATTTTTGCTTCAGCTGTATCGTCAGCTCCACCAATTATGGCACCAGCATGACCCATACGACGTCCAGCAGGAGCTGTCTGGCCAGCAATAAATCCAACTACTGGTTTTTTCATATTGTCTTTAATCCAATTCGCAGCGTCTGCTTCCATACTTCCACCAATTTCACCAATCATAATGATGCCTTCAGTTGCAGGGTCGTTCATTAACAATTCAACTGCTTCTTTTGTAGTAGTGCCAATAATGGGGTCTCCACCAATACCAATTGCAGTTGTGATACCTAATCCTGCTTTTACTACTTGATCTGCAGCTTCATATGTTAAGGTTCCGCTTTTTGAAACGATACCAATAGTTCCTTTCTTGAAAATAAATCCTGGCATGATACCCACTTTTGCTTCTTCGGCAGTGATCACACCTGGACAGTTAGGTCCAATTAAACGAGTTGTTTTTCCTAATAAATAATTTTTTACTCTCACCATATCCTGTACTGGAATACCTTCAGTGATACAAACTACCAATGCAATACCTGCATCAGTTGCTTCCATAATGGCGTCCGCTGCAAATGCAGGGGGTACAAAAATAATACTCACATCTGCTCCGGTAGTTTTTACTGCATCGGCAACAGTATTGAAAACTGGACGGTCTAAATGTGTTGAACCTCCTTTGCCTGGAGTCACGCCACCTACTACCTGTGTTCCATATTCAATCATTTGACTTGCATGGAAACTACCTTCTGTACCGGTAAAACCTTGTACAATAATCTTTGAGTTTTTATTCACTAATACTGACATGAGAACTGAATTTGTTATTTGTGCCGCAAAAATAGGCTAAAACCCCTTTTTTGCCCTATTTTTCAACAAAAATTATAGGTTTTTTTATAAATGGCTTGCAAGTCTTACTTTTGTTCCTCGCAAAGACAAAATTAAAACAAAAATTATGGCAACAACTTCGGACATCACACGTGGAATGATCTTGAAATTAGATGGTAGTTTGTACTCGGTAGTAGAATTTGGAGAGAACAAAACAGCTAGAGCAGCTGCAAAAGTTTGGGCTAAATTAAAGGGTGTAGACAATAAAAGATCTATCGAAAAAACTTGGAATAGCGGTGAAACCGTTTACCCAGTAAGAGTAGAGAAAAAGACCTTCCAATTCTTATACAAGGATGATAGCGGATATAATTTAATGAACAATGAAACTTTTGAGCAAATCGCAATGGCCGAAGAAATGATTGATGCTCCTCAGTTCTTAATGGACGGTGCTGAAGTGTTCGTTTTCATGAATACTGAAACCGATCAACCGATTGGTGCTGAATTGCCAGAAAAAATAGATGTTTTGATTACATACTGTGAACCAGGAGTAAAAGGAGATACCGCAACTAGAGCTTTAAAAGCAGCTACCATTGAGTCTGGTGCAACTGTTATGGTACCTTTATTTGTGAATGAAGGGGAAAAAATCAAAATCAACACTAAAAACGGCGAATACGTAGAACGCGTTAAGTAATGCTATTTTATAAATCCTTTTTAGAAAATATTGGATTTATAAAATTACGTCACTTATCATTTTTAAAAAAGGGCCCCATAAACGGGCCCTTTTTGTTACTTGTACTTTTTGAATTTATCCCCAAAATGCCCTGTTTTTGATAAAAAAAGCCCTTTTTATTGTGATTTTTAATAAAAATACCCCAATTTTACCCAAAATTGCCAAACATGGACTTAAAACAAATTCACGACCTAATTAAGGTTGTAAACAAAAGTAATATTGGAGAAATTAGTATTGAAGACAAAGATGGTAAAGTAACCATCAAACAAAAAGAAGACAAAATCACTGTAAGTGCTGCTCCAGCACAAGTATATGCGGCTGCTCCTGCTGCTGCACCCGTTGCTGCCGCTGCGCCTGCTGCACCTGCTACAACTGCTGCCGCACCTGCTGCTAGTAATTTAATTACTATTAAGAGTCCAATGATTGGAACTTTCTATCGTCGTGCAGCTCCTGATAAGCCTTTGTTGGCAGAAGAAGGAACTGAAGTAAACGAGGGTAAAGTGGTTTGTATCATCGAAGCCATGAAATTGTTCAACGAAATTGAGTCTGAAGTAAAAGGAACAATTGTGAAAGTATTGGTTGAAGATGCAAGTCCGGTTGAATTTGACCAACCTTTATTCTTGGTTCAACCTGCTTAGTTTCCCATTGTCAACTTTAAATCAACAAAATGTTTAAAAAGATATTGATTGCCAATCGTGGCGAAATCGCTTTGCGTATTATTCGTACTTGTAGAGAAATGGGCATTAAAACGGTGGCTGTTTATTCCACTGCCGATAAGGATAGTTTACACGTAAAATTTGCTGATGAGGCAGTTTGTATTGGTGGTCCCAAAGGGCAGGAGTCCTATTTGAATATTCCCCATATCATGGCAGCATGTGAAATTACGAATGCAGATGCAGTGCATCCTGGTTATGGGTTTTTAGCAGAAAATGCAAAATTTGCTCAAATTTGTGCTGACCACGGTATTAAATTTATTGGACCTACTCCCGAAATGATCAACAAAATGGGAGATAAAATCACTGCAAAGGAAACTATGATTAAAGCCGGTGTACCGGTGGTTCCTGGAAGTGAAGGTTTATTAGAAAGTATTGATGAAGCAAAAAAATTAGCCAAAGAAATAGGCTATCCTGTGATTATTAAAGCCACTGCAGGTGGTGGTGGTAAGGGAATGCGTGTGGTGTGGAAGGAAGAAGAAATTGAAAAAGCTTACGAAACTGCAAAAATGGAAGCGGCAGCAAGTTTCAAAAATGATGGCTTATACATGGAGAAATTTGTGGAAGAGCCTCGTCATATTGAAATTCAAGTAGCAGGTGACCAATATGGTAATGTTTGTCATTTGAGTGAACGTGATTGTTCTATTCAAAGAAGACATCAAAAATTAGTTGAAGAATCTCCTTCTCCTTTTATGACTCCCGATCTTCGTCAAAGAATGGGAGATGCTGCTATCAAAGCTGCTTCAGCAATTAATTATGAAAGTGTAGGTACGATTGAGTTCTTGGTTGACAAGCATCGCAACTTCTACTTCATGGAAATGAATACGCGTATTCAAGTTGAGCATTGCGTTACTGAGGAGGTTGTAAGCTACGATTTAATTAAAGAGCAAATTAAAATTGCTGCAGGAGAAAAAATCTCTGGTAAAAACTACGAACCTAAATTGCACGCAATAGAATGTCGTATCAATGCAGAGGATCCTTATAATGATTTTCGTCCTTCACCAGGTAAAATTACCGTATTGCATACCCCAGGTGGACATGGAGTTCGAGTAGATAGTCATGTTTATGCAGGTTATGTAATTCCTCCTTATTATGATTCTATGATTGGAAAATTAATCACTGTTGCACAAACGCGAGAAGAAGCTATTAATACCATGTATCGTGCATTAAGCGAATATGTAATTGAGGGTGTTAAAACAACGATTCCTTTTCACTTGCAACTAATGCAAAATGAAGATTTTAGAAAAGGAAACTTCACTACGAAGTTTTTGGAAACATTTAAGATGAAGTAATATTTAATAGATTTTTTTTATAAATATAAAAGTCTATTAAATATTCTCTGATGAAATTAAAGAAGGAGCCCCATAAAGGAGCTCCTTCTTTAATTATGATAAATCTAATTCGACTCGCCCTGCGCGTAGCTCGAAAGCTCGCTCAAAATGA
>JBDKLP010000005.1:0-20024 GCA_039795575.1 Bacteroidota bacterium | reverse complement strand
GAGGATCATTTAGGAGATATGGACTTTAAAGTAACAGGTACTAAAGACGGTATTTGTGGTGTTCAAATGGATATTAAAGTAGACGGTTTAAGCATGGATATTATGCGTGAAGCATTGTCTCAAGCTAAAAAAGGTCGCTTACACATATTAGATGCAATGTATGAGTGTATTCCAGCTGCACGTGCAGATGTGAAGCCTCATGCGCCAAGAATGGTTAAATTAATCATTGACAAAGAGTTTATCGGTGCAGTAATCGGACCAGGTGGTAAGATTATCCAAGAAATGCAAAGAACTACAGGTGCTACCATCAATATTGAAGAAGTAGACAACCATGGTGAAGTAAGTATCTTCTCTGCGAATAAGGATAGCTTAGACGCAGCGGTTAAATGGATAAATGGTATCGTAGCAGTTCCAGAAATTGGAGACGTTTACGATGGCGTTGTGAAAGGCATTAAAGAATTTGGTGCTTTCGTAGAATTCATGCCAGGCAAACAAGGTTTATTACATATTAGTGAAATAAGCTGGAAGCGTTTGGAAACCATGGATGGTATCTTCAAAGAAGGAGATGAGGTGAAAGTGAAATTAGTAGGTTTGGATCCTAAAACAGGTAAATTCAAATTAAGCCATAAAGCTTTATTGCCTAAGCCAGAGCAAGCGCCTCGCGAAGATCGCCCTCAAGCTTAATTTTAAATGTAACATCATATTAAATGCCTCAGCAACCCTGGGGCATTTTTTTGTTGTCTATAATTATTATTTGATAGCAATGATTCATCAATGCTTCTCCGCTCACCATTTACGCTAAAAATGAGCAATTCACTCTAAAATTGCGAACTCGCTTCGCTCAGACATGCGCAATTTCTTAACGAGTTAATTGCTCATTTTCTTAACGCTATGGTTCGATGTTCAGCATTTAGATGAATCATTGCTATCTTTACCAATCAAATTACAGACAAACAAACTTAACCACATGCCAAAAGAATATATACAAATTGCCTTTGATTTTGATAACCAGGATCAATTTGAGCTCTTGGTAGCCCAACTGGCCAATCTAGGCTTTGAGGGTTTTAATGAAGAGGAGGTAGCAACTGGAATAAATAATGGGGTGGGTATGAGTAGTATTTTAGGAACATCTGCCGGATTAGGAGCTGGAGCTGGGCATTGTAAAACCTTTATACTAGCCAGTGATTATATTGAAAATAATATTGAAATTGAATTAAATAAAATATTTACTAAACATAATTTAACTTATTTAAAATCAATTATTAGGGAACAAAACTGGAACGCAATTTGGGAGTCCAATTTTGAGCCAGTTAGAGTAGATAATTTTGTGGGAATACGTGCTCATTTTCATCCTCCTTTTGAACCTGCAGTCCAACATGAGATTCACATTACCCCTAAAATGAGTTTTGGAACTGGGCACCATGGTACCACTTATACGATGATGCAAATGATGGGAGAAATGGATTTCCAAGGCAAAACTGTATATGATTTTGGAACAGGTACAGGTATTTTAGCCATTCTAGCAGCACAATTAGGAGCAAAGGAGGTTTTAGCTGTAGACAATGACGACTGGTGTATTGAGAATGCTCAAGAGAATATCGCAGAAAATGAAACCCAGTCTATTTGGGTCCAAAAAGTTGAAACTGCGCAGCAGGATCGTTGTTTTGATATTGTTTTAGCGAATGTGAATAGGCATATTATAGAGGCCAATATGGACGCGCTAAGCCAAGCAGGAAAACCAGGAGGATTTTTAGTATTAAGCGGGTTACTTATTGAGGATCAACAAGATATGATTCAGTTGGCTCAGGACAAGGGCTGGCAATTTCTCAAGCAAAAATCAATGAATGGTTGGATTAGTTTGCTATTTGATCGCTCCAAATAATCCATTTATTTATTTGGGTGTATATTTGTCCACCCCAACATGGAACTATGGTTGAATCTATTCTTGTTATATTGGCTTATTTAATTGGCTCTATTCCAACATCTGTTTGGATTAGCAAGTCGGTGTTTAATTTTGACATACGAGATTATGGTAGTGGTAATGCAGGTGCCACCAATACTTTTAGAGTACTCGGCCCAAAATGGGGCAGTATCGTCATGCTGGTAGATGTAGCTAAGGGAGTTATTGCTACTTCCTTATATGTTCTAATTCCATATTATCTTACTAATGAATTGGCAAGAACCAATTTTATGATTGTACTAGGATTAGTATCCGTACTTGGGCATATATTTCCCATTTGGGCAGGTTTAAGGGGTGGAAAAGGAGTTGCCACTTTATTGGGGATGGCGCTGGCTATTCAACCTATTGTAGCCCTAATTTGTTTGGTTGTATTTGCTTTTACCTTAGTTATTACGCGATTTGTTTCCTTAAGTTCTATGTTAGCGGGGGTGGCTTTCATGGTGTTAATACTATTCATTTTCAATGAAAAAGAGACCATGTATCGCTTATTTGCCATCATTGTTGCATTAATGGTGGTTGCTACCCATCAAAAGAACATTGGCCGATTGCTCAAGGGGACTGAAAATAAAGTGCCTTTGTTTAAAAATAAGCGCGCTGACAAAAAGGATTAACAAGTTGAATTTCAGCATTTTATAGTTTTTTATTGATTTACTTTTTTCTACTAATTTAGAATTTAGTAACTTTGCCCTCCCTTAAAATATTTTCTTATGACAGGACCTCAGCATATTTTAGAGAAGTTGCAATTGAAAGAAGAGAAAAATTTACTGATTCAAGGGTTGCCTTCTTCAATAGAGAAACAATTTGCAAAGTTAAATTACAATAAGAACATTACTCCTTTATTAAAAACAAGGAAAATTGACTACGCTTTAATTTTTGCAATAAATCAGTTACAACTCAACAATATTCTAAAAGAAGTGTTTTCGGCTTTGCACCCAGAAAGTAAATTATGGATTGCTTACCCAAAAACCGGTTCTAAAATTGTATCTGATTTAAATAGAGATGCGAGCTGGGAGATTTTGTCTAAGAACGACTATGAAGCTATTCGTCAAGTAACATTGGACCATGTATGGACTGCAATGCGTTTTAAAAAAGTAGACCAATTGCCGAATAAAAATCGTGCTTTTGTTGAATTTAAAGCGGCTGATATTAAAGTGGATGATTTTGAAAAAAGAATTATTGCCCTTCCTATAGAATTGGATAAAATTTTGGCAGCACATGATGAAGCAAGAGACTTTTTCGCTTCACTTTCTATTATCAATCAAAAGGAATATTTAAGTTGGATTCAAGGAGCAAAAAAGGAAGAAACAAAACAAAAACGTTTGGAAGCAACCTTAGAAAAACTATTAGCCGGTAAAAACAACCCATCGGAAAAATAGTAAGTTATTTAAATGCTCATTACCTCGCAATTGTTTAGTTAGATTAGTAAGTATATAAAAATCCCCTGATGCATTTCAGGGGATTTTTTATGACCATTTATTTGTATATCACTGTTCCAATGGTTGAAGTAAGCGCTCTTTCAATGTCTTTTAAATGTTTATGTATTTGTAGCAATTGAATTTGTTCCGATTCGGGCGCTTGTTCCAAATCAGACTGGTTTTGACTGATCATTTTTTTGATTTTGCGTAATTTAAAGTAAAGTAGGGTAATATCAACTTCCACCATGATATCCCTTTCTTCCACTTTTTTCTTGATACCTAATTTGTCGTTCCATCGAAGGCTCAATTCATGTTCAGGCGCAAATAAGGTCACAACCCAATGTTGTACTCTTTCGTCCTCATGGTATTGTAAGGTTTTAGCATCAGGCATTTTGCCAGCATAATACCAGGACTTATAAGCGTCCATTAAGTACACCATATCTGGGTTTTCAAATGGGAAACTCTCAATTTCATCAAATACATGTTGAGCAATGAATTTACCTTCTTTGTTTTGTTCAATGCCATGTTCAATTACTAAACGAACTAAGCTTTTCTCATGCAATAAATCGCGGTCAGTAAAAAGTGCAAAATCTTGTTCTTCGGTTTCAGCAGGAGGGAAGCTAGGCATTAAAATGGCGGCTTCATCAAAGGCCATTTTTTTCTCCTCTTTCACTAGCTTGTCACGCTTAAACTTATTCACTAATTGTGTTAAACCCGTCTCATCAATACGCAATAAAGAGGAACATTTGCGTATGTATTCTTGTAATTTGGTAAAGTCCTCGGCCTTGGTAATTTTACTAAGTGTCTCAGCAATTTGGTTCACTAATAAGTTCTTCTTATTTAAATCATTGCCCACTTCCTTTAATTGCACTTCCAATTGAAATAAGACAAAGTCTTTTTTATTGGATTGTACAAATGCGCTAAATGCCTCGGCTCCCACTTTATTTACATAGCTATCAGGATCCTCATTATCAGGAATCAATACCAGTTGTACATTCAATCCTTCTTCCAAAGCCATGTCCAACCCACGAAGTGCTGCTTTTACACCCGCACTGTCTCCATCGTAAATGATGGTTAGGTTTTGAGTATATTTTTTGATCAATCTTAATTGATCCATGGTCAATGAAGTACCTCCACTGGCCACTACATTTTCAATACCGGCTTGGTGCAGGCTTACTACATCAGTGTAACCTTCCACCAATAAACATTCATCATTACTATTTATGGTGTTGCGTGCAAAATAAGATCCATATAAGATTTTACTCTTTACATAAATCTCATTTTCGGGGGTATTGATGTATTTTGGAGATCGATCGTTTTTAGCAATTTGCCTTGCTCCAAATCCAATAATTTTCCCCGTGGTATTGTGTATGGGAAAAATAATTCTATCTCTATAATTATCCTGCCATTCGCCGTTTCTTTCTACCACTAATCCAGTTCTTGCAAAAAGTTCAGGGTTGAATTGATTTTGTAGTAAAGCTTTAGCGAGACCATCTCGGTCAGAGGGGTTGTAGCCAATTTTAAATTTATCAACAATAGGTTTTAAAAAACCTCGGTGTTGCATATAGGTTTGCGCAATGGATGCGCCAGCCTCGGTTTCCCAATATTGTTGGGTAAACCAATTCATAGCAAATTGATTGATGGCATAAATGCTATCAGCCACCTGCTGCGCCATTTTTTGGGCAGGGCTGGTTTCAGTTTCCTCAATTTCAATATGATATCTTGCTGCTAACCATCTCAAAGCTTCTACATAACTGTATTTTTCATGCTCCATCAGAAAAGTGATGGTATTGCCACTTTTGCCACAGCCAAAACATTTGTATATTTCCTTTGCTGGAGATACTGTAAAAGAGGGCGATTTTTCGTTATGGAAAGGGCAGTTGCCCAAATAATTGGTGCCCCGTTTTTTCAATTTCACAAATTCTCCTACCACATCAATGATGTCAATTCGGCTGGTAATTTGTTGAATGGTTTGCGAGGTAATCATGGAGGCGAAAATAACTAATTATAGGGGATTTTGGTGGGAATTATCGACAAGCCCCCCTCTGCTTGAACTAATCTTCATTGGGTAAACTAAACTCCATATCGTCACTATCCAAAAGTTCACGCTCAATCTCTTCCATTTGAACAATATCCCAGGCCTCAGATTCAGTAGGGGTCATATTCATGAGTGCTGCATAGTCTGTTTGGTCTAATTGGTCCTGAATGGAGTCGGGAAGCCCGCAAACGACAAAACTGGTATTGTTTTCATAAAATTGTCCCTGTGCTTCTGCGATGCATTCAATCACATCTAAATCCCAGGATTGAACATTCTTTAGGTTTAAAATTAGGTTTCTGGGGGGAGTATTTCCCCATTTCGATGTCAGAACTTTCAATTCTGGCACGAGATTTGAATCTAATTGGGTATTCAAGAAGGTAATTACGGTAAATTTCTCCTTGGTTTCAGTTTGGTATTGGATTTGACTCATGGTAAATGGTTAAGAACAACGAATACTGACATACTTTAGGACAAAAATATTCGTTATTGTTGTAACAGTTCCAAAAAATTTTATGGATAATAATTTTTCAACACAAGTTAAGGAAATCATCTCTTATAGTCGAGAAGAGGCATTGCGATTAGGCAATGACTTTATTGGGGCCGAGCATTTAATGTTAGGTCTTATTAGAGACCAGGAAAACACAGCCATCAAAGTCTTAAGACAGCTAAATGTAAATTTAGCTGAACTCAGAAAGGAAATTGAATTGGCAGTAAAAGATAAGACGGGTAAGAATGTGGCTAATATTAATAGTTTGCCTTTAACTAAGCAGGCCGAAAAAGTGATTCGGGTTACTGTTTTAGAAGCCAAGGCTTTGAAAAGTCCGATGGTTGAAACAGAGCATTTATTATTGAGTATTTTAAAGAATAAAGAAAATATAGCGACTCAAATTTTAAATCAATTTGATGTAGATTATGACTTGTTTCGCAACGAGTTAGGTATGGTTGGATCTTCACCTTCTGGCATGGATGATACAGATCGTTCGGAGCGTTCAGGAAGGTCCTCAGGTGCTCCAAGATCTGAATTTTCAGATGAGCCTGATGATGAATTTGAAGAGGAAAAAAGAGGAGGAGGATTTGGTTCCAGTGCAAAGCCTAAAGCAGGAGCTGCGAATAAATCTAAAACGCCTGTACTAGATAATTTTGGACGAGACATCACTAAGTTGGCTGAGATGGATGCGTTGGATCCGATAGTGGGTCGTGAAGCAGAAATTGAAAGAGTGAGCCAAATATTAAGCCGTCGAAAAAAGAATAATCCTATTTTAATTGGAGAGCCAGGGGTGGGTAAGACAGCCATTGTAGAAGGATTGGCTTTGCGCATTGTACAAAGAAAAGTGAGCCGTGTCCTATTCGACAAACGCGTTATTTCATTGGATTTAGCCGCCTTGGTAGCAGGTACTAAATACCGTGGTCAGTTCGAAGAAAGAATGAAGGCCATTATGAATGAACTGGAAAAGAACCGAGATGTAATTTTATTTATAGACGAAATTCATACCATTGTAGGAGCGGGAGGTGCAAGTGGTTCCTTGGATGCTTCAAATATCTTTAAGCCTGCTTTGGCAAGAGGAGAATTGCAATGCATTGGTGCTTCCACTTTAGATGAATACAGAATGCATATTGAAAAAGATGGTGCATTAGATCGTCGTTTCCAAAAAGTAATTATTGAACCACCAAGTGTGGAGGATACGATTACGATTTTAAACAATATCAAGGCCAAATACGAGGACTACCATAGTGTCATTTACGATCAAGCAGCCATTGAAGCTTGCGTAAAATTAAGTGATCGATACATGACTGATCGTTTATTGCCTGACAAGGCAATTGATGTTTTGGATGAAGTAGGTGCTAGAGTACATTTGAAAAATATTAGTGTTCCTAAGGATATTGTAGATTTAGAAAAGCAAATTGAAGAAGTTAAGGAAGAAAAAAATAAAGTAGTAAAAAGCCAGCGCTTTGAAGAAGCCGCTAGCTTAAGAGATACTGAAAAGAAATTAGGGGAAGCTTTAGAAAAAGCAAAATTAAGTTGGGAGGAAGAGAGCAAAACTGCTCGATTCCCCATTAATGAGGAAAATATTGCCGAAGTAATTAGCATGATGACAGGCATTCCTGTGAAACGTATGGTGGAAGCTGAAACGACCAAGTTGCGCAAAATGGCCGAAGATATGAAAGGAATGGTGATTGGGCAGGACGATGCAATAAGTAAAGTTGTGAAAGCCATTCAACGAAATAGAGTAGGTTTAAAAGATCCTAAAAAGCCTATTGGTACATTTATTTTCTTGGGTCCAACTGGGGTAGGTAAAACTGAATTAGCTCGTGCATTGGCAAGAAATATGTTTGATTCTGAGGAAGCCTTGATTCGAATTGACATGAGCGAGTACATGGAAAAATTTGCCGTATCTCGTTTAATTGGAGCGCCTCCAGGCTATGTGGGTTACGAGGAAGGTGGTCAATTAACTGAAAAAGTACGTCGCAAACCATATTGTGTAATTTTATTAGATGAGATTGAAAAAGCACATCCAGATATTTACAATATTTTATTGCAAGTATTAGATGATGGTATTTTAACTGACGGATTAGGTCGTAAAGTGGATTTTAAAAATACCATGATCATCATGACTTCTAATATTGGCGCGCGTCAATTGAAAGAGTTTGGTGATGGTGTAGGATTTGCTACAGCAACAAGAATTCAACAAACTGAAGAAAACAATCGTTCTGTTATTGAGAAAGCTTTAAAACGAACCTTCTCTCCAGAGTTCTTAAATAGAATCGACGATGTGATTGTGTTCAATTCTTTAAGCAAAGAAAATATCTATTTAATTATAGATATCATTATGAAGCATGTGTTAAGCCGCTTGGTGAATCTGGGATTGAATTTGTTACTAACTGATGCCGCTAAAGAATTTATTGCAGACAAAGGATATGATGTTCAATTTGGTGCAAGGCCTTTACATAGAGCCATTCAAAAATACATTGAGGATCCATTGGCTGAAGAGATTTTAAATGCGAATGTAAAGGAAGGAGATGTATTAGTTGGGGATTTAAATGCGGATAAAACAGCATTGACATTCTCCTTACAAAAAAAGGAAAAAGCGCCTAAAGAACCAAAGGAGCCGAAAGTTCCAAAAGAACCTAAGCAAGATTAATGAATTGAAAAGTAAACTTGAAATACTAAAAAGCCTCGGATAAAAACTTCGAGGCTTTTTTATGTTGTGTATGTATTCATTCTATGAGTTATTACCCCAACGGAATCCTTTGGCATCTAAGCCAGCTAAGTCGAGAATGCGGTGTACCACTGTATAAGCAAGCGCTTCAATGGTTTTAGGTTGGCTATAAAAACTAGGTGTGGCCGGACAAATGATTCCACCTGCAAGGGTAATGGTTTCCATGTTTTTAATATGAATCAAATTGTAAGGAGTTTCGCGGGCCACTAAAATTAATTTTCTTCTTTCTTTTAAAATCACGTCGGCAGCTCGCGTACTTAAATCGTCACTCACCCCGCTGGCAATTCTACCCAACATGCCCATACTACAAGGGATGGCAATCATAATATTGTATTGTGCCGATCCCGAAGCAAAGGGGGCGTTAAAATCATTCTTGGCGTAAAATTGAAAAGGGTAATGGGTATAGTCTTTATTTCCTAATTCAGTCTCCCAAACAATTTTTGCATTATCACTCATTACGACACCCACTGCCTCGTATTGATCCTTCATTTGTACAAGGCTATCCAATAAACATTTGGCATAGATAGCACCACTTGCGCCTGTAATGGAAACGATAATTTTATTCATAATTGCTTAACAAAAATAGGGAGGAATTGTTGATTATTTCCAAACACTTAGCTGTGGTGTATAGCCAAGTACTTGAAAATTGTATTTCCTGGAACTGCGTTCATCATAGTAAATGCCCCTTTTGGTATAAATCGCAATACATCCATTGCCAGTGGGGCCCCCACTCATCGGAGCGAAAACTTTCACCATGGCAATATCGTTGGTGTTCACATAAGCGGCCATTTCGTTGCTTACTTTAAATTCATCCAAATAAACATCTACATTGCCTTCACGCCATCTTAAATTTGCGCTACCAAAAGGATCTCTATCTACCCTCAAACCAGCCACTCGTCCTTGTAAAAAACTAAATATATCAGGGGCGTAGCCAATTTGGTTGCCTTCGATACCATCAAATATTTGTGGGGATCCAAATGTAAACAATCCGGTGCTGTAGGTTTCGTTATACTGATCTACCTTTTTCTTCATTGTCGATTTTACAACTACTTCGTTTAAAGTAAAACTATTATAGTTTTTATAATCAAAGTCATAGGGGATAGATGTGATTACACTATCTTCTTTATTTTGCGCCCCAATGGATATAAACTCGGTGTGTTTTGCAATGGGAGTATAAGTACTATCCAAATAAGTAGACAAGTTGATAAATAGATTTTGATTCTTTTTCCCAATCTCTGAAAACACAATTTTGGCCGTGTCTTCAAAAATCATTTTAGGAGTAGTGAAATAACCTAAAGCATCGGGTTTGATAAAATCTAAATAGGCGTCTTTTTGCTTGGACAATAATAAATAATTTATCCCCTTTGATTTAGTTGGATTAAAGTCTTTAACCTGCCCTTTTACATTTAAAAAATTCTGTTGAAGTAAAAAAGTAATAGCGTATTTTCCAGCAGGTATATCTTTTCCCACTACTAAAGAGGATTCATTGTATCCATCCATTAAGGGGTAGCGAAATTTCCAATTTTTAGTTTTATCAAGATTTTCAATAATTACATTTAGCGTAATTTTTGAAAGCTTTGGGTTTTCAAATTTATAATTACAATTGAAATACAAAGTATCATTGTTTTTCAAAACATGTTGCTCAATATTAATAAATAATGAGTCAGCTGCTTTACTTGAAAAGGTGAAGCAAATTAATACAAGGAGGATATACAATTTGTTCATAGGAAGGGTTTGTAATTCAAATGTAGGCTATAAAAAAATCCCTTCCACCATTGGAAGGGATTTTTTGAACTAGAAAATTTGTTAAAAATAACTAAACGAAGGTTTCGCTTAGCTCTTGTACATTTTTTCATAATATTCCTCAGCCATTCTATTACTATCAAATTGGAAACGAACATCACGCATTCCATTTTTAGTAATAGAGCGCCAGGTATCACGATTTTCGTAATACATAGGAACAATCTCGTTCTCTAATATTTTATACAATTCATTCAAATCGTAATCATCTTGTTCTTGCGTACTCATGTTATCATAATCGGCTTTTGGCACAACGAAACCATTATTGCCATGGTTCACGAATTCTGGAATCCAGCCATCATCGGTAGAGAAATTCACAGATCCATTCATTGCAGCTGTCATTCCTGAAGTACCAGAAGCTTCTCTTGGTACACGTGGATTATTCAACCAAACATCTGATGCTTGCTTTAATCGTTTACTTAATCCTAATTCATAACCAATCAATACCGCAACATTGCTATAGTTTTTGCTCAAATGCACTAGGTTATTGAATTGAGAGATGGCTGGGTAATCTACAGGATATGGTTTACCTGCAAATATAATCTGTACTGGGTGTTTTAAATTGCTCAACATTTTTTCAAAACGCTCTAAATCCCATGAAAGGAAGTCGGCGCGTTTGTATCCAGCAAAACGTCTTGCCCAAACAATAGTTAACACATTTGGGTCAAATACTTTACCTGTTTGATCGGCCACGATTTCAAATGCACGTTTTTTCAAGAACATTTTACGGTCATCAAAACCTGCATCATCATTTGCTTCAGCAAATCTGTATAATTGCTTGTCAGCCCAGTAACGCCAGTTTTGCGCATTGGTAATATGGTCAATTGGGCAAATTCCTTCGTATTTACCCCACATTTCACGGCTTACATGTCCATGTAATTCAGAAACGCCATTGGCTTTACGTGCAAAACGCAATGCAGCCAAGGAATGATTGAACTGATCATCATGAATGCCTGTTAACTTTCGTACCTCATCCATACTCAAGCCACAGAAATAACCCATTTTATGGCATAAGTAAATGTCATGCTTTTCGTTACCTGCTTCTTCGGGTGTATGGGTAGTAAACACTAAACGCTTTTTAACCTCGTCTAATGATTTGTATTTATTTAATAAGTAGAAAGCACTTGAAAAACCGTGCGCTTCATTTAAATGATAAACTTCTGGCTCGAAATTTAATTCATCAATCAATTTTGCTCCACCCACACCCAATAAAATGAATTGGGCAACTTTGGTTGCCACATTAGCGTCGTATAAACGGTGCGTAATGGTTTGAGAAACATAATCGTTTTCTGGTAAGTCGGTACTTAATAAAAACAGGGGAGCGCTACAGAATGTAGTAGGCGCTAAATAATATGCTTTAACCCAAACTGGATGATCATGAATCATAATTTGGTATTTGATCCCAGTATCTTCCAAGAAGCTATAAATTTTCTCCATGAAAGTTACCTGTAAGGTTTGATCCTGGTTTCTAGCTTGGTCATAATATCCATATTTCCAAAGAATACCTACACCAATCATATTTTGATTTAATTCGTAAGCACTTCTTAAATGTGATCCTGCTAAAAATCCTAAACCACCACTGTAAATTTTTAAAGGTTGGTGGATGGCAAATTCCATAGAAAAGTAAGCTGCCTTTTTCTTAAACTGCTCGTTTATTTTGTAAGGCACCTGGTAATTTCTAAAACTCATAGTTATAGGGCGTTGGTTAATATGTGTGCAATATAGTGGTATTTGCCTAAAATGTACTTTTTACGCAATCTGGGTGTTAATATCAATCGTTTGCAATGGCTTTTTGTGGATTATTTTTTCTTTTTTGCCTTCTTTTTAAGACTGTAATTGTCGTTAAAATAACAAGTAATTCCTCGGTGATTGCCACAATTTCCTTCCTCTTTGATACTAATATTTGTACCTTGTATGTTGAAATGTACAATACAAGGATCTCCCTTTTCACGGTAGGTAGCGGTATTTTTATTGAACTCTAATAAGCCTTTCAATTCTCCAATACAAGCCCCCTCTCTTTTTTCAAAATGCATAAAAAATTGGTACTTGTTCGGAGCGCCATGATCGCGTAAGGATATGAAATTTTTACCATCAGCTCCATAATTACCACTGTAAACATTAGTGCCTGGTAAAGTATCAATTGGGTTGATGACCGCTTTGTTTTCGGGCTTCTTATTGCTATCAAAATAGATAAGTCTAAAAGAACTATCAGTAAAAGCCCATCCTTTTTTCTCATAAGTAAGGTTGTTATCAGCACCCATTTTATTTTCTTCAATCAAAAAAGAAGGCTCTCTATTAATTGACAAGGTTTTGCCATACAATTTAGAAGTCTTATTATTGTCATTAAATTCAGTAATCAATTTGTAATCGAGGTATTTATTCTTCTTACTAAATACCAATACTGCAATCGCTTGTTGGTGGGGATGTTGCACATTCAATAGCAAATAATACTCTGTTTCTTTTTCAATTCGGATTACAGGATGTAAAATGGCTTTGCTATTTTTTAATGCTACGATGGATTCTACTACCGAATCAGGCACGAACTGTGCAAGTGCTTTGCGTCCAATAGTTAAAGTGTCGCTATAGCGTTTTAAGTTGCTATCCGATAGTGTTAATGGAAGTGAAGCTGCTTTGAATGCTTTATTAAAATCGTTTATTTTAATAGGGGTATTGCCCGATAAATCGGGTTTCTGCTCTCCGCAAGCTAGCATTACACAGGACAGGCCAATCCATAACCATTTACGCATGTGGTAGTTTTTGTTAAAATTAGACTAACAAACTGAGTTTCACAAAAGCTTTTATGATTAAATTTACAAAGCATGAAGCATGAAAAATCATTAGATGGCTTACACGAGTCCGTTGAAGTAGAACAAAAAAAAGGCTGGAGAAAGCTATTGGCATTTATTGGCCCTGCTTATTTAGTGAGCGTAGGCTATATGGATCCGGGCAATTGGGCCACTGACTTAGCAGGTGGGGCGGCTTTTGGGTACCAATTAATATGGATATTATTATTAAGTAATTTAATGGCCATACTATTACAAAGCTTAAGTGCGCGTTTAGGGATTGTGCGCAGATTGGATTTAGCCCAAGTGAATAGAGCAACTTATCCGCCTTTTGTGAATTTCACTCTTTACATACTTGCGGAATTGGCCATTGCAGCCACTGATTTGGCCGAGGTATTGGGCATGGCAATAGGGATTAAATTATTAACAGGGCTACCTATGATTTATGGAACTTGCATTACCGTATTCGATACATTTTTGTTTTTGTTTTTACAACGCTATGGCATTCGTAAAATGGAAGCCTTTATTTTAGTGTTAGTTGCGACCATTGGTTTTAGTTTTTTCATACAATTATTTATTGCAGCACCAGACTTATCCAAAGCCGTACAGGGATTTGTCCCTTCCAAGCTCTCTCCCGAAGCTTTGTATATAGCAGTGGGGATTATTGGGGCTACGGTAATGCCGCATAATTTGTATTTGCATTCAGCCTTGGTGCAAACAAGGAAAATTAATCGTGATGTTACTGGGATTCGAAAATCCATATTTTACAATTTCATTGATAGTGCCGTAGCACTCAATGCAGCATTTTTTGTGAATGCAGCAATTTTAATTTTAGCGGCAACCGCTTTTTATGCAACAGGACATACCAGTGTGGCTAAAATTGAAGATGCCCATGCATTGTTGGCTCCCTTATTGGGCTCTAAATTAGCACCCATATTATTTGCTATTGCATTGATTGCTGCAGGGCAAAGCTCTACAGTAACTGGCACTTTAGCCGGACAAATTGTAATGGAAGGCTATTTAAAACTAAGGTTAAATCCTTGGATTCGAAGACTCATCACCAGGCTAATAGCCATACTGCCGGCGGTGTTGGTGATTGGTATTATGGGGGAGGGTAAAGTAGATGCATTACTCATTTTTAGTCAAGTAATTTTGAGTTTGCAATTGGGCTATGCAGTAATTCCTTTAATTCATTTTGTAAGTGATAAAGCTACGATGGGTGAATTTGCGATCAATAAAAAAATTCAGGGGCTATCTTGGTTAGTTGCAGCAGTGCTTGTGTATTTAAATGGGCATTTAGTATTTGATTTTTTGGGTGATTATTTAACACATTCAAAGTCTTTTTTCATGCAAGTTTTAGTATTGACTACTGTTGTGTTTTTTATAGGTATCCTAATTTACATCATTCTATTTCCTTTCTTAAGCAATGGGCATGCGAAGACTGCCACTGATTTACATGGTGCTGAAGTGGAATTAGATTGGTCACAAATTCCTCCCTGTGAGCGTATAGCAATTGCAGTTGATTTTTCTGCATCCGACAAAACTTTAATTCAAACAGCCATTTCCCATGCTTCCCAACAAATAATGCCTAATGGGGAAGCAGCTGCTACTATTATTTTAATTCATGTGGTTGAAAGTGCTACTGCAAGGTATTTAATGGAAGCCAGTGACGATGCTGAATCCAGAAAAGACCTAGAAAGACTCAATGCGTATGCAAAAGCCTTAAAACAAAAAGGTTACCAAACCATCACCGTATTGGGATACCGTAATCGGGTGAAAGAAATAGTAAGAATTGTGTTGGAAAAAGACGCACAATTGTTAGTAATGGGTGCGCATCGCCACCAAGGATGGAAAGACTACATTTTTGGGGAAACCATCGAATCGGTACGCCATAAAGTAACCATCCCGGTTTTGATTGTGAATCACATTTAAGGAGGGCTATTTACTGAGCAGAATCATTCATTTTAAGTGTACATTTTGTACATTTGCTGATAAAATTTTTAAAAGATATGGGACAAAAAATTAAAGTAGCCAATCCGGTTGTAGAACTGGATGGGGATGAGATGACCAGGATTATTTGGAAGTTTATTAAGGATAAGTTGATCTTACCTTATTTAGACATTGATATTAAATACTTTGACTTGGGTATGGAATACCGTGATGAAACAAACGACCAAGTTACAATTGATGCTGCAAATGCTATTAAGCAATATGGCGTTGGTATTAAATGTGCTACTATTACTCCGGACGAAGCAAGAGTGGAGGAATTCAAGTTAAAACAAATGTGGAAGAGCCCGAACGGAACCATTCGTAATATCTTGGATGGTACTGTATTTCGTGAGCCAATTGTTTGTAAAAACGTACCTCGTTTAGTTCCTAATTGGACAGCACCTATTTGTATTGGTCGTCATGCATTTGGTGATCAATATCGTGCTACTGACTTTGTAACCAAAGGGAAAGGTAAATTAACTGTGAAATTTGAAGGTGAAGATGGCACTATTCAAGAATTTGAAGTATTTAACTATAAGGGTGATGGTGTTGCATTAACTATGTACAATACCGACGAGAGTATCTATGGTTTTGCACGTGCTTGTTTTAACCAAGCATTGGCAAAAAAATGGCCTTTGTACTTATCAACAAAGAACACCATTTTAAAGAAATACGATGGTCGTTTCAAAGATATTTTTGAAGATGTGTATCAAAACGAATTCAAAGCTAAATACGCAGAAGCTGGCATTACTTATGAGCACCGTTTAATTGATGATATGGTTGCGAGTGCTTTAAAATGGAATGGTAATTTTGTATGGGCTTGTAAAAACTATGATGGAGATGTTCAATCTGATACCGTTGCACAAGGCTTTGGTTCATTAGGTTTAATGACATCTACTTTGATTACGCCCGATGGTAAAGTAATGGAAGCAGAAGCGGCACACGGAACAGTAACACGTCATTACCGTGAGCACCAAAAAGGAAATAGAACTTCAACTAATCCAATTGCTTCTATTTTTGCATGGACAAGAGGATTAGAATTCAGAGGTCAATTAGATAATAACCAAGAATTGATTCGTTTCTCAAAAGCATTAGAAGATGTTTGTGTGGAAACAGTTGAGTCAGGCATCATGACAAAAGACTTAGCAGTATGTGTACATGGAAATAAAGTAAGCCATGGTGAACATTATGTATACACAGAAGAATTCTTGGACGCATTGGATGCAAATTTGCAAAAGAAACTTGCGTAATCAAGTCTTAGATAAATAAAAAGCCCGGTAGTTAACCACTATCGGGCTTTTTATTTTAAATATGAATTTAGAAATTATACCTAATCATCGCCTCGCCCTGCGCGTTGCTCGAAAGCTCGGCTCTGATTATTATAATTATCTAAATTAACTTATGAGTGTACAAAATAAAGGCACCCGTTTATTGGGTGCCTTTGAAAAATCATAAGAAAGAAAATAAATAAGCCCTTAATTTTTTAAGGGCTTATTTATTATTTAAGTACTTCAACCACTGGCTTTCCAATCGCACCACTAGGCATTTGAATACCTAAAAGAGTAGTGATGGTAGGCGCAATATCCGTCATATAAGTTGGTGTTTTTACTGAACCATGTTTAATACCATTGCCCACTAATAGGAAAGGAATATGTGCATCATAGTTGTATAATACGCCATGGCTAGTTCCAGTAGGATAACCATCAACCACGCCAGACTTGGTTAGAATCATTAAATCACCGCTTCTTTGTGCATTGAATCCATTAACTATATTTTCTCTTGCAAAACTCGGTAAAGGAGCAATAGCGGCTTTGCGTAATTCTACCACCTGTAACACTTGTGGTTTTTTGGTTAAATTATTTGTAATTAATTGGGTAAGTTGATCATTGTTTATTTGTAAGCTATCCATTAATGGGTGGTTAAAATAAACATTGTATTCACCTACAAAACTGATCAACTTTGGATTTAAATTATTGGCATTTAAACAGCTTACAATATCATTTTTTACTGCAGCATCGTCGTAGTTCTCTCCTGGCAATTTATGCTTTTTTGCATAAGCTGGGATATTGGCAACTGCATGATCGGCAGTTAAAAAAACGGTGTAATTTTCCTTGCCCACTTGTTGGTCAAGAAAATTAAAAAAGCCTGCTAAAATTTCGTCTAATTTGATATAACCATCTAGGGTCTCCCAGGAATTGGGGCCAAATGAATGACCAATATAGTCAGGAGAAGAAAAGCTAACCGTTAATAAGTCGGTAATGCTGTCTTGCCCCATATGCTCATTTAATACGGCTTGTTTTGCAATATCTATCACTAAATTATTGCCTTGAGGGGTGCTAGCAATCTTACTATAATCTTTACCAATAAATGCGTTGAAATCATATGGAAAATGTTTTGCTTCTTTACCAAATGGAGTTGCTTCATAAACATTCTCATCAGCATCGCAGTTGTTTTCATACACACTATTTGGCAAACTTAATTTCCAACCTTGACTATATAAGCTATCTACATGGTGGGCACTATTGTAACTTACCAACCAGTTAGGGAGGGTAGCATTATAATAGGTAGAACTAATAAAATTGCCCGATTTAGTATCATACCAATAAGCGGCATCGGCAGCATGTCCAGCAGGGATAATCGCCCCACGGTCTTTTAAAGAAACGCCAATTACTTTGGAGTGAAAATTAGTAGCTAATTTAAGTTCATCACCAATGGTGCTGGTCCATACATTGGCCGGACTCATTTGTCCAGCAGTTGTATTGGAAGTACCCACTGCTTGCACCGTAGGATCTTCTACACAATACACTACTTTTTGTTTCACATTATCGTACCAGTTATTTCCTGCAATACCGTGCAAAGCAGGTACTGATCCTGTATACACGCAAGTATGTCCACAGGCAGTTACGGTAGGAACATAAGGGATTAAAGTTTGATCACAGGTAGCCCCTTCATTTACAAAATGCATGAAACCTTTTTGACTTTTAAAAAAAGGCTTGAATTTATTGACATAGTCCCAGCGCATTTGGTCCACAACAATTCCAACCACCAATTTGGGTTTCGCACTTGCTTTAATAGCAGCTGCTTGTTTTTGGGCATTTAATGAAAGGCCCATAAAGCATAAACATAGAATGGATAAATACCTCATTGTATATAATTTAGATGCATGCAAATTACGCATATTTATTAGAGCAAGGAAGGTAAAAATTGACTAAATTTGCACTACAAATTAGAATCTTATGGCAGATATATTTGACAGACTCATTAAGAATTATGGTCCAATTGGCCAACACCGTGAAAGAGCGCATGGTTATTTTGCATTCCCTAAGTTAGAAGGGGAAATTGGCACTAAAATGAAGTTTAGAGGCAAAGAAATGATTGTTTGGAGTTTGAACAATTATTTAGGATTGGCCAATCATCCTGAAGTACGTAAAGCCGATGCCGACGCAAGTGCACAATATGGTTTGGCATTGCCCATGGGAGCAAGAATGATGAGTGGGAATAGTGATTTGCACGAGCAATTGGAAAAAGAATTGGCTGAGTTTGTACATAAAGAAGATTCCATTTTAATGAACTATGGTTATCAAGGAATCATGAGTGCTATTGATGCGATTTGTGGTAGACACGATGTGGTTGTTTATGATGCAGAGTGTCATGCCTGTATCATAGATGCTTTGAGGATGATACCAGGTCATCGATTTGTTTTTAAACATAATGATGTTGAAGATTGTGCAAAACAATTAGATAGAGCAAAAGCATTGGCTGAAAAACAAGGAGGTGGTATTTTAGTAATCACAGAAGGGGTGTTTGGAATGGCTGGCGACCAAGGCAAATTAAAAGAAATTGCTGCCTTAAAAAAGCAAGTACCTTTCCGTTTATTAGTAGATGATGCTCATGGCTTTGGCACCTTGGGTAAAACTGGTGCTGGTGCAGGTGAGGAACAAGGATGTCAAGATGAGATTGATTTATATTTTTCCACTTTTGCAAAAAGTATGGCTTCAATAGGTGCGTTTATGGCAGGTCCTAGAACCATTATTGATTATATCCGTTACAATATCCGTTCTCAAATTTTCGCTAAAAGTTTACCAATGCCATTCGTAGTGGGAAACTTAAAGCGTTTGGAATTATTAAGATCTAAACCTGAATTAAAAGATAAGTTATGGCAGAATGCTTTGGCATTACAAAATGGCTTAAAAGAAAAAGGTTTTGATATTGGTAAAACGGATTCTGTGGTAACACCAGTTTACATGAAAGGCGGTGTGGAAGAAGCTACTGCTATGGTGATGGACATTAGAGAGAATTATAAAATATTTTGTTCCATTGTAGTCTATCCAGTTATTCCTAAAGGTCATATAATTTACAGATTAATTCCAACAGCTGAACATACCCAAGAGGAAATTGATTTAACCTTGAAAGCATTTAGTGAAACTAAAGCTAAATTAGATGCAGGTGCTTATAAAGTAGCTGAGATCCCTGATATGGCAAACAAGTAATACATCACTTTTAAAAGTGAGTTTAAAAATCCTCTAAGCAATTAGGGGATTTTTTTATAGATAGTAAAAATATACTAGTTGAAGTAATCTACGCGCTCTTGTTCTTTTTTCAATACCTCAATACTAACATTTAATTCAAATCCAATTAATAGGATTAATGCATTGATGTAAATAAGTGTCATCACAATTAAAACAGTGCCAATAGATCCGTAAATTTTGTTATAACTACTAAAATGGTTTACCCAATAAGAGAATCCAAAGGTTGTCAATAACATAAGTGTGGTAGACAATAAAGCACCTGGAGAAACCAAGGGCCATTTTTCTTTGATAT
>JBDKLP010000004.1:0-4554 GCA_039795575.1 Bacteroidota bacterium | reverse complement strand
TACTTTAAATTGTTGTCCTGCGATTTTTACTACTGCTAACATAATTGTCCAAAATTAGGACGGCAAAGGTAATTATTATTCTCCCAATTTGCAAGTAATTCTCAAAAAATATAATAATAGTGTAAAATTAGTCTTTTTAGGCCTATTGTCATTTGAAGTTCCATGAAATACTACCTAAATTTGTCCGGCCTCTAATACAATACAATCGCCCATGTTCAATATCAAGTCCCTTCTTGCCAAACCCTTTGCTAAAATGGTGTATCGAAAACTGCAAAAGGAGGCTATAACGGCAGTGGTAGATCAGCAATCTATTCTTAATCAATTAGTTAAGATTGGGAAGGGAACAAAATTTGGAAAAGACCATGGCTTTGAGACCATTACTGATTACAACAGTTTTAAACAAGCTGTACCAATTAGGGACTATGAAGGGATTAAGCACTATATAGAAATGGTCAAAAAGGGAGGTTCCAATATATTATGGAAGGGGAAGCCTATTTATTTTGCTAAAACCAGTGGCACTACCAGTGGGGTAAAATATATCCCTATCACCAAAGATTCTATCAGTAATCATATCAATGGTGCCCGAAATGCCATTTTAACTTATATGGCTACCACTGGGCATACCCAGTTTGCTGATGGAAGAATGATCTTTTTAAGTGGTTCACCCGAATTAGAAAGAGTAAACGGAATCCCCACTGGCAGGTTAAGTGGCATCGTGAATCATCATATTCCTGCCTATTTAAGAAAAAATCAATTACCTAGTTATGAAACGAACTGTATTGAGGCCTGGGAAGATAAATTGGAAAAAATTGTAGAAGAGACGCTCAACAAGAACATGACATTAATTGGAGGGATACCCCCATGGATGCAAATGTATTTTGATCAGCTGGTGGCTTCAACTGGAAAGCCTATAAAAGAGTTGTTCCCGAATTTGCAGGTACTGGTGCAAGGGGGCGTGAATTTTGAACCTTATAAAGCCAAATTATTTGAAACGATTGGGAAGGAAATAGATACGATTGAGTTGTTTCCTGCGAGCGAAGGATTTTTTGCATTTCAAGATAGACGCAACGAATCCGGCTTATTATTAAATACCAATAGTGGTATTTTTTATGAGTTTATACCGTTGGCCCAAGTGCATGATGAAAATCCTTCACGTTACAGTTTGGGAGAAGTTAAATTAGGGGAGCAATATGCGCTCATCATTAATAGCAATGCAGGTTTATGGGGTTATAGTATTGGGGATACCGTAAAATTTGTAAGTATTGACCCTTACAGAATAGTGGTTTCGGGTAGGGTTAAACATTATATTTCGGCCTTTGGAGAGCATGTGATTGGGGAAGAAGTAGAACAAGCATTATTAATGGCAACCAATGAAATGAATGTATCCGTGGTGGAATTTACCGTGGCGCCGTATATTCAACAAGGGGATGGGAAAAGCTACCACGAATGGTTCATTGAATTTGAAAAAGCACCGCAGGATCTGGACTTGTTTAGTCAAAAACTTAATGACTATATGTGCACAAAAAATGTGTATTACCAGGATTTAATAGAGGGCAATATTCTAGAGCCACTCCATATTTCGGCACTTCAAAAAAATACATTTATTGATTACATGCGGTCTGAAGGAAAATTGGGAGGACAGAATAAAGTACCCCGACTCAGTAATGATCGAAAGATTGCATCTGCCTTAAAGCCTTATATTAACAAATAATAATGTATTTTTAACCGCGCTAAATTGTTAAAAAGCACAACAAAGCATTGGATGCAACAAAAAAGAATCGCCATATTCGGATCAACAGGTTCCATCGGTAAACAAACCCTTGAAGTAATTGCTGCGCATCCTGAACTTTTTGTTGCCGAAGTGTTAACCGCACAGTCAAATGACTCACTATTAATTGAACAAGCTTTACAATTTGTACCCAATATTGTAGTGATTGGAGATATTGGTAAATATGCCAATGTAAAAAAAGCATTAGAGGGAAAGCCAATTAAAGTGTTTGCTGGTGAGGAAGCTTTGGAGCAAGTTGCTGGTATGGATTGTTATGATTTTATGATGGCAGGCATTGTAGGCTTTGCTGGATTAACGCCTACACTCACTGCAGTTGAAAGAGGGAAAGCTATTGGCTTAGCAAATAAAGAAACTTTAGTAGTTGCGGGAGATATTGTTATGCGCACCGCCCGCGAAAAAGGAGCGATGATTGTTCCCGTTGATAGTGAGCACTCTGCCATTTTTCAATGCTTAGTTGGTGAACATAATAATCCAATTGAGAAAATTATTCTAACTGCAAGTGGTGGTCCTTTCTTAGGAAAGAAACCCAATTTTTTAGTAAATGTAAAACGTGATCATGCATTGCAACATCCCAATTGGGCAATGGGTGCAAAAATATCTATCGACTCCGCAACCCTTATGAACAAAGGATTAGAGATGATTGAAGCAAAATGGTTATTTGATTTAGCACCAGATCAAATTAAAGTGCTAGTACATCCGCAAAGTATTATACACAGTATGGTACAATTTGAAGATGGAAGCATTAAAGCGCAAATGGGATTGCCAGATATGAAATTGCCTATTCAATATGCAATGGCATTCCCTCAAAGATTGCAAAATGATTTTCCAAGATATCATTTTGACAAACCCAACACGCTTAGTTTTGACGAGCCAGATACCAAAACATTTCGCAATTTATTATTGGCAACCGAAGCCCTACATAAAGGGGGCAATGCGCCTTGCATTTTAAATGCAGCCAATGAAATTGCAGTATATGCTTTTTTGAAAAATAGAATTGGATTCTTGGATATGACCGAAATGATTGAAAGAACTTTAGAAAAAATTGAGTTCATTTCCAATCCAAGTTTGAATGATTATTTTGAAACAGATGGAGAAGCACGCAGTTTCGCGGCTTCTTTAATACAACTTTAAATTATGTACAGTTTAGCAATTGATATCGCATCCGTTGGGGTGAAGACAGGTCAGTTTATTTTATCATTTTCCATACTTGTAGTATTGCATGAATTGGGACATTTTATTCCTGCAAGACTATTTAAAACTAGGGTAGAAAAATTTTATTTGTTTTTTAATCCAGGATTTAGTCTTTGGAAAAAGAAAATTGGAGAAACTGAATATGGGATTGGCTGGATTCCTTTTGGAGGATACGTGAAAATCTCTGGCATGATTGATGAGAGCATGGACAAGGATCAATTAAACAATGCACCAGAGCCATGGGAGTTAAGGTCCAAGCCAGCATATCAACGTTTAATTGTAATGTTAGGAGGTGTAATTGTAAATGTGCTTTTAGCAATTGTAATATTTATTGGCATTACCTGGTATTGGGGTGAAGATTATTTGCCAGCAAAAAATGTAACTTATGGAGTACATGCTAGTGCGCTTGCAAAATCGGCAGGTGTGCAGGAAGGGGATATTATTTTAGGAGTAGATCAAACAGAATTAAAAAATTTTGATGCATTAGAGGCAAAGTTAGTACTTGATAATGCTAAAACTTTGCAAGTTAAAAGAGGGGATAGTGTAGTGAGTTTAAATCTGCCTAGTTCTTTGTCGGGCGAATTGGCTAAGTTTAAAAAATCGACTCCCTTTGTATTGCCAAGGTTCCCAGTGATTGTAGACTCCATTGGCAAATCAACTGTAACTATGGATGGTACACAGTTTCAGAAAGGTGATACCTTGTTAATGATCAATAATCAATCGGTTCAATATCGTTATGAGTTTGAAGACTTAAAGAAAAAATTAGCCGACTCCATTGTTTTGGTAACAGCAAAACGTGGTGACGATACTGTCAATATTAAAGCATTGGTAAGTGGTTCAGGGCAGTTGGGCTTATTTTTAAAATTGCCAAATGAAATATTTACTACAGTACATACTAATTACAGCTTTACTGAATCCATTCCAGTAGGCACTAAAAGATGCTTCACTACCTTGGATAATTATGTGCAAGGCATTAAGCAAATTTTTACAGGGAAAGTAAATCCTAATGACTCTTTAGGAAGTTTAATAAGCATTGGAAATACTTTTTCAGCCCAATGGGATTGGTATAAATTTTGGACATTGACTGCGGTGTTTTCCATTATTTTAGCTTTTATGAATGTATTGCCCATTCCAGCATTGGATGGGGGACATGCTTTATTCATACTTTTTGAAATGATCACTGGTCGTAAGCCAAGTGATAAGTTTATGGAATATGCGCAAATTGTAGGAATGATTATCATGTTTGGCTTGATGTTTTATGCCTTGGGCTTGGATGTTTGGAGATTGTTCAAATAAAGTGTAATTTTACAGGTTCTTAATAAGTTTTACCTAACTTAAAAACCTTGGGGTCGTATGGTTTTGACAGCAAGCGTAGCGGTTGGGGTAAGCATGCAGTGCGTTGGATAATTAGCACTTAAATCTGAATATCAAACAATCAAACGGCGAAACAACTTACGCCATGGCTGCTTAATTCAGTGAATTAACTTCCATTATGGCCGAGCGAGCAGGTAGGCCCTTTACCCGCTCCTTAGCTTAATCAAAACAAAAAGGGATGCGATAGGAGTAGGCTGTGC
>JBDKLP010000003.1:0-9390 GCA_039795575.1 Bacteroidota bacterium | reverse complement strand
ATTAAGCAAAAAAGCAAAACCCATTGTCTCCACTTTAAGTATTTTTCATTTTGCAAATACCAAAGCATACGCTCATTTTTTTCGCCTTCATTATTATTTCCCCCCTTAATTTCTTGCAAATAGGCCCATGAATAATAAAACAGGGTGCTCAAATATATAAAAGCCAATATGCTTACACTTGGCAGGACATGAAGCAATTGAAGACAGGCATCGGCCGCTAACAATATTGCGCATATGCCATAAAAATGATTGCTCCACAATAGCAATCCTTTCCAATGCTTTTTCACTTTAGTTGTATTGACTTATAAAATTTGATTGAACTCAAGCCTTTCTCCATCGGGACCGAGTATATTAAAATACTTACAACCTTTGGTCCAAAAATTTAAAAAAACAGGGCTAGGCTCCAACACTTTATAGCCA
This sequence comes from Bacteroidota bacterium, assembly GCA_039795575.1. Classification (GTDB taxonomy): domain Bacteria; phylum Bacteroidota; class Bacteroidia; order Chitinophagales; family Chitinophagaceae; genus Sediminibacterium. Next base: position 8,970 of record JBDKLP010000003.1, on the reverse strand, counting down.
TTGTCAACAAGGGTTTGAAAGGATTGGTCAATATCCGATACATCAAATGCGATATGATCAATATGGCCATTTTTTCTTTGTTGAATTTCTAGTAATTCTGCTGGAGGCATTTGGTATATTTCAATAATGATAGTGCCCATTTTCATCATGGACACATAACCTTTTTCACCATTGATTTCAAAATGACTGGTCATGGCATTATGAAAACCCAAACCCTCATAAAACTTTTCAGAGGTTTTTAAATTGGTTACAGGTATGCCAATATGTTGTAGTCCGTTTATTTTTAATTCCATACTTACAATTTAATTAAGTGGTATTCTTGAATCAATGCTGGGTTTTCAGGCGTTAAAGTAAAAATTAATTTAAGCGACCCTTTTTCACATGCGATAATACAATATCCTCTTAATTGATTTTCGGCAATCATTTCATTAACTTTTACAATAGCGCCAACCTGTGCAAAAATAGTTGCAGATTCTTGTTTTAAAATGTCAATAGGATAATCATCAAAAAAGTTTTCAGCAAAAATAGCAGCTGGTGATTGCCAAGTACCAATACTTTTTATCAATTCCTGTTGACGCTTGATCAAAATTGGCGATGCTTTTATTTGCCTTGGTTTTAGCTGAGCCAATTGAACCAAGGTGTCCAATACTGCAATATTAATTACAGAAGTTGGCGCATAAGTTACATTGGCAAAAAGAACAACTCCAATTCCATAATCGGGTAAAAAACGCCAATTGCTGCCAAATCCAGGCAATCCACCACTATGGCCAATACTTTTTTTATGGTCTGCATCCATCATCCAATTTAATCCATAGGTATAACTTGTTGTGGTGGCAATTTTTTTGCCACTTGGCAATATATAATTAGGATTCAAACCAATAAATCGAGCAGGCTGATGCATTTCTCGAATCGTACTGCGCTTTACTGGAAAAATTTCTTTGTCATTGCGCTCTGGCCATGCAGCTTCATGCATTGCAACATATTTTCCAAACTGATCTATACTAGTAATCATTCCGCCCATGGCACCATAAATGCCATCTTTTAGCGGCTGCTCTCTTCTCCAATCATTATAAATATAGCGATATCCATAAGCAAATACTTTTTGGGGGATGGTGGTATATTCATAAGTAGTACTGCTCATGCCCAATGGCTGTAAAATGTTTTTTTGAATATATACATCATAGGGCAAACCCGAAACCTTATGAATAATATAACCCAACATTGCAAAACCCAAATTGCTATATTCGTATTCCGTTCCTGATGTATTAGAAAATGAAATTTTATGTTGAATCAAATCCAATAAGTCTTTTTCCGAATCGGCTAGCTGTCGGTCTCCCCAAGGATTGTCCTCTGGAAATCCTGCGCTATGGCTCATTAAATGTCGAATGGTAATGGGGGCTGCGTCTAGTGTAAGCCCTTGTCCTTTTAGTGCGGGGATGTATTTTTCAACAGGGTCGTCTAATTTTAATTTTCCTGCATCTCTTAGTTGTAGTATGGCCATTGAGGTAAAACTTTTGGACATGGAGGCAATCCTAAACATAGAGTTGGTAGTAGCCGGTATTTTTTCTTCCAAATTCGCATAGCCCTGTGCTCCCTTATACATTAATTGTCCATCTACCACTATCCCATAAGCATAACCAGGAAAATGATTGGCCAGTGCATAGTCTTTATACATTTTTTCAATCACCGGAATGGCTTTTTGTATACGCGCTAAACGGCCGGTGTCATTAAAGGTTGCCGGGGAATACGCATTGGGGAACTGTGCATTAACAAGTAAATTGCTTGCTAAAAAAAATAAGAAGAAAAAAATATTTTTCATGACTAAAACTATATGAGGTTATCTGTTCAAAGTATAACTCAATATAAGATTTATTTAGTGCTTAGCCATTACAATAACAAACTTGTAGGTGCCTTATAAGCTGTGATTTTAAAGCGGTCGGTTGCTTTGATCTCTTTAAATCCGCCCTTTACATCAATTAAGTGATCGTAACCACGTGCCTTTAAAATAGAAATAAATACCATGGAACGGTAACCGCCTGCACAATGCACAAAATAGGTTTTATCCTTATCCAACTTGGCCATGCTTTCGTTAATAAAATCGAGTGGGGCATTCAGCACATCCTTAATGTGTTCACTTTTGTATTCAGAAGCTTTGCGCACATCAACAATTAAAGTACCAGGTGCAGTTTGTTGTTGGTCAGCCAATTCATTGGCTGAAATAGATTGTATATGATCCAATTCCTTGCCTGCGGCTTTCCATGCATTCATTCCACCAGCTAAATAGCCAATGGTATAATCATAACCTACACGAGCCAGTCTTGTGATTACTTCTAATTCACGACCCTCCTCTGTTACCAATAAAATAGTTTGTTTAATATCGGGAATCATAGCACCAACCCAGGGCGCAAAACTTCCATCAATGCCAATATTGATTGCGTTAGGAATAAATCCTTGAGCAAATGCTTGTGCATCGCGGGTATCTAAAATCAATGCATTGGTTTCATTCGCTGCCGCTTCAAAATCGGCTGGGCTCAATGCATGTTGACCTCTTGCCAACACTTCGTCAATGCTATCATAGCCTTGAATATTCATCATCACGTTTAATGGAAAATAACCCGGAGGTGCAACCAAACCATCTAGTACTGCTTCAATAAATGCTTCCTTAGTCATATTAGGAGCTAAGGCATAATTGGTTGCTTTTTGATTGCCTAATGTATCCTGTGTTTCCTTACTCATTTTTTTACCACAAGCACTACCTGCGCCATGTGCTGGATAAATAATAATATTATCCGAAAGCGGCATGATTTTATTGCGCAAGGAATCATATAAATGCGCAGCTAAAATATCTTGAGTCAATTCTGCTTTTACTTTTTGCGCCAAATCGGGTCTGCCTACATCACCAATAAATAAAGTGTCTCCACTAAACAATGCGGTTTCTTTTCCATTTTCATCCATCAACAAATAACATGTACTTTCCATTGTGTGACCTGGAGTATGGATTACTTTTATTTTTACTTTTCCCAAACTAAGATATTCCCCATCTTTTGCTGCATAGAATTCAAAAGCAGGAGCAGCCATAGGCCCATATACAATTTGAGCGCCCGTTTTTTTAGCAAGGTCCAAATGTCCTGAAACAAAATCGGCATGAAAATGCGTTTCTAAAACGTATTTAATTTTTGCTTTATCAACTGCTGCTTTTTGAATATAGGCATCTACCTCTCTCAACGGATCAATGATCGCTACTTCACCTTCACTCATAATATAATAAGCACCCTGTGCCAAACAGCCTGTATATATTTGCTCTATTTTCATGAATTGAATTTAAATAAATCTGTTTAAAGATCTGTTTAAAAAACTATTTAATGCGTGACAAAAATCACTTTTACTCAAAATTATACATTAAGTGACAAATAGTACATAAATTGTAACCCATTAACGAGATGTTTGCTAAAATTTAAGACATGGAAATTTTGGGTTATGCCGCTGCTATATTAATTGGAATTTCTCTTGGTTTGATTGGAAGTGGTGGCTCAATTCTTACTGTACCCGTATTGGTGTATTTATTTCATGTAGATCCCATTTTAGCTACTACCTATTCTCTTTGTATAGTTGGCGTTAGTAGTATTGCAGGAGTGATTTCAAGATTAAGACAAAAATTATTGGACCTACGCATAATTTTGCAATTTGGTCTGCCTTCAATGCTAGGTGTGTTTGTATCCAGAAAATTTATTTTGCACGCCATTCCCGCTCATTTTTTTCTATTACCCAACACCGAAATTAGCAAAGCCAGTTTTATCATGACGTTTTTTGCATTACTCATGTTGGCATCTTCCTTATCTATGATTTTTGGAAAAAATAAAAAAGAAGTAGAAGGTCAATTGCCGGTTTATGGCTTGTCCTTGGTTGGTGTAGGATTTTTAGAAGGGCTTGTTACGGGAATTGTGGGCGCAGGTGGTGGATTTTTAATTATTCCAGCCTTGGTGCTATTAGGAAAACTACCCATGAAAAAAGCCATTGCATCCTCTTTATTTATTATTACTATAAAATCATTGGTTGGATTTGGTGGCGACTTAATTCATGTTACAGTAAACTGGTCATTTTTATTAAGCATTATAGTATTAGCCACTGCAGGTATTATTACTGGAAACTATCTCAACAAAAAAATGGATGGAGCTAAATTGAAAAAAGGATTCGGCTGGTTTGTTTTGGCCATGTCCCTCATTATTTTGTTTGAACAAGTGATTGCCTAAACCCATACTACTTATTCAATGGCCACAAATTCACAATAATCTACTATATTTGTAGACTAAAAGAATTTGAATGGCATCTATTATTAAAACCCTGTCTGCGCCTTGGCCATGGTATATTGCCGGCTTATTGATTGGACTAATTGTTCCCGCATTATTATTAATTGGAAATAAAACATTTGGGATTTCTTCTAATTTGAGACATATCTGTGCAGCCTGCGTTCCTGCTGGCATTCCATTTTTTAATTACAACTGGAAAAAAGAAAGCTGGAATTTATTTTTTGTAGGCGGCATTATTTTAGGCGCTTACCTTGCCAATCATTTTTTAAAAAATCCGAACCCCATTTTAATTCATAAAGATTTACAGTCCAATTTAACTTCTTGGAATTTTAAAAACACGAACAATTTTCAGCCAAAGGAGATTTTTAGTTTTGCTGCTTTGGGAACTTTAAGAGGATGGATTATGATGGTGGGTGGTGGATTTTTAGTGGGATTTGGAACTCGATATGCCAATGGATGTACTTCGGGACATGCCATAATGGGATTGAGTAATTTACAATGGCCATCACTCATTGCAACCATTAGCTTTATGATTGGAGGGTTTATCATGACGCAGTTATTGCTTCCATTTATTTTACAATTAATTTAATTTTATGTCCACACAAAATAATCAACCACTGGATGAAACTTCAGCATGTATCAATCATTCTGAACACAAAGAAGGTTTTGTAAGTTTACTCAAGTATAGTATAGTTGGAATGTTGTTTGGTATTGTTTTTGTAAAAGCAGAAATCATTTCTTGGTATCGTATTCAAGAAATGTTTAGACTGGAAAGTTTTCACATGTATGGAATCATTGGCACGGCTGTAACTGTGGGCATGCTTTCTGTTTTCACAATCAAAAAATTCAAAATCAAAACTATACAAGGAGAGTCCATTGTCATTGTGCCAAAAAAATTCGACAAAGGTCAAATCATTGGAGGGTTATTGTTTGGATTGGGCTGGGCCATGACTGGTGCTTGTCCAGGACCCTTATTTGCACAATTAGGAGCGGGTATGGAAGCAGGACTTATTGTAATTTCAAGTGCAGTCGCTGGCACATGGACTTATGGATTATTAAAAGACAAGCTTCCTCATTAAAGCGAAAATATTTTTTCCATCAACACCCACTTTTCACCAGGCTTGGCAATGGGCAATGCTAGTTGATAGTCCCACATGGTTTGTTCCCATTGTTGTACAATTTCATTTTTTGTATCCATAGCGGCTTTTTGCTCAAAACTAAAATCAGCTGGCGCTTCTATAATCATAAACAAGCGATTGCTAACTCTATAAATTTCTAATTGCTGAATGCCCGCATCCTTTATAGAAGCAAGCACTTCGGGCCAAACTGAACGATGGTATTCATCATAGGCCGCAATGAGTTGTGGATCGTTTTTTAAATCAAGTGCCAGGCAGTATCTCATTAGATTAAATTTTTTCGACGAATTTTTATTTGAATGGCATTGGCAATTGGCTTTTCACTCACTAATATTAAATAACCTCCACCACCTGCACCTGAAAGCTTATATCCTAAAGCATTACTGCTTAATTCTCTAATAGTTTTCATCAAAACAGCATCTACCATATTGGGAAACATTTTGATTTGCGCTTGAAAGGATGCAGTAAAAGCTTTTCCAAAGCCAATAATATCTTGGGCCAAAATAGCTGTCCAACAATCGGCTGCAGCAAGGGCCAATGCTTGTGCACCTTTTTCAGTAATATGGGTATTGCTTAACACATCATAAGTGTTGTGTCGAGGATCCAATGGAATTAAATACAAATATTGCTCTAAAAAAGAAAGAATCGCTTCATCATGCACCGCATTGATACTTTCTGGCCAATAAGAAGCATTGTAATTCAATTTATTCAATCCGGGCATTACAATTCCCAATGCATCTTGAGAACCAGCTACATTTTTAGTGCCCGGAGGATTTTCAAAACTGAATAAAATTTTAGCCAACTGCTCTAAGTCCCCTTCGGGTAATTGTGCCTTCCACAATTCAATAGCCTTATTGCGTGTGCTGCTTGACATGCCGCTGCGATTATTGAATTCAATGGTGGGTTCTATGGAAATGGTAAGTACTGGGCCAGGATACAATTGGTTCACATAAGGCTGGTCCAACCAACCTCCAGCCAAATCTATTCTAAAAGGAATAATGGAGTTGGTTCTTAAACTTGTGGTGGATCTAGCAGGTAAACCCTCTGTAGGAATGCGTTCCAACACTTTGTACTCAATGCCCATTGAAGCACATAGCGCGGCTTTCGCAGGGGTATTGCCATCTTCATTTACTACAAAGATGTCCGGCTGAATGCTTTTAAGTTCTTCCTGAAAGTCTAAGATGCCCGAACCCTTATTAATCTTGCATACATGCACACACTTTAAAGCTTGGAGCATATAGCGTCGTTCCTCCTGCGTAATAATCGGGTAACGCCCTTTTAAATCAAATATGGTATTGTCCGATCCAATGCATACATATAAATCACCATAGCGAGCCGCTTGTTCCAAAAATGCTATATGCCCACTATGCAATAAGTCAAAACAACCACTTACAAAAACCTTCTTCATGCATTTATTATTATGTTTAAATGTACGAACTAATTTAAAACAAAAGGGCGAACCCATTTTGGGTTCGCCCTTAAGCGCTTATTTTTGAAAAATTATTTTAATGTAAAGTGCAATGAAATTACATTGGAATTTAAATCGGTGGATTGACTATAATGGCCATATCGAATTTCCATCGCAGATAGATGTGTGTTGGCGATGCCATCGGGCGGAGCTGTTCTAAAACCAAGGCCAAAGAAATGACTATTAAATGCCGAAGATGCATAGTTGCTAGTAAAGTATTGTTCAGTAGCCGCATGTACTCCAATGGGTGCAAAATATTTGGTGGCGCTTTGTGTATAGTATCTATAAAAAGGAGAGATGGACATGAAAGGCGTGATTTTATAAGGCAATTCAATACTTGCCGTATGGGCTGTTAAACCCCAATCATCGGTATAATATCTATAATACGACCTTACAATTAAATCATCAGACGCAAAATAATTAAGTCTAAACCCAATTGGAATTTTAGTTCTACTACTCGGCAGGGTTTCAATTTTTTCAGTACCATTATTCATAATCACACGGTGAAAAGGCAAACTCAAATAGCCATCCTGCTTTACCAAATCCAATAGCAAAGCTGCTTGTACGAGTTTATTAATTACTTGCGAATAGGTTAATGAAGCGGTATAGGTATTGCGTGGTAAGGAAGGCACTTCCACCGATTCGCTTCCACCTCCACCACTATAAACATATCCGCCACCTGAACTTCTACTGGCATTGGTTTTAATGACGATATCATCATAGGGTGTAATGGTATTCGGCAATACAAAATGTGCTGTAAGGGTATCGTCAGTTGGATAAATTAATTTTACTTTATCAAAATAGGCCGAAACCTTAAAGCCCAACTCTCCACCTGTTTTGTTTTTATAACCCACATGCGCATCTAGTGCGAATGAATTGTAATTGTACTCATGGGAATAATATGTGCCCAATCCAAATTCAGTACCATTGTCGGTATTTTCAACCGTCCAATTTAAGGATGGATACACCCTGGTTCCATTAGGGCTAGAAGCACCACTGGAACTAATATATTTTTGCGAAGCTGCGGTATGGTGATCAATGCCCAATCCTGCAAGAATTGTATGTTTGTTGCCCGTTTCGCCATAGCCCACCAATTTCAACTCAATCATATTCGCAATATCTGTTAATCGCTCCGATCCATTCAATGTATCATTCTTTGTTGAAGAATGTAAGATACTCGTACCTCCTCCTGTAACTGCTGAGTGGGATCCGTTTTGAGAATAATAACTTGATACCAAATTAACTTCCTCTAGTTTTAATGGTTTGGACAAAAAGATATTTTCATACTGCTTGGCAGTTTGTGAAAATCCGTGTAGAAATAATAAATAAAGGCCTATTAATGTAAGGGATAATTTTTTCATGTACTATTTTTAAAAATGAATGCGTTTAGTTACAGCCACAACCACCACCGGTTTTTCCTCCGTTGGCACCCGCTGCTCCCTCTTTATAGGATTGAAAATTCATTTCATTTTTTTCCACCCTTCTTGATGACAATGCCATTTCTGCATCGTTCAATTTGTTTTTTTGATATTCCTTTACTGTTACACAGGCACTCGACATGAGTACCAGGCTTAACATCAAAATGGCTGTTTGTTTTTTAAACATGGGCAAATTTTTATTTTGTCAACAAAATGTTTTTAGAAGTATATAAAAAATCCTGGTCGTCAATTACAATCGCTTCAATGTCTTTAATTTGATCAATCATATGCAAGCCTGCTTCAATCCCCATAATCATTACAGGAGTGGCCATGGCGTCGGCAATTTCTGCATTGGTGGATACAATGGTTACACTTTTAATACCCGTCACTGGCAAACCTGTTTTGGGATGAATCGTATGGGAATATTTCTTTCCATCAATGAGAATGAATTTTTCATAATTACCCGAAGTAGCAACCGCCATATCACTCACCGATAAATAAGAGAATGCCGTATTTGCCATTTCGGGATGCACAATCCCAATGGTCCATTTTGTACCATCTGGCATCAAACCCCAAGTAGTTAAATCGCCCGAAGCATTTACCACTCCACTTGTAACACCTGACGCTTGCATCAAACGCTT
>JBDKLP010000002.1:0-3964 GCA_039795575.1 Bacteroidota bacterium | reverse complement strand
AGAAGGCAGCTCCTGTTGCTCCATCCACTACACGGTGGTCACAACTTAAAGTCACATTCATCACATTGCCTGGAACTACTTGACCACCTTTTACAACTGGCTCTTGTGCAATTCCACCTACCGCTAAAATACAAGCATCTGGAGGATTGATAATTGCAGTGAATTGGTCAATACCAAACATACCTAAATTAGAAATTGTGAATGTACTTCCTTCCCAATCTGCAGGTTGTAATTTTTTATCTTTTGCTTTCTTTGCAAATTCTTTTACGTTACCGCTAATTTGTGATAAGCTCAAGCTATCTGCAAAACGTAATACAGGCACTAATAAACCTTCGTCTACTGCTACTGCAATACCAATATTTACGTGATGATTTTCTCTAATAAAATCTCCCATCCAACTACTGTTTACTTTTGGATGTTGTTTTAATGACAATGCAGTTGCTTTCACAATCATATCATTAAAGCTAATCTTAGTAGTTGCATTTTCATTTAATAAAGTACGTGCTTTGATAGCAGCGTCCATATTAATTTTCATGGTCAAGTAAAAATGCGGCGCAGTAAATAAGCTTTCGCTTAAGCGCTTTGCAATTACTTTACGCATTTGTGAAACCGGCGTATCCACAAAGCTCACAGTACCAGCTGGCGCAAAGCTTGTAGCTGCTGCTGATCCAGTAGCACTTGCAGCAGGTGCTGCAGGGGTATAGCTCTCCAAATCTGTTCTTGTGATTCTTCCATTCTCACCAGTACCCTTCACATATTTTAAATCAATTCCTTTTTCTTGTGCAATTTTCTTTGCTAATGGAGAAGCAAAAATGCGTCCTTCATTCACAACTTGTGCAGGAGCCGCAGCAGGTGCAGCCGATGGAGACGATGTTGCAACTGGCGCAGGAGCAGCTTGTGATGTTGCAGGAGCCGCAGCAGGTGCAGCCGAAGTTGTAGCACCACTTTTTAATCCATTTACTATTGCATCAATATCCATTCCGGCTTGACCAATAATACATAATAAGTCATTTACTAAAATCTTTTCACCTTTTTGAGCACCTTGATATAATAAAACGCCATCCTTATAAGATTCTAATTCCATGGTAGCTTTATCTGTTTCGATATCTGCTAACACTTCTCCTTTCTTCACTGTATCACCCACTTTCTTTTGCCATCCCGCAATCACCCCTTCTGTCATGGTATCACTCAAACGTGGCATTAAAACTACTTCTTCCATTTTGGTGTAATCAACGCCACTCGCAGCAGGTGCTGCAGGGGCTGCTGTAGCAGCAGGACTTTCAACTGGAGCAGTAGCTGCAGCTGGAGCAATATTTGCACCACTAATTAATGCACTAATATCTTCACCTTCCTTACCAAAAATAGCAAGCAAGTCATTTACTTGTAATTTACCACCACGAGGAGTTCCAATATGTAAAAGGACCCCATCTTGGTAACTTTCTAATTCCATTGTTGCTTTATCCGTTTCAATCTCGGCTAATAAGTCGCCTTTTTTCACGGTATCGCCCACTTTTTTATGCCAAGCAGCAATAACTCCTTCGGTCATGGTATCGCTTAAGCGAGGCATTAATATAACTTCTGCCATAGGTAAAAGGCTGTTTTGTAATTGAGCCGTGAAAATACATCAAAATTGGTTTTTTTCCCACCCATATTGGCAATTTTTGAGCAAATGGGGGTAAAACCAAAGCATTTCTCCGAAAACGATGCCGCTAATTTAAACCTAGCGGTTTTTATTGGCCTTGTGCCAAGCTATAGCCTTTTTTGCCAGCCCACATGTTTAAGGTTTCAAGGGAGCTAATTGAAAAATCGTTAGACAATGAGCTATACAATTGGATAATGTCTTTTTGAGCAAGATAATGCGCCTCAGTTGTTTCAAAACGCAAACAGAATTGATTCACCAAATTGGTATAAACCGATCCGCTAGGCCATACTTGTGTACCCCTATTTGATATGATGATTAATTTCAGATTTTCCGTTTCATGCTTATGCGCTATTTGAGCAATTGCATCTGGTTGTAAATTACTTTCAATAAAAAAGTCTGCTCCAACAATTTTGCGTTCGTCTTTTTGGCTTCCCTCTAAGATTGGGTTAACAGCAATTTTACTATTCGTTGGTATAAACTCAAAATTATTTAATTGAGGTCTTGCATTGGTCTTTGGCTGCTTGCCAAAATTATCAATAATTGCTTGCGCAAATTGAGTCGTGTTTACAGATGGAATTGACTTGTTACCAAAGTCTCCCGTGTGTATTCCTGATTCTAAAGTATAAAGCAATGCATTTTCAATCTTCACCGCATGTTCCATTAAACCTAAATGACGCAACATACTTAATCCACTTAATAATAGTGAGGTTGGATTGGCAATATTTTTTCCAGCAATATCAGGTGCAGTTCCATGAACAGCCTCAAAAATGGAAATATGATCTCCAATATTAGCAGATGGCGCAAAACCAAGCCCACCAACTAATCCAGCACATAAGTCACTCACAATATCACCTTGTAAATTGGTCAATACAATCACATCAAAAGTTTCTGGACGACTTACTAATTTCATACATAAATCATCCACAATGATATCATCTGCATTAAGCTCTGGGTATTCCTTAGCAACCTCCTTAAATACTTCTAAAAACAAACCATCTGTTAATTTCATGATGTTTGCCTTATGTCCACAAGTCACTCTTTTAGCTCCTTTTTTCTTAGCCATCTCAAAAGCATATCTAATCACTTGCTCACTGCCTGGTCTTGTAATAAATCGACGTCCTAATGCAACATCCTGAGTAAGCATATGCTCAACACCTCCGTATGTATCTTCAATATTTTCTCTTACAATCGTTAAATTAATTTTTATTCCGGCTTTACTAAAAACAGTATCTACTCCACTTAATGTTTGAAAATGTCTGTCATTTGCGTAGGTATTCCATGTTTTTCTAGCAGTTACATTTACACTTTTAACACCAGTTCCCTTGGGTGTCTCCATGGGCCCTTTAAATAATATTCCCAAATCTTCGATCGTCGCTTTTGCCTCTGGGGTCATACCATTGCTAAAACCCTTGTCAAAAACCCATTTCCCCATGTCCACAAACTGATACGCTAATGGCACTTTGGCAGCATTAAAAACATGAATGACTGCTTCCATAATTTCTGGTCCAATACCATCTCCTTTAGCAACTGCGATCTTCATTTTAGTCAATTTTTAGGTAAAAAATGCGTTTGATTTTATATAACGCATACGTTTGCGCAAAGGTACATGACATTAAGGGTCTTATAAAAAAATTGGCGTTTTTTTTACGCCACTGGTGTAAATTTTTGGTACTTTTATCCCGCAGTATCCTCTGCAGTATACAATTAGATGAGCCAACCATGGTTTCTAAAATTTCAGAAGGCGTTGAAGTAAGTATTGAGACCTTTTATCAAAAGGATTATAGCAATCCATTGCAAAATGAGCATATGTTTGCTTATCGCATTACTATTGAGAACCATAATTCATTTCCTGTTAAATTATTGAGACGCTTCTGGGAAGTTTTTGACAGCAATGGTGAACAAAGAATTGTAGAAGGTGAGGGGGTTGTTGGAGTTCAACCTTTAATTATGCCAGGCAAACATTACCAATATGTAAGTGGATGTCATTTAAAAAGCGAAATTGGGAAAATGCAAGGTTTTTATACCATGGAAAATGTCGAGAACAAGGAAAACATTCAGGTGAATATCCCCGCATTTAAGTTAGTAGCCCTAGTCAAATTAAATTAGTTTTCTTTAGGTAATTTCAATGCTCCTATAATCACTTACTATCGCTTTCCATTTATTTAAGGAGCATAGCTTGCTTCTGTAAATATTTCATCCGTTGTTTTTTGCAATAAAGCTTCCATGCTTATTGACTTTTGTGGCTTTAATTGCATCCACTTAGCAACAATTTTATAGCCAATATACTTACCAACATTACCAGGAACCAATTCCCCAAACACA
>JBDKLP010000001.1:0-10004 GCA_039795575.1 Bacteroidota bacterium | reverse complement strand
ATTGAGCAAGGCAATGCTTATTATGCATTTGACACACCCGAGGAATTGGATGCGAAAAGAAAAGAAGTACCGAACTTTCAATACAGTCGCGCTTTTAGAATGGAAATGAGAAATTCAATTTCATTGGGCGCGGATGAGGTAGCGGAATTATTGAAAAATAATACGCCACATGTTATTCGTATAAAGGTTCCTGAAAACGAGGAAGTGAGTTTAGAAGATGTAATTAGAGGACATGTGAGTTTTGATACCAATATGGTAGATGACAAAGTATTATTAAAGGCCGACGGCATGCCTACTTACCATTTGGCGGTTGTTGTGGACGATCATTTAATGAAAATCACCCATGCATTTAGAGGAGAAGAATGGTTGCCAAGCGCACCGGTGCATGTATTATTATGGAAGTATTTATTTGGATTAGATCAGATGCCAAAATGGGCCCATCTCCCATTAATACTAAAGCCTGATGGAAATGGGAAATTGAGTAAACGCGATGGCGAACGATTAGGCTTTCCAGTATTTGCAATGGATTGGACCGATCCAAATACCAACACGACAACCATTGGATTTAAAGAAAGAGGTTTCTTGCCAGAAGCTTTTGTAAACTTATTAGCCATGTTGGGTTGGAATGATGGCACCGATAAAGAAATTTACAGCATGGATGAATTGATTGCTGGATTCTCATTAGAAAGAGTACATAAAGGAGGCGCTAAATTTGATTATGAAAAAGCAAAATGGTTCAATGCAGAGTGGATTAAAAAAACAGAAAATGAAAAATTAGCTCCATTAGTAAGGCCTTATTTTGATGAAGCAAAAATTGAAATACACGATCCAGCTTATTTGGTAAAAGTGATTGGACTCGTAAAAGAACGTTGTCATTTATTGCCTGAATTTGTTGCACAAAGTAGTTTCTTTTTTACTGCACCTACCACTATTGATACTGCAAGTATCGCACCTAAATGGGAAGCAAAAAAGCAAAGCTTTTTTGAGGAATTGGCAATACTTTATAAAAGAAAAATTGAAGCTGGAATCCTTACTGCCCCTGCAATGGAATTAGAGGACGAGTTCAAAGCACTCGTAACCCAACACGAACTTAAACCTGGAGAATTGATGTTGCCATTTAGAATCATGTTGGTGGGCGGCAAATTTGGTCCAGGTGTTTTTGAAATTGTAGAAGCAATTGAATTAAAAGATACGGTAGCAAGAATTGAAAAAAGCTTGCAATTGTTGGCATAAAATATTGTACCTTGTAGGAACAAAGGATGCTTAAATCTATCCGAATGAGCGCAGACCAACCCATTAGAGTATTAGTAGCAAAAGTAGGCCTTGATGGCCATGACCGAGGCGCCAAAGTAATTGCCACTGCACTAAGAGATGCAGGCATGGAAGTGATTTACACAGGGCTTCGTCAAAGTCCCGAAATGGTGGTTCAGGCAGCATTACAAGAAGATGTGGATGCGATTGGAATTAGTATTTTATCGGGGGCGCACATGACTGTTTTTCCTAAAGTTTATCAATTGATGCAAGAAAAAGGCCTTAGCAATACATTGCTTACAGGAGGTGGTATCATCCCTGAAGAAGACAGTGCAAAGCTAACTGCCATGGGCATTGGCAATTTGTTTAGTCCAGGAGCCAACACAGCAGACATTGCAGACTATATTAAAAATTGGGTGGCTAAGCATAGAAAATAACAGGCTCGTTGTATTCGCTTTGTTGAAATTGATTATTCATTTTTAAATGCTAGCATATGTCTTTCCAAACTTTATTTACTAAGATGGAAGATCATACTTTGATCATTACCATTAATCGTCCCGATTCATTAAATGCATTGAACAAACAAGTGATGGCCGATTTAGATGCGGTCCTGGATCGTGTATATAAATTCCCTGAAATTAAAAGCGTAGTCATTACAGGCGCTGGTTTAAAAAGCTTTGTAGCAGGTGCAGATATTAAAGAATTTGAATCCCTTACCCAAGACCAAGCCATTGAAGTGGCGAAAAAAGGCCAGGCCGTATTTGCTAAAATTGAACAATCTCCCAAACCCATTGTAGCTTGTGTGAATGGTTTTGCATTAGGTGGTGGTTGTGAATTGGCGATGAGCTGTCATTTTATTATTGCTTCAGAAACAGCCGTATTTGGACAACCCGAAGTGAATTTGGGCATCATGGTAGGGTATGGAGGATCTCAACGATTAACCCAACGTGTGGGCAAGGGCCGCGCCATGGAATTAATCATTACGGGTAAAACCATCAATGCCACACAGGCCATGAACTATGGTTTGGTAAATTATGTAGTTCCTCCCACCGAATTATTAGATAAAGCCTTCTCCATTTTAAGGGTAGTGCATGAAAAATCATCTATTGCTGTTGGCAATTCTATCAAAGCGATCAACGCTGTTTGGGACGAAAATGTAAATGGCTATGAGGTGGAAGCCCATTTATTTGGTGCTTGTTTTGCAAGTGAAGATGCCAAGGAAGGAATTACTGCGTTTAAAGAAAAAAGAAAGCCCCATTTTAAAGGCCACTGATTCCCGTCATAAATACATTATTAAAGTTTATTTTTTCGCAGGGTGCCTTACCTTTGCGCTACTAAATTATTGCAATTATGGAATACAGAATTGAGAAAGACACAATGGGTGAAGTAAAAGTTCCTTCACATGTTTATTGGGGTGCTCAAACACAAAGAAGTATTGAGAATTTCAAAATAGCACAAGACATTAACAGAATGCCGAAAGAAATTATTCGTGCATTTGCGTATTTGAAAAAAGCAGCTGCATTAACCAACTTTGATGCCGGTGTATTACCTAAAGAAAAATGTGATTTAATTGGACAAGTGTGTGATGAAATATTAGCAGGTAAATTAGATGATCAGTTCCCTTTAGTAGTATGGCAAACAGGTAGTGGCACTCAAAGCAATATGAACATGAACGAAGTAATTGCTTATCGTGCACACGTTATTAATGGCGGAAGTTTAACCGATAAAGAAAAGTTTATTCATCCAAATGATGATGTAAACAAATCTCAATCTTCTAATGATACTTTCCCAACAGCCATGCATATTGCGGCATACCAAATTTTAAAAGAAGTAACCATTCCAGGTATCACTACTTTGAAAAATACTTTGGACGCAAAGAGTGCTGAGTTTATGCATATTGTAAAAATTGGACGTACGCATTTTATGGATGCTACCCCACTTACCTTAGGACAAGAAATTAGTGGCTATGCGAGTCAATTAAAACATGGTTTAAAAGCCATTGAAAATACATTGGCACATTTAAGCGAATTGGCATTGGGTGGTACAGCGGTTGGAACTGGCATCAACACGCCAAAAGGTTATGCTGAAAATGTAGCTAAACATATTGCTAACTTAACGGGCTTGCCATTTGTAACTGCCGAAAATAAATTTGAAGCATTGGCAGCACATGACGCCATCGTTGAATCTCATGGTGCTCTAAAAACAGTTGCAGTGAGCTTAATGAAGATTGCAAATGATGTGCGTATGTTGTCATCAGGACCAAGATCTGGAATTGGTGAAATTTTCATTCCAGACAATGAACCTGGATCTTCTATTATGCCAGGTAAAGTAAACCCTACTCAGTCTGAGGCCTTGACTATGATTGCTGCGCAAGTAATGGGCAATGACGTAGCTATTAATGTAGGTGGTTCCATGGGACATTTTGAATTAAATGTATTCAAACCAGTAATGATTTACAATTTCTTACACAGCGCAAGATTAATTGGAGATGGCTGTATGAGTTTCAACGAAAAATGTGCGATTGGCTTAGCTCCTATCGAAGAAAATATCAACAAGCATGTAAACAATAGCTTAATGTTGGTGACTTCTTTAAATACGAAAATTGGTTATTATAAATCAGCCGAGATTGCTCAAAAAGCACACAAAGAAGGAACAACATTAAAAGAAATGGCCGTTAAATTAGGATATGTAACCCCAGAAGAATTTGATGCATGGGTGGTGCCTAAGGATATGGTGGGACTATAACTCGTTCTTCTTAAATTATAAGTACAAGAAAGCATACTAACCCTCGACTCGCCCTGCGCGTAGCTCGAAGGCTCGCAAGAATTAGTATGCTTTCTTTTTTTTATTGTACCCTATAGGTAGGAAAATTCTAATACACACCACCCTTTCAAATTTGTTTTCAGTTATTTTCAAATAACACCCTCACAAACAATTGGTTTAGAGCAAATTGGTAAAACTTTATAAATTCTTAGAAAAGATTCGAATATACTTAATTCTAAATTACCCTTAATTTTAGGTAGATTAGTAAAATATATAGGCAATTGAAGAATAGAAAAGCGCACTTGGCATTCTTATTTCATAGATAATATTCTTAATTGTAATTAATATGATAAATTTGAAAAAGTCTTTAGTTTTATTATTTTTTTCATTTACTATAACCTTTCTATTTTTAGGATGCAAAAAAGACATTCACGCTACTAGTTTTATTGAAGGTGTCAATCAAAATACGATATAAACCATTAAAGATTGGATGACTATTCAGAAAAATGGAAAAAGTATTGGCGAACAAAATAGCATTGATTCCTTATTATTAAACGCGAATTGGGATATGGCAAAACAAGCAATTGCCTCGAATGGAAAAACGATTGTATATGTTCCTATTATACACTCTCCAATTGGAATTGAATATTTTTATGACAATCAGCATTCAAAAATAGATAGTGGCAATATTGTAAGAGTAGTTAGTTTAGCAACAAGTGCAAATAGTACTCAAGTTAAAGGTGTTCAAGCCTACTATGAAAAAGTTGTGCTACAAAAAGATATCCCATTTGAGTTTAACGGCTCTATTACAGCATTTTCTATTTATAATAAATTTCTTTATGATTATACCATTTGGGATAATAAAATAAAATCTCATAGTTATATTTCACCTAATAAAAATATCGGAAAGTCAAACATTAAATCTAACAGTATAAAATCAAATATGGAATGTGAACCATGGGGGCATTTTACAGTTTGGAGTGATGGTTCCGTAACTTTAGATTATACGTATATGGTATGTAATGACGAATGTCAATCTGCTTCTATTGGAATTAAAAATGGCACAGAATATATTCGATCAAATTGCGGCGGAGGAGGTGCTGGGGCGTCATCAGACACAAGTGTTTTGCCTATGCAAGTAAGAGTATGGAATAACGTCAATGACCTTTGTTTAAATAAAGTGCTTAATAAAGTGTTTTCGACTGTTACATCGATTACTTCAATTCTTGCAAAAAATCAATTTGGAGACTATGGCTATTTTGCCATCAATGTACACGACAGTTCATTGCCAATGGTTAACAATAAAATCAGAAATGGCTATACAGATCCCGAAATAACCACTGGCGCAGACGGAATACGTTATATAAACATATACCTTAACACACAAACTCTTGGCTACTCCTCTGAAGAATTTGTGGCAAAAACAATAATGCACGAATCATTACATGCACTGTTGATTACTGAAGGATTTTCACTTAAGAGTGTAGATCAACATAATGAAATTGCAAATGTATATATTGACGATTTATCTAAATCATTAAAGAACTTATTTAGCCTATCAGATGATGTTGCAGCAGCATTAAGTTGGTCAGGATTGGATTATATAGGACTAGTAGATGCCTGGGATAATTTGCCAAGCAGCATGCGAGACATTTATAGTGCAATTGCTGATGATTATTGGAAAGGAGGCACAGCAGGCAATAGAATATTTCCTGGAAAATGTAAATAAATTTATGAAAACACAAGCAACCTTAAAATTAAAATGCTTATTAAAACCCACATTATTGGCAATTTTGATAATGCTTTTTAATAACCAATCCCAATGCCAATCATACAATAAGAAACAAATTACACAACTGGGAATAGTTATCCAAAAAAAAATACTACAAGAGGGATCAAATGGATATGATGTAATTGTTGTGCCAAAAATTACAAAATTAGAGTTAAGTTATTTTCTTAAAAATAACTTTTTAAGAAATCATATTAAAACGGCATTTAACACGAAAGATGAAATTGAAATAAATCATATCATTGAAAATTATATTGACGAGAAATTAATATTTAGATACAAAGATCCAAAAATTTCTATTGTCAATGCTACAGACGAAAATAAACAGGAAATATTATTGCAATTATTAAGCAAAAAAGGATTACCTAAGTTTGATTATTTGCTCGTATTATTAAACAAAGATAAAAACAAAGCCATTGTCTATTATCATATTATTAATGCTGGCGATGTTTTAGCAATACTAGAAAAAAAAGAAACAGGATGGGATCTTATAGAATCGATCGTAGAAACTATAGAATAATAAGTAATTAACACAGACTAAATAAAAACTTTTAAAGAAATCATTCAAAAGATGACTTATGCGCCATTTATCAAATTATTATAAATATAAATCAATAAAACCAATTGTAATCATACTATTCATATTGCTAACAAACCGCAATATCCACAGCCAAGCATATCATAAAAGAGATATTGCACAACTTGCTATTGCAATCCAATCTAAAGTATTATTTAAAGCCTCTGGCGGATACAAACTTGTCGTTGAGTCGGAAATTACAGCATCTAGCTTAAACCAAAATTTAAAAAATGAATTCCTGAGTAGCCATATAAAAAGCGCTTTCAATATAAATGATGATACCGAAGTTAACCATGTCATCGAAAATCATATTGACGAGCATCCTTCATTTAAAAATAAACTGGCAAGCATATCAAGTGACCATATCATCATAATCAATAAAGAAAAGAGCAATTTAAGTGCCTTTGATTATAGAGGAATTTATAAATTAACCTCATTGTTGGTATTGGTAAATAAAGAAAAAAACAAATGCATTGTTTATTATCATATTATTGACCAAGGAAGATCTATAGCTGTACTTGAAAAAAAGGGCCGCAATTGGGAGCTCATTGATACAATCGAAGAAAATATTGAATAAACTTCAACTATCATAAATGCGTCGAAGCTTGTACAAGATAGCATACTAACTCGAGCGAGCCTTCGAGCTACGCGCAGGGCGAGTCGAGGGTTAGTATGCTATCTTCCTTACATCAAACAATTCAAGCAAATATTATTAGTGCACTCGTTCACCATTAATATAAGTGTGTGTTACTTTTACTAGTAAAATACGATCCGAAGGTACTTTCATTAAGTCCTTGTCAAGAATAATAAAGTCCGCTTTCTTCCCTACTTCCAAAGAACCCACTTGTTTTTCCATACGGTTTGCCTTTGCGGCCCAAATGGTCATACCACGAATGGTTTGCTCACGTGTTAATGCATTTTCCATTTGGAAGCCACCAGCAGGAAAGCCTTTGCTATCCTGTCTTGCCACTGCCGCAAGGAAGGTTTTAAAAGGATTGATTTCTTCTACTGGAAAATCAGTTCCAAGTGGCAACCAATTATTTTGTTCCAACAATTGCCTATAGGCATAGCCCCCTTTTAATCTTTCAGCACCCAATCTATCACCTGCCCAATACATATCGCTTGTGCCATGTGTTGGTTGAACTGATGGAATAATATTATTTGCTCCAAACAAATTAAAATCAGCAGGATTAATTATTTGCGCATGTTCAATTCTCCAACGTTTATCATTCTTGCCTTTTAAATATTTAGCATATACTTTTAAAATGGTTCGATTGGCACTATCCCCAATGGCATGGGTACACATTTGAAAATCGGTATTGATTAATTTAGCGGCAATGGAATCAAAATGAGCAGGACTACTCAATAAAAAGCCCGACCAGCCTGCTTTATCGGCATAAGGTTGTAATAAACAAGCGCCTCTACTTCCTAATGCCCCATCACCATATACTTTAACGCCCTTTACATACAATCTATCGGTAGTATATCCGCCACCAGTAAAATATTTTGAGGTATAGGATTCAGGCTTATCGCTTAACATCACATACAAGCGCATTTTTAAATCATTGCTTTTTTGCAAAGCATCTATCTGATCAATATCATTAGGACTTAATCCGCAATCTGTAATCGTAGTTAATCCGGTTGCAAAACAATTTTCTTGCGCAGCAGTGAACCAATCCTTGTAATCATTACGTGTAGCTGCAGGCACATGGCTTTCTACCACACCCACTGCATTGTCCACTAATAAACCTGTCAATTTCCCATCCTGCATCGTAAACTGTCCTCCTTCAATGGTTTGACCTGGTTTTACTCCAGCCAATTGCAATGCAAAATCATTGGCAATACTTGCATGCCCATCTACCCTTTCTAATAATACAGGTCTATCGGGGAAAAATTTATTCAATTCGGCGTTGGTAGGAAATTGCTTGCCGGGGAAACGGTTTTGATCCCATCCTCTTCCTCTAATCCATCCTTTTCCAGGATGCTTTGCTGCAAAGTCTTTTACACGTGCAATCGCTTCTTCCCAACTAGGCACGAACATTAAATCCACTGCATATAAGGATTGTCCATAGCCTAAAAAATGGGCATGGGCATCAATGAATCCAGGATAAACTGCAGCTCCCTTCGCATCTACTAAACTATCTGATTTATACGCTTTTAATATTTCATCATTGGTACCAACGGCTACAATTTTACCGTCTTGAACTGCCATGGCTTCTGCTGTAGCAAATTCATTGTTCACAGTGTAAATTTGTGCATGGTGCACAATCAAATCAACAGTTTGATTTACGCAGGAACTGCACATAAATACAATGACAATTGCAAATAATTGACGCATAGTAATAATTTATTAGAAAATAAAAATAGCTAATTAATTCAACAATTCACAAGGCTTTAAGCCTGTATGCTTTTTAAAAGCAGCAGAAAAATGAGAAATAGAGGAATACCCTAATAAGGCTGAAACATCCGTTACACTCAATGCTTTTTCATACAACAAATACTTAGCATGTTCCATTCTTTGTTGTTGGTAAAAATCAAAAATGGTGGTTCCAAAAACTTCCTTGAAGCCTTTTTTTAAGTAACATTCATTCATGGCTACTTTACGGCTCAATTCCTTAATGGTAATGGGATCTCCAATATGTTGCAATAAAATTTCTCTTGCTTGATAAATACTTTCTCTTCCTCGATCATCTGCCAAAAACTTACAAGTGAAGCCTTCTTCTTTTTCATCATCTACAATTACATCCAAGCTTTGCAAAAGCAATTCATGAATTTTGGCATTGATAAAAATATTTTCTAAAGAACCTGTATAACTATGATTCAACACAGCATCCAAAGTATTGCGTTTACGCAAACTCAAAGGAAATATTTTTGTAAATGCATTAGGGTGTTTGAATGCCAATACTTCGTCTTTTGTAGTAGTTAATTTTACATTGTGCAAAAACTGATGCAAAAAAGTAGCAGTAAAATGAAAGGAAAAAACATCCACCGTTCTTAATGGCCCTGCGCATTCCTCAGTAGGCAATTGATTACAGTTACCACATACTTTATTATCGCAATATCTATTTCCTGAAATGCAAAATCGCAACTCTAAAAAGTTTTCTCTTGGAGCCGTTTCATTAAAATGATACACAAACATGCCCGTATCTTCTGTAGTCCAAGTATCCTGTGCATAGTAGCGTTTAATGCTATACTGCGTGGACCCAGGAATATGCTGATCCTTATGCCATAACAAGGCCATTCCCGCAAAGGTGGAAGGTTTATTGGCTTGTTTTAAAAGGTCTAAGGCTTGTATCATGATTACAAAATTAATGTATAAACATCAAAGCTGTCCAAAAGGTTCATTTAAATGACCCAAAAATGACATTTCTATTTAAAATTCCACAAGTCATTTAAAGGACTCCAAACTTTCCATTTTAAGGCCAATTTTAGCCTCATTTTCGGCTTCGAAATAATTCACAAAGAACTTGAATTGGGGATAACTAAAGCCGCCAAAAACGACCATCTAACTGCTTAATTTTCTTAAGTTTGTATGCGTTTGAAACGCCCTATAAAAACAAAAACAGTTCTATTTATGTCAGAAGATTTACAACACCCAGATTCGGCCGAAAACAAGAATTATGG